>JAFAOG010000545.1 GCA_019237945.1 Deltaproteobacteria bacterium | reverse complement strand
TGGATTTCGGCACGCAGGGCTCGGCGATGTTCGAGCAGCAGCTGCTCTACACGACGAGCTACGGCACGGGCTCGAACTTCGGCGTCATGTACTCGATCACCGGCGATCCCTCGAACACGCTCGTGTTCGGTCCGCCGTGTGACAACGCGCAGTCGTGCGGCGTCGGTCCGATCGCGACGAACACGACCGCCCAGCTGCCGATCAAGTGCTCGCCGAAGACGTTGTTCAGCACGACCGTCAGCGCGGTCGTCACCGCGTCGTACTTCGGCGGCTCGGGCGCGACCAGCTACGGCTCGGCGTCGCTGATGTGCACGACACCAGCGGGCGGCGGCATGCTGTCGTTCAACCCCGATCCGGTCGTCATCCTCGGCCCACCGAACCAGCAAGCGACGCCGGTCGCCGTGATGATCAACCGCTTCGGCTCGGGCTCGGCGGTGCTCACCGATGCGACGATGATGGGCGATCCGTCGCTCGGCATCGTCCAGTGCGGCGGCGCGAGCTGCACGGGCCTCAACCTCCCGTTCCCCGCGACGCTCGACGTCTACTGCACGCCGTCGACGGGCACGGCCGGCTCGCTCACCGTCACCGACAGCGCGAGCGAGACCGCGACCGTCACCGTCGACTGCAATCCGCAGATGGGCTCGGGGATGAGCCCGTTCATGACGGTCAACCCGACGTCGATGACCTTCCCCGCGACCGCGGTCGGCGGCTCGACGAACGGCAGCGGCCAGATCGGCAATGCGGGCAACGCGTCGCTCGACAACATCCAGATCGCGGTCGGCGGCATCGATGCGAACGACTTCACGGTGTCGCCGTGTCAGACCGGCAGCCCGTGCACGGTCGGCGTCGGCTCGCCTCCGCAGGACATCACCGTCACGTTCTCGCCGCAGGGCATCGGCCCGCGCTCGGCGTTCCTCACCGTCACCTCGAGCGATACGGTGAACAGTCCCGCGACGATCACGCTCAACGGCTCCGGCACCGGCGCGATCCTCGACCTGCTCGATCCGGCGAACAACGTGCTCGACTTCGGCACGATCCCGCGGGGCCAGGCATTCCCGAAGACGATCACGATCGGCGACAGCGGCAACGCGCCGCTGACGGTGACGATCAATGGCGTGTCGGCTCCCTACATGGCGAACCCGACGTCGGAGCCGGTGCCCGCGATGGGCTCGAACACGATGCAGATCGTCTGTCAGTCGAACACGGCGTCGCAGAACAACGACCAGACGTTCACGCTGACGGCGCCCCAGGCGATCAGCGGCTCGCCGCAGACGCTCACCGTCCACTGCGCGATCGCCGACACGCTCGTCCAGGTGATGCCCACGCAGCTCGACTTCGGCGAGCACCGCGTCGGCACGCCCGAGGCGACGCTCGACGTCACGGTGACGAACCCGCCGTCGTCCGTCGCGCCCGCGCAGATCCATCACATCCAGCTCGCGACATCGAAGACCGGCCTGTCGCTCGCGCCGACCGACACGACGACCGCGCTGTCGCCCGGCCAGACCGCGACCGTCACGCTGCACCTCGCGACCGCCGCCGAGACCGACCTCGCGGGCGAGACGCTCGATATCGACGTCGACGGCGCGATGCTCCACATCCCGGTCACCGGCAAGGTCGTCACCGCCTCGTCGCGCGTCGCCCCGGCCGAGCTCGATCTCGGCCAGGCGTGCGTCGGCTCGATGGTCACCGGCAGCGTGTCGCTGATCAACACCGGCACCGCGACGCTCCACCTTGCCGACGCGCCGATGGTCGATCAGAGCTTCGTCGCCTCGTTCGTGTCGCCGACGAGCTATCCGTCGTCGCTCGCGCCCGGCGCCAGCGCGATGACGACGATCTCGCCCGCGATGAGCGCGACGGGCACCGTCATGGGCACGCTCGAGTGGAAGGACGACGTGCCGAGCGACTACAAGATTCCGGTCACGCTCGATTACGTCGCGAGCGGCACCGCGATCTCGCCGGCGGCGCTCGACTTCGGGACGCTGCCCGTCGACTCGCCCGGCAGCAAGCAGCAGATCACGATCCAGAACTGCGATCCGGTGCCGGGCTCGGTGAAGCTCCGTTCGCTGCGGTCGACGCAGGGGCCGATCGGCGCGTGGTCGCTATCGCCGAACATCGGCGCATCGACGCAGCTCGGCGCGCGCGGCGCGGAGACCGTCACCGTGACGTTCCTGCCGCCGGGCCGCGGCCGCTACCAGGCCGAGCTGACGCTCGAGACGCCGGACGGCCTGCAGAAGATCCGGCTGATCGGCGAGGCGACCGGCAAGGATCTCGACGACACCTCGGTCTACGCGTGCTCGTGCAGCGGCGGCAGCCCCGGCGCCGGCTGGCCGATCGGGCTCGCGCTCGTGCTCATCGTCCGCCGCCGCCGCGGATCTTCTTCACCTCGGTGAAGAACAGCTCGATCTCCTCGGCCTTCGTGTAGTAGTGCGGCGCGATGCGGATACCGACGCCCGGTCGGTGATCGCAGAAGAACTTGCGGCGGTTGAGCTCGCGGCACACATCCGCGCTGCCCGTGAAGTCGAACACCACGCTGCCACCGCGGTTCGCGCCGCGCGGTGAGTGGAGCTTGAAGCCGAGCTCGTCGGCCCACGCGATGCACTTCTCCGTCATCGCGAGGCTCTTGTCGCGGATCCGCCGCACGCCGATCTCGCCGATCAGCTTCTGCCCGGCGCGCGACTGGTACAGCGCCGCGACCGCGGGCGTGCCGCCCATGAACCGCCAGATGTTCTCGGCGTACGACTGCTGCGGCATCGTGAACGCGAACGGCGCCTCGTTGCCAAACCACCCGGTGACGCGCGGCGCGAACTGCTCGATCAGATCCTTGCGCACGTACAGCCACGCCGCGCCCGGGCCGCCGCACACGTACTTGACGCTTCCGCCACACGCGAACGAGACGCCGAGGTCGACGACATCGAGCGGCACCGTGCCGATCGACTGATAGCAGTCGAGGATCACGTGCGCGCCGTGGCTCTTCGCCTTCGCCGCGATCGCCTTCGCATCCTGCACCTGGCCGGTCGAGAAGATCACGTGCTGCGTCGGAACGAGCAGCGTCTGATCGTCGATCGCATCGCGGAGCGCATCCGCCTCGACGACCGTCGGCACCGCGCCGCGCCGCCGCTCCTCCTGCCACACGTACGACACGGTCGGGAACATCTGCGATTCGTAGACGACCTTGTTGCGCGGCGCCTGGTAGTCGAAGCACGACGCGAGCGTCGCCATGATCTGCGACACGTTGTGCATCATGATCACCGTGCCGCGCGGCGCGCTGATGATCTTCTCGATGCGCTCGGCGGCGCGATCGACCTCGGGCAGCCAGTCGCCCCACGCGGTGATCGACTTCGTGCGCCACAGCTCGAAGAACTCGCCGAGGTCGTCCTTCGCCTGCGCCGGCACGCAGCCGAGCGAGTGCGAGATGAAGTGCACGCAGTCTTCAAGCGCCGGAAAGTGCTTGCGGTACTCGAGCAGGCTATCGGCGACGACGTCGGACATGTGGGTGATCTAACACGCTCTTAACCTTATGCGTTCGTTAACGCCGAAGCCCGGCGCGCCTTCGCGCGTACTGATCGGGCATGCGCGCCGTCCTCTGCCTCGTGCTCGCGGGCTGCTTCTACGCGCCGAACTCCTATCACGGCGCGATTGCGCCCTTCCCCGGCAAGCGCGTCGCGCTCGGCTGTCTCGACGTCGCCGTGACGCTGACCGACGACGCGCGCGCACCCGGACCGATCGTCGAGTACAGCTTCGGCAACCGCTGCATGCACTCGACGGTCGTCGACTTCTCGAGCGTGCACGTCGTCGCGTACACCGACGCGGGCGCCGCGACCGACGTCCATCCTCGAGACCCGCGTCACGAGCTGCGACCACTCGGCCTCGACGCGCTGTGGATGGGCAGCGAGCGCATCTCGTACGAAGGCGCGCCGACCGGCGCCGACGTGCTGTGCGTCGACGTCGGCTCGCTCGCCCACGAACCGTCCCAGTGGGTCTGCCTCGGAGCGCGCTCGTGAAGGCGCTCGTGATCGTCGCGCTGCTCGCCGTCTCGGTGCGCGCGTACGCGAAGGGCTGCCACGAGACGTCGCAGGTCGTCGGCTACGAGCACTGCACGTGGTTCGGCACGTGGTCGCGCGACACGCCTGTCTTCCCGCTGTGGTTCGAGCTGACCTACTACCGCCACGCGTTCACCGCGCAGCCGTACACGCTCGACGGCGCCGCGCTCTCGACGACACCGGGCGACGATCTCACCGCGATCTCGGGCGGCCCGATGTTCCGCATCCTCGCCGGGCGCCTGCTCTACGCCGGTCTCGAAGGCGGTGGCGGCTGGCTGAGCACGCTGCCGCACTCGTACGGCGCGACGCAGCCGGGATGGGGAGGCTACATGAGCGGCCACATCGTCGGCGGCGCGCATGTCGTGCTGTGGCGGTTCGGCCTCGGCGCGGAGCTCGCCGCGGGCGGCCGCTGGGCCGTGCTCGCGAACTGCAACGCGAAAGCCGACCCGATGTGCATGCAGGTCCAGTCGTCGCAGACGAGCCGCGAGGTCGAGCTGCGCGCGCGCGCCGACATCTTCATCGTGCCGCAGTGGTCGCTCGGCGTCGTCGTCGGCAAGAGCCTGCTCGACGACAACGATCACGAGCTACTGATCACTACCGGCTTTCATGTCCGTGCGCTCGACGGCGCTCCCTGAGCCCGAGACCGAGCCCGCCGCCGAACCGACCGCGCTATCGACAACGACGCCCGCATCGATCGGCACCGGCGGAGGCGCCGTATGCGTGTGCACGCGCACCGCGCCGCCCTCCATCTCCATGTCGTCGTCGCCGCTCGTCACGCTCGTATCGTTCGTGTTGCCGATCAACGTCGCGATCCCCGTGATCACGCCGAGCCCGCCGCCCGCTGCGAGCATGATGATGCCGCACGTCGACTGATGCGCCGGCGAGTCCATCTCGCACGCGAGCCCGCTGACGACCGCACCGACGATGCCGATCGCGACCGCCGGATGACGCTGGGCCTGCGCGCAGCCAGCCAGCGCGAGGAGCAGAGCTAGCTTCCTCATCCGTGATAGCCGGGGTCGTGACCCTTCGCGGTCTGCGCGGCGGTCCAGTCGGCGAACACCTCGTCGCGCACGTCCCACAGCTGCGGGAAGAAGCGCGTCTTCATGCCGTGCGCGAGCAGGTCGGAGTGCTTGCCCTTGAGCGACGGCGTGCCGGTGCCGATGATCCGGTACACGAGCATCAGGTGGCGATAGCGCCACGTCTGCAGCAGCTGGTCGTAATCGACGAGCCCTTCGCACAGCTGGAACACCGCGTGGTTCTTGTGCGGGTGCTCGTAGATGTCGCGCAGCGAGAGCTTGTTGCGCTCGAGGAACGCGGCCATCGCCGGCCACACGACCTCCTGCGGCAGCTTGAGCATCGTGCGAAAGCCGGGCGACTCCTGGCCCGAGCCGCGACCGAGGCCGGTGCGGATCGTCATGTAGTCGGTCGGCGCGAGCGTATCGAGCAGGTCGACGCTCTGGAGCAGCACGCGCTGCACGCGCGCGACGCGGCCGAGGTGCGTGGTCGCCCGCGCGATGTCGTTCTTGCCGAGCAGCTCGGCGACGAAGCGCAGCTCGTGCTCGATGAGCTTCATGTAGAGCTCGTGCGCCTGGTGCACGACCTGGAACTGCAGCTCGTCGTGGCACGTCAGCGTGTCCGACGTCTTCTGCAGCGAGAGCAGCTCCTCGGTGCGGATGTACTTCTCGTAGTCGGTGAGCGGCGCCATCTGGCCCGCGGTTTACCACGGCAGACGTCTGAGGTGTCAAGTCATCGGAATTTCAAGCGAATATCGAACATTGTTAGCACTCGCGCTTGGGGGTTGCCAACGCCGCGGACGCGACTTATAGGTAGCGGCCATGAAGATCCGTCCGCTGCACGACCGCATTCTCGTCAAGCGTATCGAAGAAGAGACCAAGACCACCGGTGGCCTGTTCATCCCGGACTCGGCGAAGGAAAAGCCGATCCAGGCGAAGGTCATCGCCGTCGGCGCTGGCAAGCGCGACAAGGACGGCAAGGTCATTGCCCTCGACGTCAAGGCCGGCGACCGCGTGCTGTTCAGCAAGTACAGCGGCACCGAGGTCAAGATCGACGGCGAAGAGCACCTCATCATGCGCGAGGAAGACCTCCTCGCCGTCCTCGACTGAGCGAAAGCAGGAGAACGAACATGGCTGCCAAGGAAATCATTTTTTCGCAGAGCGCCCGTAGCGAGATCGCCAAGGGCCTCAACCTCCTCGCCAACGCGGTGAAGGTCACCCTCGGCCCGCGTGGTCGCAACGTCGTCATCGAGAAGTCGTGGGGCTCGCCCACGGTGACCAAGGATGGCGTCACGGTCGCGAAGGAAGTCGAAGTCGAGAACAAGTTCCAGAACATGGGCGCGCAGATGGTGAAGGAGGTCGCTTCGAAGACCTCCGACGTCGCCGGTGACGGCACGACCACCGCGACCGTGCTCGCGCAGGCGATCTACAACGAGGGCGCCAAGCTCGTTGCCGCCGGCCTCAACCCGATGGACCTCAAGCGCGGCATCGACGCGGCGGTCGCGTCGGTCGTCGAGCAGATCAAGTCGATGGCGGTCCCGACGAAGGGCAAGGACGACATCGCCCAGGTCGGCACGATCTCCGCGAACGGTGACACCGAGATCGGCGAGATGATCGCCGAGGCGATGAAGAAGGTCGGCAAGGAAGGCGTGATCACGGTCGAAGAGGCCAAGACGCTGACCTCCGAGCTCGACGTCGTCGAGGGTATGCAGTTCGACCGCGGCTACCTCTCGCCGTACTTCGTCACGGACAGCGAGCGCATGGAGGTCGTCCTCAACGACTGCTTCGTGCTCGCTCACGAGAAGAAGATCTCGAACATGAAGGAGCTCCTGCCGGTTCTCGAGCAGGTGGCGAAGCAGGGCAAGCCGCTCCTGATCATCGCGGAAGACGTCGATGGTGAGGCGCTCGCGACGCTCGTCGTCAACAAGCTCCGTGGCACGCTGCAGATCTGCGCCGTCAAGGCGCCGGGCTTCGGCGACCGCCGCAAGGCGATGCTGCAGGACATCGCGGCCCTTACGGGTGGCAACGCGATCACCGAGGACCTCGGCTACAAGCTCGAGAACCTCACCCTCGCCGACCTCGGCCGCGCCAAGCGCATCCAGGTCGACAAGGACAACACGACGATCATCGAGGGCGCGGGCAAGAAGGACGCGATCGATGCGCGCGTGAAGACGATCCGCCGCGAGATCGAGGAGACGACCTCCGACTACGACCGCGAGAAGCTCCAGGAGCGCCTCGCCAAGCTCGTCGGCGGCGTCGCGGTCATCCGCGTCGGCGCGGCGACCGAGGTCGAGATGAAGGAGAAGAAGGCGCGCGTGGAAGACGCGATGTACGCGACGCGCGCCGCGGTCGAGGAAGGCATCGTCCCCGGCGGCGGTGTTGCTCTCATCCGCTGCATCTCGACGCTCGACAAGCTGACGTTCGATGACGACCGCCGCTACGGCGTCAACATCGTCCGTCGCGCGCTCGAGGAGCCGCTGCGCCAGATCTCTGGCAACGCGGGCGTCGACGGCTCGATCGTCGTCTCCAAG
>JAFAOG010000453.1 GCA_019237945.1 Deltaproteobacteria bacterium | reverse complement strand
CCTCATGCAGCGCGGCAAGGCGTTCGGCATGATCCGGTTCGACGATTCGCTCGCCGAGCTCGTGCGCGCCGGTCGCATCACCGAGGAAACGGCGATGACCGCCGCGACGTCGAAGAGCGAGCTCTCGGCCGCACTCAAGAGGCCGTCATGAGCGGCATCGCCCCGCTGTTCGACCGCCTGCTCGAGAAGGGCGGCAGCGATCTTCACCTCACACCCGGCTACCCGCCGATGCTGCGCATTCGCGGCCAGCTCGTTGCCGATGCCGCCAAGCCCCTGTCGAGCGACGACATCGAGGCGCTCCTGTTCCCGCTGCTCCATCCCGCGCAGAAGAAGCAGTTCGAGGAGACCGGCGACCTCGACTTCGCCTACGCGCACGGCACGAAGGCGCGCTTCCGCGCGAACTACCTGCGCAAGCTCACCGGCACCGGCGCCGTGTTCCGCGCGATCCCGACGATCATCAAGACGATGGACGAGCTCGGCGTCCCGCCGGGCGTGCGCAAGCTCGCCGATCTGCGCGCAGGGCTCGTGCTCGTCACCGGCCCGACGGGCTCGGGCAAGTCGACGACGCTCGCCGCGATGATCGATCACATCAATCGCACGCGGCCCGGTCACATCCTGACGATCGAAGACCCCGTCGAGTTCGTGCACCAGCCGCGCAAGTGCCTCATCACGCACAAGGAGGTCGGCGAGCACGTCCCGACGTTCCTCGACGCGATCCGCAGCGCGGGCCGCGAGAACGCGGACGTGATCCTCGTCGGCGAGCTGCGCGGCGCGGAGACGATGAAGGCCGCGCTCCAGCTCGCATCGTTCGGCATCCTGATCTTCGCGACGGTCCACACCAACAGCGCCGCCGCGACGATCGATCGCTACGTCAACGCGTTCCCCGCCGAGCAGCAGCCGCAGATCCGCGGGCTGCTCGCCGATTCGCTAGCGGGCGTCGTCGCGCAGCAGCTGCTGCCGAAGGCCGACGGCGCCGGCCGCGTCGCCGCGCACGAGATCCTGATCGGATCGCTCGCGCTGTCGTCGCTGATCCGCGAGGGCAAGACGCAGCAGATCGGCGGCTACATCCACGCCGGTCTCTCCGACGGCATGCAGCCGATGGATCTCGCGCTCGAGCGCCTCGTCAAGAACGGCACGATCAAGGCCGAGGCCGCCCTCGAGAAAGCGCTCGACAAGGAAGGCTTCGCGAAGGCGATCGGCCTCAAGGCCCAGCTGGCGCCCTAGCAGCGCTCACGGTACGCTTTCGGGGTGCGCGCGGTCCTCGTCCTGATGCTCGTCGCAGCGGTGGCGCGCGCGGACGTCTACACGTGGACCGACGACGAAGGCGTCCAGCACTTCACGAACATCAAGCCGCACGGCGGTTCGTTCAAGAAGGTGCTCGACTCGATGCCGCCGCCCGGCAGCAAGGCCGCGGCCAAGCGCGGCAGCTGCGAGCGCTGCGACAAGGTCCCCGCGACCGACACGTCCCCCGATCGCTTCCACCGTTACGACGCGTACATCCAGGAAGCGTCCGCGCTCTACAAGATCCCGGTCCCGCTGATCCGCGCCGTGATCAAGGTCGAGAGTGACTACGACCCGCACGTCGTCTCGTCGATGGACTGCAAGGGCCTGATGCAGGTCCACCCGCAGGTCCAGATCGACATGGGCACGCCGGGCGACGTCTTCGATCCGCGCACGAACATCATGACGGGCACGCGCCTGTTGCGCTGGCTCGCGAACCGCACCGACGGCGATCTCGTGCTCACGATCGCCGGCTACCACGCGGGCCTCGGCTCGCTCGCGAAGTACGGCTACACCGTGCCGCCGTACGCGTACACGCGCCAGTACCTCAAGATGGTGCTCGAGAAGTACTACCAGTACAAAGCCGAAGAGGCGCACGCGCGAGCGCACTAGTGCTGCGGGTGACGGTGCGCGAGGAGGGGCAGCCGGCGCTGCCGGCGATCGATATCGACGACGCGTCGTTCACGATCGGCAGCGCGCCGACCGCGCGCGTGCGCCTGCCGGCCACGACGGTGCGCGCGGAGCACGTCCGCGTCGACGGCCTGCGCTGGCGGCTCGTTGGCGAGGGCGCGCCTGGCGACGGGGACAGCGGAGACATCGGCGATGGCATCGAGCTCGAGGTCGGGCCGTATCGCGTCGTGCTCGCGCCGGCGCCCGCGGGAACGAACCCGACGCCGCCGCAGCGCACGGAGAGCCTCGCGCGCGAGCTGATGCGCGGCCTGCTCGGCGACGCGGGCGCACCGACGCTCGAGCTGCTGCGCGGCCCGGGCGCTCCGTCGAAGCGCGCGCTGCGCCCGCCCGAGTCAACGCTCGTGATCGGACGCGGCGATGACGCCGGCTGGATCATCGTCGACAACGACCTCTCGCGCCTGCACGCCGAGATCCGCCGCGGCTGGGACGGTACGCGCATCGTCGACCTCGGCAGCAAGAACGGCACGAAGCTCGACGGCACGCGCATCACCGACGCCCCGCTCTACGACGGCGCCCAGATCGAGCTGGGCAAGGTCGTGTTCTGCTTTCGCGACCCCGCGGACCGGCAGCTCGCGCCGCGGCCGGCCCCGGTTGCCGCGATGCCGCCGCCGCGCAGCCGCGTCCCGTTCGTCGCCGCGCTCGCGATCGCGGTGCTCGCGCTGGCCGGCCTCGTCTGGGTGCTCGCGAGCTAGTGCGCACGGCCGTTCGCACTCGGCGTTCACGGCGTGCGCGTGAACCCGTGTTCATGCGGCGGTCGGCGCGCTGCGGGATTTCACGCACATCGCGCGGCACGCGCGCTGCAGAACGCGGCGGCGATGCGAGCTTTCTCGGCGACGGTTCTCGGCGTGACGGTTCTGGGCCTGCTGGCGATGCCGGCGGTTGCCAGGGCGGACTATCAGGACGGCGAGGTGCCCGAGGGCATGAACGCGTTCACGCTGCACAAGCGCGCGGTGCACGTGTCGCTGCTCGGCACGAGCGGCATCGGCCTCACCGACAACACCGAGCTCGCGACGTACCTCGCCGCCGACGCGCTGCTCTTCCCGAACCTGCGCCTCGAGCATCGGTTTCTGCGCGGCGACCAGGTCAGCGCGAGCTTGATGCTCGGCGCCGGCGGCGGCGTCTACCCGTTCGCGGTCGGCGCGTTCCTTCCGCTGCCCGGTGCGGTCGTCGCGGGCGGTGGCGTCGGGTTCGCGTGGGCGTCGATCCAGACCGCGACGCTCGTCGGCTCGGCGCGGCTCACGAACGACGTCACGCTGTCGGCGAATGCCGGCGGCTTCGCGCTCGAGGGCGGATTCGCGGCGGTCGCGGGCGGCGTCGGCGCGGGCGGCGGTGGCGCGGGTGGCGGCGGTGGCACGGCGAGCGACAGCGGGCATCGCTTCGGCGCGACGGCGGGCATGGAGCTCGCGGCGACGCTCGGCCGCCACGATGCGCTGATCGTCGCGTGCGACGTGTGGATGACGCGGCCGACCGCGATGGAGAGCGCGCAAGGCCTGCTCTATCCGCGCGCGACGTGGACGCACGCATGGAAACACTTCGCGCTGACCGGCGGCGCGTACGCGCTCCTCGACCCGCCGAGCTGGAAGGCCGCGAAGGACAGCAAGATGCCGGTCTCGCCATATGTCAACGTCGCCTGGAACTGGAACTAGAACAGCGACAGCTGTCCGCCCTTCGCCGGCCGCCGGAACCGCGACACGAAGTCCCGCTCCTCGTCACGCGCGTTGAAGCCGAGCCGCTTGACCGCGGTATCGAACATCGCCGCGATCGTCTGCGCGTACACACCTTCGCCGCGCCCGCGCACGTGAAACCGCGAGTCGTACAGCTTCTCGCCGCCGCGCGTCTCGCGCACGCGATGCAGCACCTTGTCGGCCGCGAGCGGCAACGACACGCGCAGCCGCTCCTCGAACACCTGCTTGACGATCCCCGGCAGCCGCAGCAGCGCCCAGCCCGCGCTGGTCGCGCCCGCATCGCGCGCCGCTTCGAGCACGCGCACGAGCTGGTCATCATTCAGCCCCGGGATCACGGGCGCGCACATCACGCCGACGGGCACGCCCGCCTTCGCAAACGTCTCGATGACTTTCAATCGCCGCGCGGGCGACGCCGCCCACGGCTCGATCGTGCGCGCGAGCTCGGCATCGATCCACGCGAGGCTGACGCTCAGGTGCGCCCCGGCCTCGCGCGCGAGCTCGGCGATCAGCTCGACGTCGCGCTCGACCAGCGCGCTCTTGCTGATGATCGCGACCGGGTTCCGGTACTCGAGGCAGACCTGGAGCATCTGCTGCGTCAGCTTCAGATCGGACTCGATCGCCTGATAGCAGTCGGTGACGCCGCTGAACATGATCAGCTCGCCCTTCCACGACGGCTTGTCGAACGCCTCGCGCAACAGCTCCGCCGCCTTCGGCTTGATCACGATCTTCGTGTCGAAGTCGGTGCCGCCGCCGAGATCGAGGTACTCGTGCGAAGGCCGGGCGTAGCAGTAACTGCACGAGTTGGTGCATCCACGATATGGATTCGCGCTCCAGCGGAAATCGAGGTCCGGCGAATCGTTGTGCGAGAGAATCGATCGCGATTGATCCTCGAGCAGCGTGATCTGCGCGGGCGGCGGACCATCGCCTTCGTCATAGGTGACCGTGACGTCGCGGAAGCGGATCGGCGGGTTCGCCGCGGGGCGTTCCTTCACCCGAACAGCATACTGATACTATGTTCAGGTGTCACGTTTTCTCCTCGGGAAACAGCGCGCGCAGCAACTCCGGAGGCAGCGGCGGTGCGGACGCGGCGAGCAGCGCGGGCACGATCATGTCGTGGCGGTGGAGGCGTGGCAGGGCGACCGCGCCGCGATCGATCACCGCGCGCAGCGCGAGCTCGGGCAGCGTGTCGGCTTCGAGGTGCGGATGGCGCGGGTTCACCTCGAGCTGCTGCTTGGCGGGATCGCACGAGCGCGCGGCGGGCGGCGTGCGCTTGACCCATTGCGAGAGGCGGGCGACCTCGCGAGCGACGCGCGTAAGCTCGGCGTCGGGGATGTCGCGCCGATCATCGTCGGGAGGCAGCGCGACGCCCGGGCCGAGCGTGCCGGCGAGGGCACCTCCCGCGAGCGGCTGGCGAGCGAGCAGCGTCAGGCGCGTGCCGAGCAGGGCCGGCGCGTTGCACAGAGAATAGGGCACGGCGAGCGAGACGAGCCACGGTTCCTGGGCGAGGTCGCGCGTGTCCTCCTCGACGGTGTCGAGGATCGCGCCCCAGCGCAGCACCTTGCCCTCGCGGACGAGGCGGGCGGCAGTGCCGGCGAGCTCGGGCCATGCGGACGAGGTGCGCCAGAACGCGCGGACCGGGAGCTGGGCGAGCGGGATCGCGTCGAGGCGCGTGGTGCGGAGCGTGCGTTCGACGCGATCGACGACGTAGCGCGGTGGCAAGCGGTCGCTGAGGACATCGCGGGTGCTGATCGCGGGGATGCGGGTCGCGATCACGGTGCGGTCGCGGAGGCGAAGCTCGCGGACGCTGCGGGCGGCCAGCTCCTCGGCGTCGGGGGCGGCGTCGATCAGATCGAGGCCGGCGGTGAGGGTGGCGTGGAGGGCGCGGGCGACGTCGCCGTGGTCGACGCGACGGGCGGCGGAGCGGGCGAGACAGATGTCGCCGCTGCCGATCGCGGTGACCGTCGTATCGCCGAGCGTGATGCGTCGCACGCCTCGTGATCTACAACCAGGCGCGCGCCGCGTCTATGATGCGGCGATGCGCAAGCTTGGGATCGTTGTTGTACTGATGGCATGTGGAGATGACGGCGGCCGGCACACGCCCGATGCGACGCCGCACGCGGACGGCGCGGTCGATTCGGCGGCGGATGCGCCCGTCGCGCCGGTGACGATCGCGGCGATCCGCGATCAGCAGCCGGTGATGGGCGTCCACGTGTACTTCCAGAACGCGGACTCGAGCGTGGTGCTCGCGACGACGACCGATGCGAACGGCATCGCGAGCGCGGTGATGGCGCCTGGCGGCTACGTGACCGCCGTGAATCCGTTCACGCTGCCTGCGCTCGGGGGCGTGCAGCAGGACGAGCTCGACACGTTCGTCGGCGTGAAGCCCGGCGATCACCTCGTGCTCAAGCGGGTGTTCGTGGCAACGACGCAGACGATGACGGTGACCGCGCCGCTTGATGCGAACATGACGGGATTCGCGGCGTACTCGCCGTGCAACACGACGGGGACGCAGCTGGCGCCGCCCCCGAGCCTGATGCTCGTCCAGGGGGCGATGAGCGGCTCGATGTCGCTGAACAACTGCGGCGCGGCGACCGACGTGCTCGTCGTCGCGTCGAACGGCAGCGCGTCGGAGTACGTGTATGCGTCGAACCTGCCGGTGGTCGATCAGGGCACGCTCGATCTGAGCGGCGGGACGTATGTGGCGGCGACGTCGCGCACGCTGATGTACACGAACATCCCGGCGGCCCAGTCGGTGTCGTTCCAGGACAACCTGATCGATCCGATGGGCCCGATCTTCACGATCCTCAACGAGACGCCCGCCGGCTCGGCCGCGAGCTCGACGTTCGACGTGCCGCTGTTCACCGGCGCCTCGGACGTGCTCGAGACGTTCTTCAACGATCGGTCGTGGTCGCGCCAGATCTTGCTCGACTGGGGCGCGCTTGGTTCGGCGTACTCGGCCGACGTCGGATCGCGCGCGCTCAACGACTTCACGGGGCCGCCGGCGTTCGATCCGAGCACGAAGCAGGCGTCCGTTCCCGTCGACACGACGACCGGCGGCGCGCCCGACTTCTCGATCTTCTTCATGACGGCGTCGCGCAGCACGACTCGCCGCTGGCAGTGGTCGGTGGCGGCGCCGTGGGGCGCGAACGTGACGCTGCCGACCGTGCCCACCGACGTGTTCGACTTCAACATCGGCTCGGGCGACACCGTCGGCATCAACGGCTGGGTCACCGGCAAGGTGCCCGGCGGGTACGACGCCGTGCGGTCGCTGCTGCTATCGACGAGCGGGCCGCAGGACATCGCGATCGGCAACGCGGGCATGGCGTCGTTCGTCCAGTCGCAGCAGCCACTCACGATCGCGCGTTCGCTGCGCCATCGCTGGCACTAGCGGTGATACGATGGGCGGATGCGCAAGCTCTCTGCTCTCCTGTTCGTGATCGCGTGCGGTGACGATGGCAATCGCCACACGCCCGACGCGACACCGCACGACGGCCCCGCGATCGACGGCATGGCCGATGCCGCGCAGCCGCAGCCCGTCACGATCACGACGATCGCCAGTGGAACACCGAACCCCGGCGTGCACGTCTACTTCCTCAATGCCGACTCGTCCGTCGTGCTCGCCACCACGACCGATGCGCAGGGGACGGCGAGCGCGGTGATGGCGGCGGGTGGCTCGGTGACCGCGATCGATCCGTATCGCACGGGCCAGGCGTTCGGCGGGTTCAACGACGAGCTCTACACGTTCATGAGCGTCAAACCGGGCGATCATCTGCGCCTGGCGAGCTCGCCGGCGCCGACGACGATCACGGTGACCGCGACGATGCCCGTCGATTCGAACGGAAGCGCGGCGTCGTACGAGATCGACTCGCCGTGCGGAACCGCGTCGGCGACCCCCGGCGGCTCGGGCGCACCCGCGACGACGCCGCTGACGCTCTCCAACTGTGGTGCGACGACCGACTTCCTCGTCGTCGCGCGCGATGCGAATGGCGCGGCGCTCGACTACTTCTTCATGCCCAACGTCGCCGTCGCCGACGCCGGGACGGTGAGCTTCCCGGGGGCGACGTACACGGCCGCCGCGACTCGCACGTACACGCTGCAGAACGCGCCGCTCGGCACGATCCAGCTCTCCGACCAGCTCGTCGACGCGAACCACGGCGTGTACTTCCGGTCGACCACGACGAGCAACGGCTCGGCCTCGCTCGCGATGCCCGACTTCACCGGTGCGAAATCGATCGTCAACTACAACTTCTATCCGGGCGGAGACTCGCGCTACACGATGCTCGAGTGGGGCCCCTACACGGCCACGTACACCACGGATGTTGCCGCGCGCGAGCTCGCCGTGTTTCAGGGCAGCCCGACCTACGACGTCGCGAGCCACTCGATCGGGATGCAGGAGGGCTCGGGCGCGACGCCCGACTTCATCCTCGTCCAGCTCGACGCGAACCGATCGAACGCGCACACCTGGGCGTGGCACATCGTCGCGCCGCAGGCGAACACGACGATCGTCCCCGTGCTGCCGACGGACGTCTACGACTTCAACGTCGGCTCGGGCGACAACGGATACGTGCAGTCGTACACGGCCGGCAAGGTCACCGGTGGCTACGATGCGGTGCGCGCATATCTGCTGTCGATGGACGGGGGTACGAACGGCGCGACCCTCGGCGCGAGCGGCACGGCAACCCTGGAGGACTTCGTGCTGGCGTTCTCGGGAAAACCCGCGGTCCTGCAGCATCGCACGCACTGACAGCCGGGCATCGGCTGTGGTTTAGTCGGCCGATGGAACGTCCTCCGGTCGCTCCCCGCCGCGAGGCTCTCGCCCCCGTCGGGGCTCCGATGCCGCGCATCGACGGCGTCGCGAAGGTCACGGGGCGCGCGCGCTACCTCGACGACCTCGATGCACCCGGCGTCTGGTACGGGGCGACCGTGCGCTCGACCGTCGCGCATGGCGTGCTCGAGGCGATCGATCTCGATCCGGGCTTCGACTGGTCGCGGGTCGTCGTCGCGACGGCGGCGGATGTTCCCGGGCAGAACTACATCGCGCTGATCGAGAACGATCAGCCGGCGCTCGTCGCAGTCGGCAAGCCCGTGATGCACGTCGACGAGGCGATCGCGCTCGTCGCGGCACCGACGAAGGAGCTCGCGATGGCGGCGGCGAAGGCGGTGCGGCCGCGCGTGCGCGGGTTGCCGGCCGTATTCTCCGTCGAGGATTCGCTCGCCGCGAACGAGAAGCTGTACGGCACCGACAACGTGTTCAAGCAGTTCATGATCCGCAAGGGGCACGCGAGCGATGCCGACTTCGAGGCCGTGATCGCGAAGGCCGCGCACGTGATCGAGGGCACGTACTACACGTCGCCGCAGGAGCAGATGTACATCGAGCCGCAGGCGATGATGGCGGAGTGGCGCGATGGCCGCTGCCACATCGTCGGCTCGATGCAGTGCCCGTATTACGTGCACAAGGCGATGAAGCCCCTCTTGGGGCTCGGCGCCGAGGACGTCGTGATCACGCAGTCGGTGACCGGCGGCGGGTTCGGCGGCAAGGAAGAGTATCCGTCGATGCTCGCGGCACACGTCGCGGTGCTCGCGAAGAAGGCGGGGCGTGCGGTCAAGATCGTCTACGACCGCGACGAGGACATCGCGGCGACGACGAAGCGCCATCCGGCGTACACGCGGCACCGGCTCGCGGTCGATCAACGCGGCGACGTGTTGGCGATCGACGTCGACTGCGTGATGGACGGCGGCGCGTACCTGACGCTGTCGCCGGTCGTGCTGTCGCGCGGCGTGCTGCACGCGGCGGGGCCGTATCGCTGCCCGGTCGTGCGCGTGCGCGGGCGCGTCGTCGCGACGAATCATCCGCCGCACGGTGCGTTCCGCGGGTTCGGCGCGCCGCAGACGACGTTCGCGTACGAGCGCCAGATCGAGAAGCTCGCGATCCACCTCGGCGAGGATCCGCTGCAGCTGCGCAAGCGGCTCGCGCTGCGCAAGGGCGACACGACGGCGACCGGCCAGGAGCTCGGCTTCTCCGTCGGCACCGACGAGGTGATCGCGGCGGTCGAGCGCGTCGCGGGGCCGCCGCCGGTGCGCGAGGGGACCGGCCCGAACGGCGAGCCGCTGCGGCGCGGCCGCGGCTACGTCTTCTACTTCCACGGCGCGGGCTTCACCGGCTCGGGCGAGTCGCGCCTTGCCGGTCGCGCCACCGTCGCGCGCACGACGAGTGGTCGTTACGAGGTTCGCTCGAGCTCGACCGACATCGGCCAGGGCGCGATCACGATCTTCACGCAGATCGCGTCGCAGGCGCTCGGCGTCGATGCATCGCTGATCGACGTGATCGATCCGACCACGTCGCTCGTGCCCGACTCGGGGCCGACCGTCGCGAGCCGCACGTGCATGGTCGTCGGCGGGCTCGTCGAGCGCGCGGCGAAGGAGCTGCGCGAGAAGCTGCCGTCGGCGCCGGCCGGCGAGGAGGTCGCGGTGACGATGCAGTACGAGCCGCCGCCCGGCATTCACTTCGACGACGCGACCTACACGGGCGCCGCCTATCCGTGCTTTGGCTGGGCGTGCTGTCTCGTCGACGTCACGGTCGATCTCGACACGTACGAGGCACGGGTCGACCGCTGCGTGCAGGCGATCGATGTCGGCAAGGCGATCAATCCGGTGATCGTCAAGGGGCAGATCGAGGGCGGCACGCTGCAGGCACTCGGCTGGGCGCTGCTCGAGAACATCGTGTATCGCGAGGGCAAGGTCGCGAACGCGAACATGACGAACTGCATCGTGCCGACGTTCGCCGATGCGCCGGACCTCGAGACGATCCTCGTCGAGGTGCCGTATCCATTCGGGCCGAGCGGCGCGAAGGGCGTCGGCGAGATCCCGATGGACGGCCCGGCCGCCGCCGTCGCGAATGCGGTCGGCGATGCGCTCGGCTGCGCGTTCGACGGCATCCCGATCCTCCCCGAAGTGATCGCGGCGAGCCGCGCGAGGTGGTCATGAAGATCACGCTGACGATCAACGGCGAGCGCCGCGAGGTCGACGCCTCGCCATGGAAGCGCCTGCTCGATCTCGTGCGCGAGGACCTGCGCCTCACCGGCACGAAGGAAGGCTGCGGCGAGGGCGAATGCGGCGCGTGCTCGGTGATGCTCGACGGCGAGGTCGTCAACTCGTGTCTCGTCGCGGCAGGCCAGTGCGACGGCCGCACCGTGACGACCGTCGAGGGACTCGCGCACGGCGACGTGCTGCATGCGGTGCAGCGCGAGCTCGTCGCGTGTGGCGGCGCGCAGTGCGGCATCTGCACGCCGGGGATCGCGGTGTGCGCGGCGCATGTCGTCGACCGCGGCCTCATCCGCGGCAAGAACGATCACGAAGCGCGCGAGACGGTCCGCGCGCTGCTCGCGGGCAACATCTGCCGGTGCACCGGCTATCAGCTGATCGTCGACGCGGTCGTCAACGCGGCGCGGGAGACACGATGAGCTCCGCGTACATTCGCCCGCGCTCGCTCGCCGAGGCCCTTGACGCGAAGGCGCAGCATCCGGACTGGATGGTGCTCGCGGGCGGCACCGACCTGATGGTCAACGCGACGCATCGGCCGGAGCCCGCCGGCATCCTCGATCTGTGGCGGCTACCCGAGCTGCGCGGCGTCACGATGACCGACGTGCTGACGATCGGCGCCGGCACCACGTGGCTCGAGGTCGAGCACCACGCGGCCGTGCTCGAGCGCTTTGGCCCGCTCGCCGCCGCTGCTCGCGAGATCGGCGCGCTGCAGATCCAGGCGCGCGGCACGCTCGGCGGCAATGTCGGCACGTCATCGCCGGTCGGCGACTCGCTGCCCGTGCTGCTCGCGTTCGATGCCGAGCTCGAGCTCGCGTCGGCCGCGCGCGGGCGCCGGCGCATCCCCTACCGCGAGTTCTGCACCGGCTACCGCAAGACGCAGCTCGCCGCCGACGAACTGATCGTCGCCGCGCACCTGCGGCCGCCCGCGACGCGCACGCGCACGACGTGGCGCAAGGTCGGCACGCGCCGCGCGCAGTCGATCAGCAAGGTGATGGGCGCGGCATTCATCGAGCTCGATGGCGATGTCGTCACGCGCGCCCGCGTCGCGCTCGGCGCCGTCGCCGATCGTCCGATCCGGATCGCGGCCGTCGAGCAGGCGGTCACCGGGCTGGCGCTCGGAGCCAAGGCGGCCGAGGCTGCGCGGGCCGCGCTGCGCAGCGCGATCAAGCCGATCGACGACGTCCGCTCGACCGCGACGTATCGCCGCGACGTCGCCGAGAACCTCGTCGCGCGCTTCTTCAGCTGAGCGACGGCGTATAGTTATCGCGGTGCCCGACGATCCCGACGACAAGCCCCCCGAGGGCTCCGGCTCCGTCGAGGTGCAGGTGTCGTCGTCGACCCCGGGGCTGGAAGTGAATTCCAGCCCCTCCATTTCCGGCATCCCGCAGGCGGTGCCGGCGGCGGAGAGCGAGCCGGTCGCGAGCGGCGGCGTGCCGAAGGCGGTCGCGCAGGAGGCGAGCGGGCAGGGGACGGGACCGGTCGGGGCGCCGCGACGCCAGAAGCGCGTGACGGCCGCGGCGTCGATGGGCATCGAGAAGCTCGGCGGTGTCGTCGAGACGATCGGCGAGGGCGTCACCAAGCTCGGCGACCTGACGAACAAGGTCCCGCTCGTCGGCGCGAGCGTCGGCAAGCTCGGCGAGGGTCTGACGAAGGCCGGCGAGTCGATCCACGCGCTGCCTCGCGTCGCGCAGACGCGCCGGGGCCGGCTGCTCGTGCGCAGCGTGATCGTCGGCTTCTTGCTCGTGTTCGCGTGGATCGCGGTGATCGTCGGCTGGCAGCTGCGCACGAGCGACACGCCGGACTTCCGCCCCGCCGCCGAGAAGATCCTCGTGCAGCTGTCGAACGGTCCCGAGGCGATCGGCGACGTCTACGAGAAATCGTCGCCGCGCTTCCAGGAGATGGTGCGCAAGGAGCGCTTCGTCGACGACATGACGGACATGGCCGTCACGCTCGGCAAGTTCCGCGAGATCACCGCGATCAACGACACGCTCGTCACCACGGGGCCCACCGGGCGCGTCGGCCGCGTCGGTCTCACGGCCGCGTACGAGAAGGGCGTGTGCCAGGGCACGATCAGCTTCCACTACGACAAGGGCGGCTGGAAGATGCTCGGCATCGGTATCGATCTGCCGCCCGAGCTCAAGATCACGCAGGCGCAGCGCGAGCAGCGCGTCGCGGCGTGCAAGGACCCCGACGATCGCAAGAAGTGCGACGTGCGCGACGCAGCCGAGACGATCCTCGAGGAGCTGCGCGACGGCAAGGCGGGGCAGGTGTGGGATCAGGCCAGCGATGTGTTCAAGAAGCAGGAGTCGCGCGCGACGTTCGAGTCGATCCAGCAGGAGCATCGTGAGGCGCTCGGCGCGTACAAGCGCATCCTGACGGTGACGGAGGCCAAGGTGATCGAAGGCACGAGCGCGACGTTCGACGTGCTCGCCGAGTTCGAGAAGTCGAGCGCCGTGCGCTGCGTCCTCGGCTTCACGCGCGACAGCAAGGCGGCGAAGTGGCAGCTGCGCAGCGTCAAGGTCGTCGTGCCGATGCCGCGCGCGGACGAGGGCGGCAGCGCGACGGGCAGCGCGACGTAACGCTACGCGGCCTTGGGCAGCGCGCGCGCTTCGGGCGGCAGCGGCGGCGCGTTGCGGCGCGCGAGTCGGCGCAGCACGTACCACGCGCCGATCGACAGCCCGGGCCACAACAGCCACGACGCGAGCAGCCACCACGGCCGCTCGAACCGCAGCTCGATCGTGTGCTTGCCCGTCGGCACGTCGACGGCCGGGAAGTCGGGCGTCACGCGGCGCACCGGCACCTCGTTGCCGTCGACGTACGCGTGCCAGCGCGGGTGCCAGCTCTCGCGGATGACGAACGTCGTCGGTGCGTCGGCCTGGACCTCGGCGACGATGTCGGCCTCGCTGCCCGGCGAGTCCTGCCGCCACGAGCGCAGCGTCTTGCCTTTCGGCTCGGGTCCCGCGCCGCCGGAACCGGCGTACGCCATGACCTGGTCCTTCATCGGCGCCTCGGTCTTCTCCCACTCGAGCGCGGCCTTGTGGCCGGGCTCGGTGTTGCGATAGCCCGGCGGCAGCGTGCCGGTCACCTGCACCGGCGATACGAGGCCGGGCGACGGCAGCCGACGGATCTCGTACGCATCGGTGCCACCGACGGTGTCGCCGACCGGCATCTTCTGGCCGCGCGACTTGTCGAACACGAGGTACGGCGCGTCGTAGATCCACGCGTTCTTGACGTAGTCGCGATACGTCCACAGAAAGTCGTAGTTCGGCGACGCCTGCAGGCCGCCGCCGCCCATCTGGAGCAGCGACGGCACGCGGTCGTACGCGTACGACAGTAGGTTCCACCAGTGGTTCTCGGCGCCGGGCCCGACCTGCTTGCGGCCGGGCGGTAGCTTCGCGAGCTGATCGCCGATGATGATCATGTCAGTGCGGTGGCTGTTCTTGTAGTCGCCGAGCACGCGGACGCGCGCCGCGAGCGCCCGGCTTCCCGGCAGCGCGACGAGCACGATCAACGCGGCCGCCAGCGCGGCGAGGCCGGTGCGGACCGAGTACGCGGCATGCGGCCACTTGCCGGCGTAATTCCATAGCCACTGGCCGATGGCCACGGCGCCTGCTCCGACGCCCATCGCGAGCAAGCATTGCATCGTGCCGAGCGCGCGCACGGGCGGGAACACGTCGTCGCCGATCTTGCCCATGTGCGGGCCGGCACCGAGCATGAGGAAGAACACGACGGCGGCAGGCCAGATCCAGCGGAACATTCGCCCGCGGGCGAACAGGATGCAGAACGGCACCGCGAGCGTGAGCAGCGGCAACCGCACGCCGAAGTTCGGCGGCATGAAGTCGAGGATCTCGCCGCGCCAGTGCGTCGGCATCCAGCCGTCGGCGGCGAACATCCACTTGCGAAGCACGATGAAGCCCGGGCCGACTTCGTCGCCGACGCGGTGCGGGAAGCCACCGAATCCGCTGCCATCGAAGACAAGCGGCAGCCAGATCGGCGACCAGGTGAGGAGCAGGAGCGCGCCGAGAATCGCGCCGCGCAGCAGCTGCCACAGCATCTCGCGCCAGTTCGCATCGGGCCGGTACTCGCGAACCCTCTTGAAGATCAGCCCGCCGCCGTACCGACCGGCGATGAGGCGCAACAGAAACGCGCCGCCGAGCCACAGATCGAACGCGAGCCAGCCCATGAAGATCGTCAGCGCGAGCGTGACGCCGATGAACGGGTGACACAGAAACACGAACGCGCCCCACGCGACCGCGGGTGCCAGGCCCCTGGCCTCACTCATCCAGCGTGCCGCATAGCCAAGTGCGAGCGGGAACGCGGCGAGCGCCCACGTCTGCGTGTAGAGGCCGACCTGGAACGTGCCGGCGTTGCCGCCGCCCCAGCGCGATGCACCGTTCGTGAACGCGACGCAGAACGCGCCGACCGCCGACTGCCACGGCGTCGCGCCGAGCAGGCGCAGGCCGCGATACGCGGCGGCCGGGGCGAGCACGAGCGGCAGCACGATCGACAGCTGGAACCAGAACAGGTGGTGGCCGAAGATCGCCGCCGGCAGCGCGGACGCGAGCTGCGGGATGACCTGGTAGTAGTACGCGCTCGCGTAGCCGCCGTTCGCGCTCGGGTTCCACAGATCGAAGTCGCCGACGCGCAGGCAGTCCGCGATGCGGGCGCTCTCGGCGAAGTGGAACGACAGATCGTCGCCCGCGCTCTCGCCGCGAAACACGCCGAAGTGGATGATGAACACCGCGATCGTGATGACGCCGACCGCCGGCAGCGCGCCGTTCGCGATCAGCCACTCGCCGGTCTGGTCCCACACGTCGGGCTTCTTGGGGCCGGGCGCAGGCTTCTTGTCGACCGGCTTCTTGTCGACCGGCTTGGCCTCTTCGACCACCGGCTTGTCTTCGGGCTCGTCGCTCATGCTGCCTCTCCGAGGAGCTCCTCGATCTGCGCGTCGTCGAATGCGGGTGTCGCGCCGCGCACGGCGGCGACCTCGGCGGCCCACCGCGATGCGGCGCGCGCGCTGTGCTCGAGGTCCCAGCCGAGGGTCATGCCGTGGACGAGGATCGCGAGGTACGCGTCGCCGCAGCCGACGTTGTCGCCCTTTTCGCGCGCCGGCACGCCCGGGATCTCGATCGTGCCGCGCTCGCCGTGGAGCGTGCTGCCCTCGGCGCCGTGCGTGATCGCGACGACGCGCGGCCGCTTGCGCAGCTCCGCGATCGGGTCGCTCCAGCCGAGCCACTCGCCGAGCTTCGCGAGCTCCTGATCGTTGACCTTGAGCAGGTCGGCGACCTCGAGCGCGGCGAGCACGGCCTCGCGTTCGCCGGCGGGCGGCGTCATCGTGCGGCGCAGGTTGAGATCGCAGACCTTGAGGCAGCGCGAGCCGGCGGCCGCGATCGCGCGCTTCCACTGCGCGAGCCCGCCGGGCGTGTGCTGCGCGAGCGTGCCGAAGATCAAGACGCCGGCCTCGCCGATCGCAGTCGCGACGTCGGAGCTGCACGCGATGTGCTCCCAGGCGCGTCCCGGCACGAGGCGATAGCGGGGCTCGCCCCGAAGATGGAGCTGACCCGGCTCTGCCGGGTCGGCGGGGTCGACGACGGTGACCTCGACCTCGCCGGTCGCGCGCTCGGGGTCGACCTGGATCAGCGACGTGTCGACGATCTCGGAGAGCCGGTCGATCGCGCGGTGCCCGAGCTCGTCGTTGCCGACGCGCGACACGAGCTGCGCCCATCCGCCGGCCATCCCGAGGTGCCAGGCGACGTTCGACGGCGCGCCCCCGAGCTGCGGCCCATCGGGGAACTGGTCCCACAGCAGCTCCCCCCAGATCACGACGGCCTGGTCACTCATGGCGGGCATTGACATCGCAACACTTCGTGTAAACTATACACTTAGAAGATGACCGACGGCCTCGACGACGTCTACGGCGGCAGTCTGGCGCTGCTCACCGACTTGTACCAGCTGACGATGGCCTGCGGCTACTGGAAGTCGGGCGAGTCGGAGCGCGAGGCAGTCTTCCACCTGACGTTCCGGCGAGCGCCGTTCGGGGGTGGCTACGCGGTGTGCGCCGGGCTCGCGCAGGCGGTCGCGTTCCTCGAGCGGCTGCGGTTCGATGCGAGCGACCTCGCGTACCTGGCGACGCTGCGCGATCGCGAGGACCAGCCGCTGTTCCCGCAGGGCTTCCTCGACTATCTCGGCGCGCTGAAGTTCGGCTGCACCGTCGACGCGGTACCGGAAGGCTCCGTCGTGTTCGCGCACGAGCCGGTCGTTCGCGTCACGGGGCCGATCGCGCACGCGCAGCTGGTCGAGACCGCGCTGTTGACGATCATCAACTTCCAGACGCTGATCGCGACGAAGTCCGCGCGTATCGTCCAGGCCGCGCGCGGCGCACCGGTCCTCGAGTTCGGCCTGCGGCGCGCGCAGGGCATCGACGGCGGACTGTCGGCCGCGCGTGCGGCATGGATCGGCGGCGTCGCCGGCACGAGCAACGTGCTCGCCGGCAAGCTGCTCGGCATCCCGGTCGCCGGCACGCACGCGCACAGCTGGGTGATGTTCCACGGCGACGAGCTCACCGCGTTTCGCACGTATGCCGACGCGCTGCCGGGCAACTGCACGTTCCTCGTCGACACGTACGACACGCTCGAGGGCGTGCGGAACGCGATCACGGTCGGGCGCGAGCTGCGTGCGAAGGGCCACGAGCTCGCCGGCGTGCGGCTGGATTCCGGTGACCTCGCGCACCTGTCGATCGAGGCGCGACGGCTGCTCGACGAGGCCGGCTTCCCGAACGCAAAGATCGTCGCGTCGAACGACCTCGACGAATACTTGATCGGCTCGCTGCTCGAGCAAGGCGCGCGGATCGACAGCTACGGCGTCGGCACGCGACTCGTCACCGCGTTCGATCAGCCGGCGCTCGGCGGTGTGTACAAGCTCGGCGCGTATCGCGAGGGCACGGCGTGGCGCGACGCGATCAAGCTCAGCGAGCAGCCGATGAAGATCAGCAACCCGGGCGTGCTCGGCGTGCGCCGGCTGTGGCGCGGCGGCGAGATGGTCGGCGATGTGATCTACGACGTCGAGCGCGGCTTCGCCGGCCCCGCGATCCACGACATCGAGCAGCCGCTCGGCACGCCGTACGCGCCGCCGCACGATCGCGCCGAGGACCTGCTCGTCCGCGTCATGGATCGCGGCACGCGGCGTCCCTTGCCGGATCTCGCGGCCGCCCGCGCACGTGCCCAGCAGGAGCTCGCGGCCCTGTCGCCGCGGACGCGCCGGTTCCTCAATCCGCAGCCGTATCCCGTCGGGCTCGACGATCGCGTCCACGCCCGCAAGCTCCAGCTCGTCGCGGAGGCCCGCCATGCATGAGCCCGTCGTCTATTCGATCCGCGCCTACGACTACCTCGCCGATTCGATCGCGAAGGCGACCGGCTGGCAGCGCGGCGCCGTCGTCCGCAAGACGTTCCCCGACGGCGAGCACTACTTGCGCATCGAGACCGACCCCGCCGATCGCGACGTGATCATCGTCGGCGGCACGATCGACGACGCCGCCACCCTCGAGCTGTACGACCTCGCGTGCGGTTTCGTCACCGCGGGCGCCTATCGGCTGCGCATCGTCATGCCGTTCTTCGGCTACTCGACGATGGAGCGCAGCGTGCGCTACGGCGAGGTCGTGACCGCGAAGACGCGCGCGCGCCTGCTGTCGTCGATCCCGATGGCGAGCCGCGGCACGCAGGTGTTCCTGCTCGACCTCCACGTCGACTCGATCGCCTATTACTTCGAAGGCGGCATCCGGCCGATCCACATCTACGGCAAGCCGCTGGTCGTCGCGGCGGCCGAGAAGCTCGCGCCCGACGGCCTCGTGCTCGCATCGACCGATGCCGGCCGCGCGAAGTGGGTCGAGTCGCTCGCCAAGGACCTGCGCTGCGATGTCGCGTTCGTCTACAAGAAGCGCGTCAGCGGCGACGAGACCGAGATCACCGGCGTGTCGGCGCAGGTCGCCGGGAAGCACGTCGTGATCTACGACGACATGATCCGCACCGGTGGATCGCTGATCGCGGCCGCCGAGGCCTACCGCGCTGCCGGCGCCGCCCGCATCGACGCGATCGCGACCCACGGCGTGTTCCCGGCCGATTCGCTCGCCCGCATCCAGCGCTCCGGCCTGTTCGGCCAGGTCGCCGTCACCGACAGCCACCCGCATGCTGTCGCCCTCGCGTCGGATTTCCTGCACGTCTCGAGCACCGCCGAGCTGCTCTCCGAGCATCTAACGTCCAACCGGTAAACCGCCATGAAGCTGATCAAGGTCGGAGTCGCTTGCGTCAACCAGACGCCGTTCGCGTGGGAGAGCAACTTCGCTCATCTGCGCACCGCGATCGATCATGCGCGTGCGGAGGGCGTGACGATGCTCTGCCTGCCGGAGCTCGCGATCACCGGCTACGGCTGCGAGGACGCGTTCTTCATGGACGGCCTGCAGGACACCGCGTTCGCCCAGCTCGACGCGCTCGCCCCGCTGACCAAGGGCATGGTCGTCACGGTCGGGCTGCCCGTCTACCACGAGAAGGCGCTGTACAACGCAGCCGCGCTGCTCGCCGATGGCAAGATCGTCGGGTTCGTCGCCAAGCAGTTCCTCGCCGGCGACGGCATCCACTACGAGCCGCGCTGGTTCAAGGCGTGGCCGGCCGCCGAGGTCGACGTGCTCGAGCGCACCGCGGAGGACGGCACAACGCGCCGCTATCCGATCGGCGACCTCGTGTTCGATCTCGGCGACGTCCGCATCGGCTTCGAGATCTGCGAGGACGCGTGGGTCGCGAACCGCCCCGGCACCGACCTCGCGCTGCGCGGCGTCGACATCATCTGCAACCCGTCGGCGAGTCACTTCGCGTTCCAGAAGTTCGCCGTGCGTCAGCGCTTCGTGATCGAGGGCTCGCGCGCGTTCGGCGTCGCGTATCTCTACGCGAATCTGCTCGGCAACGAGGCGGGGCGCGTGATCTACGACGGCGGCGGGCTGATCGCGTCGGGTGGCGAGCTGATCGCGCGCGGGCGCCGGCTGTCGTTCCAGGAGGTCGAGCTCGCGACCGCCGTGATCGACATCGACGGCAATCGCCGCGAGCAAGCGCGCCGCGGAAGTCACCGGCCGCGTCACGACGCCGAGGCGCAGGTGATCGAGCACCCGTTCGTGTGGCCGTCGCGCAAGC
Source organism: Deltaproteobacteria bacterium (assembly GCA_019237945.1). Taxonomy (GTDB): domain Bacteria; phylum Myxococcota_A; class Polyangia; order Haliangiales; family Haliangiaceae; genus JABFXX01. Next base: position 2,625 of record JAFAOG010000453.1, on the reverse strand, counting down.
CGGAGGCGCCGCCGCAGCTCGAGCGCAGCTGGGAAGATCGCGCGTCGATCAAGGAAGAGGAGTTCGCGCGCGCCGTCGCGCTCGGCCTGTGGGACTACCTGCGCAAGAGCCGCGCGCAGGGCTACGTCGTGTCGCTGTCGGGCGGTGCGGACTCGGCAGCATGCGCGACGCTCGTTGCGACTGCGGTCCACCTCGCGTTCCAGGAGCTCGGCGCAGGTGGCGTGCGCCAGCGGCTGCCGTGGGCGAAGCGCCTCGTCGAGGTGCTCGATCGCAAGGGCTCGCCGAAGGATGCGGTCCGCGCGCTGCTCGCGTGCGCTTACCAGCCGACCGAGAACTCGGGCAAGGTCACGCGCGCAGCCGCCGAGACCGTCGCGACCGCGCTCGGCGCGGAGTTCCACGTCATCGACGTCGCGGCGCAGCACGCGGCCTACGTCGCCGGCACGGAGAAGACGATCGGTCGCCCGCTGACGTGGGACGTCGATGACCTGACGCTGCAGAACATCCAGGCGCGCGTGCGTGCGCCGTCGATCTGGATGCTCGCGAACGTGCGCGGCTCGATCCTGATCACGACGTCGAACCGCAGCGAGGCGGCCGTCGGTTACGCGACGATGGACGGCGACACCGCCGGTGGCCTCGCGCCGCTCGGCGGCATCGACAAGTCGTTCCTGCGCACGTGGCTCGTGTTCATGGAGCGCAAGGGCATCGTCGGGGGCGAGCCGATCGCCGCGCTCTCCGCGATCAATGCGCAGCAGCCGACCGCCGAGCTGCGCCCCGCGCAGTACGCACAGACCGACGAGGCCGACCTCATGCCGTACGACTTCCTCGAGGCGGTCGAGGACTCCGCGATCCGCGACAAGCACACGCCGATCGAAGTGCTCCAGGAGATGATCCCGCGCTATCCGCAGCAGTCGCCGAACCAGCTCGCGATCTGGATCGAGCGGTTCTTCCGGCTGTGGTGCCAGAACCAGTGGAAGCGCGAGCGCATGGCGCCGTCGTTTCACCTCGACGATCGCAATGTCGATCCGCGCAGCTGGTGCCGGTTCCCGATCCTGTCGGGCGGCTTCGAGCGCGAGCTCGCCGAGATGCGCGCCTACGTCGCGATGGGCAAGGCAACGCGATGAGCTTCACGTACGAGTACGCGCGCCCCGCCGTCACCGTCGACTGCGTCGTGTTCGGTCTCGACGTCTCCGACCTCAAGGTGCTGCTGATCCAGCGCAAGCTGACGCCGTTCCAGCACAGCTGGGCGTTGCCCGGCGGCTTCGTTCGCATCGACGAGACGCTCGACGAGGCCGCGCGCCGCGAGCTCGAAGAAGAAGCCGGCGTGACCGACGTCTACCTCGAGCAGCTCTACACGTTTGGCGGCCTCGATCGCGATCCGCGCGAGCGCATCGTCACCGTCGCCTACTACGCGCTCGCCAAGCTCTCCGATCACCGCATCCGCGCCGCGACGGATGCGATGGGCGTCGGCTGGTTCGGCCTCGACGACCTGCCCAAGCTCGCGTTCGATCACGCCGACATCGTCCAGCGCGCGCACGAGCGCCTGCGCGGCAAGGTCCGCTACGCGCCGGTCGGCTTCGAGCTGCTGCCCCAGCGCTTCTCGCTGACCCAGCTGCAGCGCCTCTACGAGATCATCCTCGGCACCGACCTCGACAAGCGCAACTTCCGGAAGAAGATCCTCGCGATGGATCTGCTCGTCGAGACCGACGAGGTCGAGCAGGGCGTGCGCCACCGCGCCGCGCGCCTCTACCGCTTCGACCGCCGCAAGTACGACCGGCTCACGAAGCAGGGCTTCGAGTTCGCGATGTGACTACGGCGCGACCGGGAAGTGCGCGATCGCACCGGGCTGATACGTATCGGCATCCGCGCGCAGCGCCCACACCCCGAGCGCGATCAGCAGCGCGCCCGCGCCGAGCGTGATGCCGCCTGCAGTCGTCAGGCCGGCGTTGCTATCCGACAGCCCGATCGGTAGCAGCACCGTCCCCGTGATCGCGCTCGCGCCGCCGATCGACGTCGCGAGGATTCCCCACGTCGTCAGCCCGCTATGCCGGTGCTGGTACAGGCTCAGCGAGCGTCGGTAGACCGAGCTCTCCGGCCCGACATGCACGAGCTCGACCTCCGTGACATCGCGCTGGCCGACGCGTGGGAAGCCGAGCAGCACGTTGCCGAACGGCAGGTCGACCGCGCACGGCGACGGCGTGCAGAACGGCTCGTTCTGCTCCTCGAACCGATAGCGCTGGTTGCCGACCTGCTGCGGCGCCATCCGCACGCGCACGACCGGCGCCGGTCCATCCGCGACGTCGACGACGAGCCGCGCCTGCCCGGCGGGCGGCGGAGGCGCCGGCTGCATCGGCGGCACGGTTGCCGGCGGCACCGGCCGCGGAGGAAGCTCGGTCACACACGCCGCCGCGAACACCGGTAACATCAGATACCGGGGGAACGAGATCATGCGCCCATGGTCGCTCATAACGCTGGCTGCCGTCGCGGCCGGCTGCAACGTTCGCGTGCCGCGCGGGGTCGGGCTGCCGATCGCGGCCCGCGTCACCGTGCGCGCGCAGACGACGGTCACCGCCGCCGCACCGCCGGTCGCGATGGTCGGCGCCGCCGTGCCCGAGTTCTTCGGCATCC
>JAFAOG010000383.1 GCA_019237945.1 Deltaproteobacteria bacterium | reverse complement strand
ACTGCAGCGGCGGCACGACGTGCACGAGCGACTCGCTGCCCGCGACGATCACGGTGACGCGCGGCGCGCTGTTCACCGGCGGCCCGAGCTTCCACGCGATCGCCGATGCGAAGATGGGCATCGCGCGCGGCTCGACCTCGTTCTCGCTCGGCGTGCCGAAGACGCACGCGGGCGATCCGGATTACGTCGTCACGATCACGCCGGACGGCCGCGGCGCGCAGCCGCCGACGAACGGCACGACCTCGCCCGCCGAGCTCGCCCCGCCGCTGCGCATGACGCTGCACGCGGCCGGCGACCTGCCCGCCTCGACGATCACGCTCGGCAGCGCCGACGCGCCCGTGATCACGGGCTCGCTCACCGACGGCAACGGCCATGCGCTGCAGAACTATCGCGTCGTCGCCATTGGCCGCTGGGATCCGGCGGAGGCGCCACTCGAGGTGTCGACGGTCGATTACACGTCGAACGGCTACTTCTCGATCACGCTGTCGGCGGGCATCACGGGTAACGTCGAGCTCGTCGCGACGCCGTACGGCACCAACGTCGTGGCGCCGACGCTGCACCTGCCGAACATCCCCGCGCAGTCGTCGCAGAAGTTGCTCGCGGCTCCGCCGTCGCTCGGCAACCCGATCGCCGTCACGATTCCGATCAGGGGCGTCACCGGATCGGGCCAGATCGCGCCGATCGCGGGCGCCCGCGTGATCGTGCGTGCGGCGTACAACCCCGCGCTCGCGGGTGGAGCGCGCGCCGAGATCATCAATGACGTGACGACCGGCGACGACGGCGTCGCGAAGCTGACGCTGCTCGACGGCTCGGCGTTCGCGGGCAACTACGTCCTGCGCGTGATCCCGCCGGTCAGCTCGAACCTCGGCGTCATCTACGACGCCGCGTGGACGCTCGACATGAGCGGCGCCGAGGTCCGCCTCGCTCCGCGCGTTGCGCTGCGCGGCACGCTGTTCGACACGCGCGGCTATCCGATCGCCGGCGCGAGCGTCACGGCGCGGCCGTCGCTGCGGTTCTCGTGGAGCCTGGTCGGTGGCGAGCAGGACTTCCTGACGCAGATCCCGGCCCCGACCGCCGTGACCCCCGACTCCGGAGACTTCGTCGTGTGGGTCGACCCGTTCATCGACATGACGTGGGGTACGTACGACCTCGCAATCGAGCCGGCGAGCGGCGCCGACGTGCCGTCGTGGACGCTCGGAAATATCGAGATCCCGCGCGCCGGCCAGATGGCGGTGACGCTCGGGAAGGTCGTCGTTCCCGACGCTGCGAACATCCACGGCCACCTCGTCGATCCCGCCGGAAACCCGGTGGATGGCGGCGAGTTGCGCGTGTTCTCGCTCGCCGTCGACACCTCGTCGTGCGGGCAGAGCCAGTACCCGCCGAACCCCTGCGTCGTCCCCGCCCCACTGGTCGGCCACGGGACCTCCGATGCGACCGGAACCGTGCGGCTGACGCTCCCGCGACCGTAGCTTCACCTTGACCGGGGGTGCCTGCGCGACTAGAGTTCGCGCGAACTAGAAGGCATTCCGTGTTGGTGATTTCGACGAAGACCAGGGCCTGCGAGCACGATGACGTGCACGCGGAGCTCTGCTTCGGACACGCCACGCCCGGCCGCAACCAGCGACGTCGCTTGGTTCCGGCGAATCCGGGCTCCGCGTCCCGACCAGCACTCCGACTGGACGACCTCGGAGATCCTCACAGCAAGGTTTTGATCGATGACAAATGGAACGACGCCCACCGAGAACGGTGTGGCGGACGCCGCGGCGATGATCGCGGCGCTGAACCCGACCGCCGATACCACTACTGACATCTCTGCCGAGCCGAAGGCTCCGAGCTTCGATGACCTGGGGCTACACCCCGACGTCAAGCTCGCGCTGGACGACATGGGGTACTTCGCACCGACGCCGGTGCAGACCGCCGTGTTCAAACCGGTCAACGACGGCAAGGACCTGCTGGTCCAGTCGCGTACCGGCACCGGCAAGACGACCGCGTTCGGTCTGCCGATCGTCAACCGCATGGTGCCGGCGGCTCGCCAGTGCCAGGCGCTGATCCTGACGCCGACGCGCGAGCTCGCCCTGCAGGTCGCTCGCGAGCTGGCCCAGATCGGCAAGCACCGCGGCATCGTGATCGAGGCCGTCTACGGCGGCGCTCCGATCGGCAAGCAGATCAAGGCGCTCAAGGACGGGGTGCACGTCGTCGTCGGTACGCCGGGCCGCGTGCTCGACCACATCGGCCGCCGCACGCTCGACCTCAAGACGGTCACCACGTTCGTGCTCGACGAGTGCGACGAGATGCTGTCGATGGGCTTCCTCGAGGACATCGAGAAGATCACGTCGTACCTGCCCGAGAAGCACCAGACGGCGCTGTTCTCGGCGACGATGCCCGACGAAGTGACGCGCTATGCGCGCCGTCACATGCCGCAGCGGGAGATGATCTCGCTGTCGCGCGACCAGGTGTCGGTCACCGACATCCACCACGCGTACTACATCGTCAGCGGTATCGCGCGCAGCCGCGACCTGTTGAAGATCATCTTCGCCGAGGAGCCGGAGAGCGCGATCATCTTCTGCAACACGCGCGACGAAACGACGCTCGTCGCGAAGTTCCTGCAGAAGCAGGGCCTCGACGCCGAGCCGCTGTCGAGCGACCTCTCGCAGAGCGACCGCGAGCGCGTGATGGGCCGCATGAAGGCGAAGAACCTTCGCTTCCTGTGCGCGACCGACGTCGCTGCGCGCGGCATCGACATCTCGAACCTCTCGCACGTGATCAACTACTCGGTGCCCGAGTCGCCCGAGGTCTACGTGCACCGCACCGGCCGCACCGGCCGCGCCGGCAAGAAGGGCACCGCCCTCTCGCTCGTCGGTCCGCGCGAGCTCGGCAACTTCCGCTACGTGCGCCTGACGTTCGGCATCAAGCCGGAAGAGCGCCTGCTGCCGAAGGACGACATCTTCATCGGCAAGCTCAAGGTGCCGCTGCCGCCCGTCGGCGTGCCGCAGGCGCCGGACCCGGTGCAGATCCTGATCCGCGGCGTCACCGGCCAGGCAAACGAGCTCGAGACCAAGATCTTCGAGAAGCTGCTCGGTTCGATGAACGGCAAGCGCGTGCTGGCCGCTCTGGTCGCCGAGAAGCTGAACACGCTGTCGACGAAGGCGTCCCCGCGGCCCCGCCGCGAGCGCACGCACGACGGCGAAGGTGGCGGCGAGGAGCGCGGCGAGCGTCCGCGCTTTGACCGCGACCGCCCGCGCTTCGGCGAGGGTGGCGACCGTGGCGAGCGCGGCGACCGTCCGCGCTTCGATCGCGACCGCCCGCGCTTTGGCGAGGGTGGCGAGCGCGAGGAGCGTGGTGACCGCGGCGAGCGCGGTGACCGCGACCGTGGCGAGCGCGGCGATCGTCCGCGCTTCGACCGCGACCGTCCGCGCTTCGGCGAGGGTGGTGAGCGCGGTGAGCGTCCCCGCTTCGGCGGCGAAGAGCGCGGTGAGCGTCCCCGCTCCGGCGAGGGTGGTGAGCGCGGCGAGCGCCCCCGCTTCGGCGAGGGTGGTGAGCGCACGGAGCGCGGGGACCGTGGTGACCGTGGCGAGCGCAGTGAGCGCGGCGATCGTGACCGCGGCGAGCGCGGTGACCGTGGTGACCGTGGCGACCGTGGCGAGCGCCGTTTCGACCGCGATCGCGGCGACCGTCCGCGCTTCGACCGTGACCGTGGCGAGCGTCGCGATCGTGACGACCGTCCGCGCCGCGAGGAGCGCCATGGCCACGAGGAGCGCGTTGGCGGGATGACCGCCGAGGGCACCGCCCCGGTCCCGGCCGACAGCACGCTGCCGGCGCAGCCGACGATGGGCTCCGTCGAGCCGGCCGCCGAGGCGACTGCCGCGACCGACACGACCCTGGATCGCGGCAACCGCGACGAGCGCCATGCTCGTGGCGATCGCGACCGCGGTGAGCGTGGTGACCGCGACCGCGGTGACCGCGGAGGCCGTGACCGCGGCGAGCGTGGCAATCGTGAGGACCGCGGCAACCGCGACGAGCGTCATGCGCGCGGCGATCGCGAGGACCGCCATGGGCGCGGCGAGCGCGGTGACCGTCATCGCGACCGCGACGACCGTCGTGACCGCGGCGAGGAGCGTCCGCGCACCGAGGCCGAGGCGACCACCGCCGAGGCGTCGACCGAAGCGCCGACCGCCGAGGTGAGCGACACCGCGACGACGAGCCCGAAGCTCGACGACGCCGCTCGCACTGCGACCGACCGCGCCGACAAGGGCAAGAAGCGCGACAAGCGCTCGAGCGCGCCGACGGAAGAGACGAAGGAGTTCTGGGAGACGTGGGCCGAGAACAAGTCGACCGCTCCGGCGGCCGAGCCGGCGCGCGCGAGCGCGGACGGTGAAGAGGCCAGCGAGACCGAGGAGCGTGGCGAGCGCAGCGACCGCAAGTCGCGCGGCCGTGATCGCGACCGTGGCCGTGGTCGCGACAAGAAGGACGATCGGCACGCGAAGGATGACCGCAAGGCGAAGAAGTCCGAGAAGGACGACGAGCGCCCCGCGAAGAAGGACGACGGCAAGAAGGCCGCGGCGGCCGGCGACGGCAACCAGGCGCGTCTGTTCATCAGCCTGGGCAAGAAGCACGGCGTGAGCGCGGATGACCTGCGCAAGCTGCTCGCGGCTCCGATCGGCGGTGACACCGCGCGCATCGGGTCGGTCAGCCTGCGCGACTCGCACGCGCACGTCCGCGTGGCCGAGGAGCTGGTCGATGACATCATCGCCGGCGTCCACGGGACCTCGCACAACGACCACGAGGTCACCGTCGAGCGCGCCCGCGCCTGATCGACCTCGCTCCCGCGGCCAGCAGCGTCCAACCGTTGCTGGCCGTTGTCGTTTTCGGCGCCTGTAACCGAGGCGCCCTGCCCGCGTAGACAGGGCATGCGGATCATCCTCGCGTCTCTGTTGCTCTCGATGGCGGCGGCGGTGGCGGGCCCGGTCCACGGCAAGCCGGCCGACGGCGTGCTGCGCAAGCAGCTGACCGAGCTGCAATACGAGGTCACGCAGCACAGCGCGACCGAGCAGCCGTTCCACAACGCGTACTGGGACAACCACGCGCCCGGCATCTACGTCGACATCGTCACCGGCGAGCCGCTGTTCAGCTCGACGAACAAGTTCGACTC
>JAFAOG010000361.1 GCA_019237945.1 Deltaproteobacteria bacterium | reverse complement strand
CGCCTCGGCGGCGGTCTCGATCTTCTTCTCCTCGCCGTTCTCGTTGAGGCGGCCGCGCGCGCCGTTGCTCGTGTCGCCGACGTTGCCCTGCGCGCCACCGGCGTTGTTGCGCCCGCCGACCGCGAGGTGCCCCTCGGCGTCTTCCTTCGCCGCCTCCGCCGCCGCGACCTTGCCTTCGGCCTTCTCGAGCCGGCGCTCGGCGAGCTGCACGGCACGGCGGTTGGGACGGTTGTTGTCGTCGGCGAGCTTCTCCTTCGCCTTGTCGAGCTCGGCCTCGCGACGGTGCGCCGTGTCCTCGGTCGTCTTGACGCGGTCTTCTTCCTTCGCAACCTTGTCCTCGAGCGGCTTCGCGCGCTCGTCGGGGTTGAAGTAGTCCTTGCCGATCTTGTTCGCGTCGGCGGCCTTGTCGGCGTGGTTGCCCGGCAGGTTCTCCTTCACGCCGCCGGCCATCGCCTTGTCCTTGGCGCCCTTGAGCTCCATCTCGGGCATCTGCATGTCCTCGCCGACTTCCTTGACGGCGCCCTTGTGCATCGACTCCTTCGCGGCGTCGGCACCTTCATGCATCTCCCCGAGCATCTTGTTGACGGGGTTGAAGCTCTTGCCCTTGCTGTCGATCGCGGAGTTCGCGGTCGCGGCGGCGTAGTTCGCCATCGCGCCCTGCGCTTGCTCGTGGAACTTCTTGTCCTCCTCGACGAGCTTGATCGGATCCTGGTTCGAGAAGATCAGGTGGATCGCGCGCAGCAGCGGCGAGATCGGCGAGATCAGGCTCGCGACCGAGAAGCACACCGTCGCGATGCCACCGCACGCGCGACCGAAGTTGATCGCCGTCGGGATGTACGGCACGAGGAACGCGAGCGGCGGGAAGAAGATCGAGAGCAGACCGCCGAGCGCCGCGATCGCCGCGAACGCATACGCGAGACCCGACAGGATCTGGCACACGTTGCCGATCAGCTCGAGCGTGGCCTGGATGCCGGCGACGAGGTTCGCCGCGGTGAGCCACGGGCTGTCCTTCCAGTTCTGCGCGCTGAAGGCACCGCCGATGCCTTCGATCGCCTCGCCGCCCATCTTCTTGATGCCGGCGCCGCCGTTCGAGAACAGGTTGTAGGCGGAGAACGCGCCGCCGATGATGTTGCCGACGCCGGGAATCTTGCCGAGCGCGGTCTTCGTGACGGCGAGCTTCATGCCCTGGCCCATCAGGACCTGGGTCAGCGCGCCCTTGCCGCCTTCGACCGCGTCGGTCGTGACGAGACCCTTCAGCAGACCGCCCGCGCGCGCGCCGGCACCGCCGTTGGAGTACATCGCCCACTTCTCGTGGAACGCGAGCTCCTGCTCGATCAGCTCGCGACCGGCCGCTTCCGGAACGTGCGGCGCCTTGTGCTCGTGATCGCCGCCGGCCGGTTCGTGATCGCCGCCCGCATGCGCCGGCTCCTTGCTCGGTTCCGGCTTGTGCGCGCCGCCCGTGCCCGCCGGCGCGTTCTTCGCGTCGCCGCCCTTTGCGTCGTGCTTATCGCCGCCCTTGCCGCCGCCGGCAGCGCCCTTGTCCTCCGACGCAGGATCCGCCCCACCCCCGCCGCCTTCGCCGCCCTTGTCGGCGCCGGGCTTGTCGGACGCCTTCTTCGGCGCCTGCTCGGGCGCCTTGTTCTGCGGCGCACCCTTGGTCTGCGCACCGGGCTCGCCGCCCGCCGCCGGCGCTTGTGACGTCTTGCCGTCGAGCGCGTTCTTCTCGTCCTCGCTGAGCGTCGAGCTGATCGCGCTCTCGACCGCGTTGCGCGTCTTGTCGTTCGCGCCGTTGCGCAGCTCGTGGACCTTCGCGACGACCGCGTTCGTGCCACCGGCGGCGCGCGCGTTCTTGATCGCCTCGGACGCGCCGTGCGTCAGATCCGACGGGCTCGCCTCGTGCGCGTTGATCGGCGCGGGCGGCGGGAGCTCGGGACCTTTGCCGTCGAGTAGATCGCGCTGGATGATCGAGCGCGACACCGAGCCCTTCGACACCGGCGACACGCTGCCCTTGCCGCCCTTGCTGAACGAATCGGCGAACGACTCCGCCTCGACCTCGTGCTTGTCGCCGGGGCTCGAGACGTCCATCGACGCGAGCTGCGGGATGCCCGCATCGCTGCCGCTCTGCTGCGCGGTGTGCGCCGCCTCGTGCGCGATGAGGTGCTGGCCTTCCTTCGAGTCGGGGTTGTACTGGCCCTCGCCGAAGAACATCGCCTTGCCGACCGCGAACGCCTTCGCGTTGAGCGCGCCCGCTGCTTCGGCCGCCGCCGCATCGGTGTGGACGTCGACGCCGTCCATGTCGTGACCGCCGAGCGACTGACCGAGATCCGCGGCGAGCTTGCCCGGCAGCTTGCCGGGCTTCGATCGCTGCGCCGCCTGCGCTGCGATCTGTCGCGCTTGCGCGGGCGCCGGCGCCTTCGCCGCGGCGGCAGGACCAGCTCCACTAGGACCGTTGGAAGGGTTCTCGGCCATGCTGTCCCTTTTTACGCTGGTTTCCCCAGCAATATCCCCGTGATCGCCTCGGGTTTTCACCCGCTTCGCGCGGCGCGACGCATGGCGACCCAAGCGTTCCAAACTTCATCGAATTTCGGCTTGCCGAGCCGCTCCTCGAACAGCGTGATCGCCGGCTGGACGAGCGCGCGGCCTTCCTCGCCGAGCAGATCGGCCAGAGACTCCCGGGCGCGGATGTAGGTGTCGTAGGCCTCCATGTGGCGCCCGGCCTGCTCGTGGATCATCGCGACGAGCGACGCCGCGCCGAGGTAGCTCATCACGTCATCGCGCGCGACCGCCTGCTCGCGGGCCTGGTCGGCGAGCGCGAGGGCCTTGTCGACGTCGCCTTGTGCAAGCGCGATCACGCCGCGCTGCCCCGTGACGCGCGGAGCGTGCTGATCGGTCGTGATCTTGTCGAGCGTCGCGAGCGCGGCGCCGTAATCAGCGAGCGCGGTGCGCGTCAGCGCGATCTCGATCAGCACCTCGGCGCGATCGTCTTCATCGGCCGCGAGCGGAAGCGCCGCCTCGAACGCCGCGAGCGCGCCGCGTGCATCCTCGACCTCGCGCGCGAGGTACGCGAGGCGTAGATATGCCGCGTACTGCTCGACGGGGCCGCCGCGCTCGAGCACCTGCTGCCACGCGACGCGCCGCTGATCGACATCGCCGCCGCGATCCGCGATCTCCGCCGCAACGCGCGCGACTCGCGGTGACTCCGGCGCCAGCGCACGCGCCCGTGCCGCCGCAAGCGCCGCATGCCGCGGCTGCTCGAGCATCAACCGCACGCGCGCCGCCGATTCGAGCGCGAGCACCGCATCCGCCGGCGACACACCTGCGAGCACGTTCGCCGCGCGCTCGAACCGATCGGCCGCGGTCCGCAGCTCGCCCGCGTTGAACGCGGCGACGGCCTGCGCGAGCAACGTATTCGCCTCGCTCATCGCCCCGAAGATATCGCGACGGTGCCCGCGATGGGCCGCCGCGCGATCACGAACAGCGGTCCCTGCCCCGGCAGCTTCACGTGCCGCCACTCCTCGGCGTCGATCGCGGCGATCGCGCCATGCAGGCCCGCCTCGACGACCGCCGCGGCCAGCGCGAGGCTGCTCGCCGCCTGCGCCCGCACGTGGAGCACGCGCAGCTCGCGACGCGCTGCGATCGCGGCCAGCTGGTCGACGCGCTCGCCGGCGAGGATCCTGCGATCGACGACCAGCGTGCGTGCGAGCTCCTCGGCATTCGCGGGCGCCGCGCCCGGCGTGACGAAGCTCGCCGTGCAGCCGATCGGATTCTCGACGGTCGCGCGCCCGAGCAGACGGCTGACGAGCGCGGGATGCGCGACGAGCGCCGGCGTCTCCTTGACGAGCGGCGCCGCGCGGCCGAGCGGCACCTCGCCATCGAGACTCGACGCACCGAGCAGCTCGCGCCAGTCATCGACGCCGGTCACCGGCAGCACGTCCGCCTCGAGCTGCGGCGCCGCGGCGGCCATCACGTACGCCATCTCGCCCGGCGACAGCCCGAACGCGCGCTCGATCACGCCGGTGATCGGCCGCGGCGTCAGCGCCCGCCGGATCTCGGTCACCGCGCGCTGCACGACCGGCGCGGGCCGGCCCTCCTCGAACACGCGGCGCACGATCTCGACCTCGCTCGCGATCGCATCGACATCCGTCGTGAACGCGGCGAGCGGCAAGCACCGACCGATCGCACGCAGCGCGGCCGCGCGCGCCGCATCGTGCGCCTCCCACGCGCCGGCCGCGTCGTCGTACATCTCGCGCGCGAGCTCCCACTGCTGCGTGACCGCACCGATCTTCGCGAGCAGCTCGGCCGCCCGCGCGACGCCGATGTCGTCGGTCGGCTCGACGCGCGCGATCAGCTCGCGAGCTTCGTCGGGAGCCCACGTCGCGATGCGCGCCGCCTCGCGGAGCGTGTCGAACACGCCCCGTTGTATCAGGCACCCAGCACCCAGTCGACGGCGCGGGCCCACGTCGCGACGCGATCGGCGCGCCGCGGATAGTTGCGGTACAGCGTGTGGACGAGCGCGCTGCGAGCGGCGGTCGTCGCGATGCGGGCCGCGAGCGCCGGCTGACCGGCGAGCACGCGCAGCTTGGAAGCGATCGCGCGCGCATCGACGGGCGGCAGCACCTGATCGATGCCGGCGCGCAGCGTCGATTCGTCGACGAGGCCGAGCCCGATCACCTGGCCGAGCGTCGCCGCGTCGACGGCCTGATTCCAGCGGCGGAACACGTCGAAGAACGCGTTGAGCCCGCCGTGCCGACGCTGCCACGCCACCTCGTAGTCGCGCAGCGTGCCGCCGCTCGCGAGCGTCGTGGCGAGCAGTCGCGCCGCGATCATGCCCGCGCCAACGCCCGAGCCATGCGCCGGGAACACCTGACACGCGGCATCGCCGAGCAGCGCGACACGATCATCGGCGAGTCGATCGTGCGAGCGCCGCAGCGGAATCGCGCCGCTGCCGCCGAAGATCCGCGCGCCGATCCACGGCTGGCTCGCGACGAACTCGTCGAGCATCGCCTTGCCCGACGCGAAGCCGAGCGACGGAATCGATCCGGTGAGGATGCCCATCGTCGCGCCGCCGGGATGGATCCGCACGTTGAGCACGCTGAACCCACCGGCGAGCCCGACGAGCCCGAGGATCTCGCCCTCGCGCACGTCGTGCTCGTCGAAGAACGCGCGCGCCGCATCGCGATCGACGACCTCGTGCACCTGCTGCGCGGCCGCACACAGATCGTCGCGCTCGACGGCCGGTTGCCCGAGTAGCCTCGCGCCCGCGAGTCCGCTCGCATCGATGATGTAGCGCGCCTCGATCGGCCCGGCGCTCGTCATCACGTGCGCGCCGTCGCGGCGGGTCACGCGGACGCGCTCGCGCAGCTCGGCTCCCGCTCGCGCCGCGCGCTCCTGCAGCCGCGCCACGAGCCGGCGCATGTCGACATCGATCACGTCGTGCTCGCGCACGCACGCGCGCCCGCTCGGCGCGACGAGATGAAACGGCGCGGGTCGCCCGAAGCTTTCGCCCTCGCCCGGGAGCTCGACGCCCGCCTCCGCGAACGCCGCGCGCGGCACGCCGTTGACCCACCGCGCACCGGCCTCCGCGAGCGCCCGCCGCTCGACGCACACCACGGCCAGCCCCGCCTCCGCCAGAAACGCCGCCGCGGCCGCACCACTGCTGCCTGCACCCACGACCAAGACATCGAAATGACTACGAGACACGCCTGCCGCCGAATCTACTGCACCTTTGGGCCACATCTCGCGTGTGTCTGGTCATGGAGTATCGAGAGCCCCGTCGCGATGTCCTCCTCCTCGACACCCGCACCACGCCGCTGCCGCGCGCGATGCTCGACGCCTACCACGCCGACCTGCGCGGCTGGGTCGCCGAGCTGTGCCGCGCCGCCGGCCGCGGACCCGCGCTCGGCCTGATCGATGCGCTCTACGGCGAACGCACGACGCTGCCCGGCTCGTTCGCGCGCTGGGACGCGATCGGCCCGCACGCCGAGCTGCGCCGCGAGTACGGCCTGTCGCGCGACGCGCTCGCGATCCTGCTCGTCGTCGCCGCGCCGCGCCTGTGGGGACCGCTCGCGCACGTCTACGCCGCGGTCACGGGCCGCGTCCACACCGACGAGCACCTGCTCGCCCAGCTGCTCGCCGATCGCGCCGCGATCCTCCGCGAGCTCGCGCCGGGCGCCCCGCTCCTCGCGTTCAAGCTGCTGGCGCGCACGCCGACCGGCAATCTCGTCGCGAGCAGCGAGGTCGTCTGTCGGCTCGCCGGCACCACGCTCTAGCTACGAGCGCCGGATCGCGCGCGCGACCGCCGCCAGATCCTCCATCACCGTCCCGCGCCGCACGCGCGCCGGCAGCTGCAGCCCCGCCGCCTGCTGGCCACCGACGACGATCGCGATCCCGCGCGGCAGCGACTCGAGCGCCCTCACGAGCGCCGCGGCGCGCGCCGGCGCCATGCTCGACGTCACGCTGATCCAGACCAGCCTCGGATGCAGCTGCGCCGCCGCCCGCACGAGCGCCGACGGCGGCATGTCGGGCCCGAGGTTCACCGCGCGCATCCCGACCTCGCCCGCGACCATCGCCGCGAGCTGGCTCGCGATCAGATACGGATCGCCCGCGGGCGCGCCTCCGATCGCGACCGGCGCCCGCGCCGCGACCACCGGCTGCAAGCTCCGCAGCTCCGCGAGCGCCTGCAAGCACGTATCGGTCGCGCGATGCTCGACGAACACGCCCGACTCGTCATGCCGCCACAGCTCGCCGACCGCGTGCATCGCATCGCGAATCGGTCCATCCGCGAGCGCCGCGATCGACTCGCCGCCGAGATACCGCGCCGCCAGCCATCCGCGCGCCCCGCGCGCATCGCCTTCCATCAGATGATCGAGCAACCGCTCGCGCCCCCGCTCGCGCGCGACCGCGATCTCCGGCAAATCGAGCAGCTCGGGCCGCACGACCTTCGCACCGGACTCGCGGATGAACTGCAACGCATCACCCAGCGCGATCCGGCGATGCCCACCCTCGGTGCGCGACCCCGCGATCCGGCCCGAATCGACCCAGCGCTTGAGCGACGACTCGCTCACGCCGAGTGCCTCGGAGAGGTCGCGAGTGGACAGCAGCCGCACGGCATTCACGATGGTCGCACCGGGTAGCGACTGCAAGACGTCCGTTCAGTCGCACGCCTTGGAGGCCGATCCCGGCGAGCGGGTTACGGGCCCTGGCCGGCCCCGAGATTCCCGCGACATAGCGAATTCCTCCGTGGCGCACCTTGCCGATGAACGTTTTAAGGTTCATGTTGGACGTTATGACCGCTTCGGCGCCGACCTTCGCCCCCGACGACCGCCAGTTCGTCTACGCCATCGCGCGCCGCATCGTCGGCACCGCCCACGACGCCGAGGACTGCGCGCAAAAGGCCCTGCTTCTCGCCTACCGCCACCGCGCCACCTTCCGCGGCGACTCGCACTACCGCACCTGGCTCTACCGCATCGCCGCGACGACGGCCCTCGGCTTTCTCCGCCAGCAACGCCGCGCGCGCCTACGCCTCGTCGCCGACGACACGTCCACGGACCATCGCCCCGACCCGACGCCGTCCGCGATCGATCAACTCGCCGCCGCCGAGGATCGCGCACGCGTCCACGCCGCGATGGCCCAGCTACCGACGACGTATCGCGAGATCCTCACGGAGCGCGCCGTGCACAGCGAGCAAGAGGTCGCGGCCAAGCTCGGCATCACCGTCGGCAACGTCAAGATCCGCGCTCACCGCGCCCGCAAGCTGCTGCGCGATGCCCTGGTCCGCATCGAGACGCGCGAAGCAGCGCACTAGCGCTACGCTCCGCACATGGTCACCGAGAGAACCGGCGGCTGCGCGTGCGGCGCGGTCCGCTTCGTCGCGCGGGGCGAACCGAAGCGCGTCGCGAACTGTCACTGCATGACGTGCCGCAAGGCGCACGGCGCGCCGTTCGTCGCGTTCGTGATCTTCGCGGACGAGCAGGTCACGGTCACTGGCGAGCTCCGCGAGTGGCGCGCCTCTCCGCCCTACGCGCGCTGCTTCTGCCCGCACTGCGGCTCGCGCGTGCTCGGCCGCGAGAATGGCGAGACCGAGCTCTCGCTCGGCGCGTTCGACGACACCGGCGTCTTCACGCCGCAATACGAGGTCTTCGTCGGGCACCGCGAGCCCTGGCAAGCGGCGCTCCCCGTTCCGCAGTTCCCCGCGATGCGCGGAAACCCGTAGCGCGTCGCCGCGATCGATCGCGCACCGCCTGCGCACGAAAAGCACGCCCGCGCGCGAAAAGCACGCCCGCGCGCGAAAAGCTCCGTCAGCACACGGCGCGGATCTCACGCGTGGCATGCACGTTGCTCCTCTCCAGCACGTGCTGCGCGCGATCAACCTACCGTCCGAGCCACCCGAGCCGCGGTTGCCCGATAACTGGCCGAAGCCGCCGCCGCTCCCCGAGCCGCCCCCGCTGGAGCCGGTGACGCCGCCGGCCCCCGAGCCGCCCGCGCCGATCCAGCCGCTGCCGATCGAACGCGCCGCATAAGGAGTAAGCCATGCGCGATCGTCGTCTCAGTCTCCCGGAGCTGTTCTTGATCGCCGCGACGCGCGGCATGCTCGGCCTCGGCGCCGGCCTGCTTCTCGCCGAGCATCTCGATCGCGATCGCCGCAAGCTGGTCGGCGGCGTGCTTGTCGGCATCGGCGCGCTGTCGACGATTCCGCTCGCGCTGCGCGTCCTGCGTGGCGGCGGGCACGGCGACCTCCGCGAGTCGCAGGGGACCGCTGCGCACGGTCGCAATTGAGTCAACCACGCCGCGTGAAGCGCGCGTGATCGCACCTTCGCCCAGCGCGGCGTTGGTTAGAGTGGCGGCGTGCGGCTGCTGGCGATCGTGGTGCTGTTGACCGGCTGCATGTCGGTCGCCCGCGATCCGATGCAGGTGTTCACCGCGATCCAGCGGGTGCACCCGGATCACCTCGGCGGTCGATGCGACGATGAATGCACCGACCGCGAGTACGCGGATCGGCAACTGCACATGCGGGTACGCGTTGCTCGCGGCATGCGGCCGCAAAGACCTCGCGGTGCGCGACGCGGCGCTGCATGACGGCCGACTGCGTGCATGCGTCATCGACGTGTCGCCGGCCGAGCGGCGGGAGCTGCGTCAGGCCAGCACGGAACCGGGAACGATCGCCGCGTGTATCGGCGACGAGTGACGACGGTACGCCGCGCTCAGGGACGCGTGACGTCCGAGCCGGACTTCAGCTTGTCACACGACCAGTAGTGGCCGTCGTTGCATGCGGTCTTGACCAGCTCGTGCGCCTTCTGCGGATCCTTCGCCAGCCCGAATTTTCCGTCGCGGTACGCGTCGGCGAGCAGCGCGCACGAGATGGGGCGCGCGTGCTGTTCACACGCCTTGGTCGTCACTTCTGCAGCGCGCTCCTGCAGGTGCGGAAAGCTCACGTACGGATTGGAGTACTCGTAGGCGAGCTCACCGCACGCGTTGTGGTCGCCGCCCACGCACAGCGGGTACAGCGCGTCCTCGGCTTCCGCGTTGCGGCCCGCTTCGTACAGCGCCATGCCGTGCTCCACACCGGTGCTCGTGTCGACCGGGAGCGGCGTGTTGCGCGCTACCTCGACGATCGTTTCGCCGTCAGCGGCGCGATGCTCGCCGACCTTGCGATATCCGGGGATCGGTGACGTCGGGTCCGACGCGGACCCGGCCGCGCCGCGCTCGTCGCGGTGGCCGCAGGCGAGAGCGGCGGCAGCGATCACGACGGCGAACCCGAGCTCAGACACGTCGCGACGCTATCATGGAGCCGCGACTACGCCGCGATGGCGACGGTCAGCGCGGCCGCGAGGTCGGCGCCGGGCGTGCCGGTGACGGTTGCCACCTGCAGGGTCGCGCCGTCGCTGAAGACGTTGTCGGTCGCGAGCGTGATGCGCGACAGGTTTGTGACGCTCGATTCGTAGCCCGACGTCGCATACACCTGATCGCACGACGCCTTCGGCATCGCCAGCTGCGACACGGCGCTCCTTGCCGAGCCGTTCGTCGCCTTGGCGAGCGAGCTGTAGATCTCGAAGTGGATGTGGGGCCAGCGACCCGAGTAGCAGCCCGGGAAGATCGTCGTGAACGACACGCGGCCGTTCGCGTCGGTGACCTGCACGCCGCGCAGATAGTTCTCGCTCTGCGCGCTGCCCGTGTAGAGCGAGTAATCGCCCGCGCGCGTGCAATGCCACACGTAGATCGCGTAGCCGACGAGCGGCGCACACGTCGTCGCGCTGACGAGCGTCAGGTTCAATGTCATCGCGACGCCGTCCGCCGTTCCGCTCGCGGTACCGACGCTCGTGCGGATGTCGCTGCGGTCGATGCCCGACAGCGTGAGCGCATTCGGACCGTTCGTGCCGTCGCCGGGGTATGGGCCTTCCGTTTCCGTCGGAATCGTCGAGCAGGTTCCACCGCCCGCGGCGTCGGAACCGGCGCCGGAGCCGCTGCTGGCATCCGGGCCGTCGGAGCTCGTGCCGTTGCACGCCGAGACGAGCACCGGCGCGATCGCGAGGCCAGCGGCCGCCTTCGCAAAGGCTCCGAGCATCCCGCGCCGCGAGAGCGTGGTCAGATCACGAGTCAGTCCACCAAAGTCGTCGTGCTTCATGACGAGTGAGTCGCACGCGCCGTCGCATTCGTTGCCGATCGAAAAGAAGCGAAACACGACGTCAGAAGCTGTAGCGGAGTCCCGCGAACATCGTCGCGTCGACGCGAGCGCGGCTCCCGGCGTCGCTCGTCGTCAGGGTCGGCCCTGCGACGACGCCAACGTGTCGCGTCAACGGCAAGCCAACGAGCAGCGCTGCCTCCGGCGCGATGGCCAGGTCTGCAGAGCCGTGCTCGTGCGAGCGCATCGAGAGGTGCCGCTCGTGCTCGTTCGCGTCGTGCGATGCAGTTGCTCCGATCAGCGCGCGCACGTCGAGCGGACCGACCTTCGTCGTGTACGCGATATACGCATCGGCCGAGCCGCTTGCCGCGTCGGCGCCTTCGCCGCGCCTGCTCTTGCGACGCTCGTGCCCGCCGCCGAACCGGCTCTCTTGCCCGTCGACGGTGACACCGATGCCCAACGAGAAGTGCCCGCGCGTGAGCACGTCCACGCTCGCGTGAGCGCCACTCTTGCCACGCTCACCGCCGGTGACACCGAGCAGCAGCCACCGTTCCGACGACGCGTGTCGATGAAACTCGTAGCGGTCGACCGCATGCCCGGGCGTGAGCAACGGAGTGAGGGCCGGCGGCGAGGCGCCGACGGTGACGGGTGCAGTCACCGTCACCGGCGTCGATACTGTCACCGGCGTCGATACCGTCACGGGGGCCGTGTTCGTCTGGTTGTTCGTGTTGCTGTTGTTGCCGTTGTTGTTGTTCGTGATGTTGATCGTGATCGGTGGGAGTGCGCTCGGCGGGACGTTGGCGGGTGGGGATACGACGACCGGGGGCGCGACGGGCGCAACGGGCGCGACGGGCGCAACGGGCGCCTCGGGGGGCGGCGGCACTGGCACCACCTCGCCCGGCGCCTCCGGGGGCGGCGCTGGCTGTGCAGCAACAAACGCCGACGAGGCGAGGATCGGTATGAGAGCAGAGCGGACACGCATGACATCTCCTTGGCGCCGGTCGGCGCGGCTTCATTCGCGTCCTGGTGGCTCGAGCTCCACGAAGCCACGCGCCTTGAAACATTTCGAGACGACTTCTCGCAGCGCGCGAACGTTTCAACATGTGTCGAGCTGCGATGCGACTCCCCGCAGCGACGACCCATCGGCGTGCGCAAGACGATCGGTCTCCTCCTGTTCTTCGCGGCCTGCACCGACGGCGGTGGCCGTGGCGATGATAACGGCGGCGGCGGAACCCAGAACCCTCCGGCGGCAACCGGCCAGGGCGAGACGGTGTTCACGGCCGGCAGTGACGCCAGTAACCCGTTCTTCGCGTCGCTCGGAACGAACTTGCGTACGTGCGCGAGCTGTCACGACGAAACGGCAGGCTGGAGCCTGACACCGGCGCTGCTGCAGACGCGGTTCAATGCAGGCGATGGAACCGATCCGGTGTTTCGTTCCGTCGATGGCACAACGTCGCCAACTGCGGACACGTCCACGGCCGCCGCGCGCCAGACGTCGTACGCACTGCTACTCCAGCGCGGCCTGATTCGCGTCGGAAAGGGCATCCCCGAAGGTGCCGAGTTCACGCTCGCGAGCGTATCCGACCCGTACGGCTTCGCGACGGCCGCCGAGCTGTCGCTGTTTCGCCGCCCGCTGCCGTCGACGAACCTGGGCTTCTTGAGTCAAATCATGTGGGATACGCGCGAGGCGACGCTCGCGACCCAGGCCACCGATGCCACCACCGGGCACGCGCAGGCAATGGGCGTCGACACGACGCAGATCGATCAGATCGTCGCCTTCGAGTCTTCGATCTACACGGCACAACGGTCCGATGATGTCGCCGGCGATCTCGCGGAGGGCGGCGGCGGAGCGCAAGCGCTCTCCACGCAGGCGCTGCTCCCCGGATCGCGCAACGCATTTACGCTCTATGGCGCGTGGGCGAACGTCGACACCTCGACGGCCGAAGGGCAGCGGCGCGCCTCGATCGCGCGCGGCGAACGCATCTTCAACACCGAGCCAATCAACATCCAGGGCGTTGCCGGCCTGCCGGACCAGCGCGGCAGCTGCTCGACCTGTCACGACCGCCCGAACGTCGGCGACCACGCGACTGCGGTACCCATGAACATCGGTGTCGCAGACGCGAACCAGCGCACGGACAACCTCCCCGGCCTTCCCCGCTACACGTTCCGAAACACGACGACGGGCGCGACGGTGACGATCACCGACCCGGGGCTCGCACTGGTGACCGGCAAGTGGGCCGATATCGGCAGATTCAAGATTCCGGTGCTGCGCGGCGTGGCGATGCGGCCACCGTACTTTCACAACGGTTTCGCGAACGACCTGCGCGCCGTCGTCCAGTTCTATCGACAACGCTTCAACATGCGGCTCTCCGACCAAGAAGAGACGGATCTCGTGAACTTCCTGTCGGCTCTGTGAGCATGTCGAGCCGCGCGATTCGCGTGCTCCTGGTCGACGCTGATGTCGCGGCGAGCCGCGCCGCCCGCGACTATCTCGCGCAGAGCGAAGTCGAGGTCCACGTCCTGCCCGACCCCGCCGTCGTGCTCTCGGACCTCGACAAGATTCGTGCGGACATCCTCCTCGTCGACGTGTCCATCCCCGATGTCGACGGGTTGAGCCTCTGCCGCAGGTTGCGTCAACGCAGCAGCACGCCGATCATCATGCTGAGCGGGCAAGACGAGGTGCAACTGCGCGTTCGCGCACTCGACGACGGCGCCGACGACGTCGTCCTGAAGCCCTTCGCGCTCCCCGAGCTCCTCGCACGAATTCGCGCCCGCGTACGACGGTCACGCGGAGACCTCGTCTCGACTCCGCAGCATATCGAGGTTGGATCGCTGATCGTCGACCTCGCGAAGCGGACCGTCACGCTTGGCGAGCGCCCGATCAAGGTGACCGGGATGGAGCTTGCCGTGCTGACCGTGCTCGCCGCTCGCGCCGGTAAGCCGGTCTCGCGCGAGGCGATCTTGCGAGCTGTACATGGCAGCGAAGACGCTTCGTTCGACCGCTCGATCGACGTCATCGTGTCGCGCCTGCGGAGCAAGCTCGAGCTGGACCCGCGTCACCCGGAATTGATCAAGACCGTGCGGCGCGGCGGCTACATGCTCGCAATCCGGCATGAGTGATCGCCGCATGTCGCCGTTTCATTCTGTTTCGTCGAGAGAGCATCGCGCTCGACCGCGCTACATCCCAGCATGACCAAGACGTTTTTGTGTGCCGCGTTGCTCGCGGCCTGTACGTCGGCGAGCTCGACGGGAATTACAAGCGCAAACCTGTCGTGCGACTCGTCTCTCACGTACGCCAACTTCGGCTCCGCGTTCATCCAGACAAACTGTCTCTCGTGCCATGCGACCAAGGAGCAGCCAACGCTCTCGACGCAGGCGCAGATCCTCGCCAACAGCTCGCGGATCTTGGAACAAGCCGTCTACACCACCGCGATGCCGCAGGACACCAACATCTCGAACGCAGAGCGCCAGATGCTCGGTGACTGGCTCCAGTGCGGCGCACCCTGACGTAACGGAACGTTTCGACGAGCAACGCCGCCCGGCCGACGAGGATCTCACCTGTGGAAGCGCAGAAAGGATCCACATGAAGGCTCTCGATTCTCTGCCATCGCTCACCCGCAACGACGATCTCGACGAGGACGGCTGCAACGCAACCGTAGCCGCTCTGCTCCGCGGCCCGGCGCTCACGATTGGAAACCGCACGCTCGTCGGTGAGGCGCGTCGCTTGCTCGTCGAGTACCGCGCCCCGGCGATCGTGGTCATCGACGACAACGACGACGTACGCGGCATCATCACGCGAACCGACGTGCTTCGCGCTCGAGACCTGACCGTGCCTGCCGAGGACGTCATGTCGATGTTCATCTTCGCCCTGCCCTGGACGGCCTCGATCGAGCGCGCCGCGTCGTTGATCGCGTGCGAGGGCGTCGGACAGGTGCTCGTGACGGGGTTCGGAAATTCGCTGCTCGGCATCGTGTCGGCGGTCGATATCGCTCGCTATTTCGCGCTCGAGACCCGTCGATTGCACTGATATTTCGTCGTGTGTCACTCGCGGTGACGCCGCGCGCCGGATGTCATACTCGCCGCGTGGATTCCATTCGCGTGCTTTACGTCGAGGACGACGAGCGTCTCGCGAAGTTGACGACCGAGTATTTGCAGTCACACGGGCTCGAGGTGCATTGGATTTCGCGCGGCGACCGCGCGCTCGCCGAGGTGCAGCACTTCCACCCGGACCTCGTGCTGCTCGATCTGATGCTGCCGGGTGTCCACGGTCTCGAAGTCTGTCGACAGATTCGCGCCCGCCACGACGTTCCGATCATCATGGTGACGGCGCGCACCGAGAGCGAGGACCATGTACGTGGCCTCGACGGTGGCGCGGACGACTACGTGCCAAAGCCGTTCCAGTCGCGCGAGCTGCTCGCGCGGATTCACGCGCAGGTGCGGCGCGCGCGCGGCGACGTCGGCCCGAAGCCGGAGCGGTTTGTGATCGGGGAGCTCGTCGTCGATCTCAGCGCGCGTGTGGTCACGATGCGGGGTGCGCCGGTCGCGCTGACGACCAACGAGCTCGCCGTGCTCGCCGCACTCGCGCAACGCCCCGGCCGGGTGCTGAGTCGCGACGAGCTGCTGCAGGTGGTTCACGGCGCGCTCGACGAAGCATTCGACCGTTCGATCGACGTGCTCATCTCGCGCATCCGCGGGAAGCTCGAAGAAGATCCCAAGAATCCGCGTCTCGTGAAGACGGTGCGCGGCGCTGGCTACGTGCTCACCTCCGGCGAGTCATGAGCCGCCCGGTGCGCACGCTGGCGTCCCGGATGGTCGTGCTCGCGCTCGCGCAGATGGCCCTGTTGGCGATCGCGGCGCTGATCATCTGGTACTTCACGGTGCCGCATCACCATCATCACCACGGCCCCGAGCACGAGATGGCGATGGTGCCGCCGGAGATGAGCACGCCCCCGCGCGACCACCACGGCCCCGAGCACGAGGCGACGGTCGTCCCGCACGAATTCGGGCCCTGGCTGACGTTCGGCGTCGGTGCGGTTCTCCTCGCCATCGGATCCGTCATCACGGCGCGCTGGATCGTGCGGCCGATCGACCGGCTCTCGCGTTCCGCCCGAGCGCTCGGCGCAGGCGATCTGGGCGTTCGCACCCGCCTGGACCGCACCGACGAGATTGGCGAGCTCGGGCGCCGCTTCGACGAGATGGCCGAACAGATCGAGCGCATGATCGCGAACGAGCGCGAGCTGCTTGCCAATGTCGCGCACGAGCTGCGTACGCCGCTGAGCCGCATCGGCGTCGCGCTCGATCTCGCCGGCGAAGGCGACAGCAAGCGCGCCCGCGCATCGCTCGGTGAAATCGCCGTCGACGTCGCCGAGCTCGAAGTCATCGTGAACGACATCCTGATGGCGTTACGCTACGACACGAGCCGCGGCGCGACGATGCCGTTGCGCAAGCAGCCGACGCCTCCGGAGACGATCGTGACAGCCGCAGCCGAACGGATGCGCTCTCGCCATCCCGAGCGGAAGCTCGACGTGGCGATCGCGAGCGAGCTTCCGGTCATCGATGTCGATCCTGTGCTGTTTCGACGCGTCATCGACAACTTGCTCGACAACGCGCACAAGTACACGCCCGACACCGAGGCTGCGATCGTGCTTGCCGCGCGCCCGGTCAAGGGTGGCGTCGAGTTCGAAGTCGCAGACCGCGGCATCGGCATCGCGACGGCGGAGTTGCCGAATGTCTACAACCCTTTCTTTCGGGCCGAGCGCAGCCGCGCACGAGAGACCGGAGGGGTCGGCCTCGGCCTGACGCTCGCGAAGCGTATCGTCGAGGCGCACGGCGGCACGATCGACATCACGAGCGCGGCAGGCAAGGGAACGCAAGTCCGAGTCGCGATCACGACCGGCCCCTCGGACTAGGCCCGACGCGGACGCCAACCCCTGGAAACCTCCGAGGTCCTCGGACATTGCGGATTGTTTCAACCTGCGAGCGCGGGTGGGGTCGCGGCCACTATCTCGTGACGCGATGAGAGCAGCTGTCGGAATCGTCGCCGCGCTGGCCGCGACCGCACATGGCCAGCCGGTCACGCGTCCGTCCCAGGTTCCGTGCACCGTGCAGGTGCTAGAGGGTCCGGAGGCGGTGCGCGCGGAGATCGAGCGCTGGGTCCGCGCGGAGCCGCGCTGCGAGCGGGAGCTCGTCGTGCGGGTAACGCCGTCGCGCGGCGGGCTGCGCCTCGTCGCGACCGGTACCGATGGTCGCGTGCGAGAGCGCGTGGTTCCCGATGCGCAGAGCGCGGCGGTTCTCGTGGTGAGCTGGATGGCCGACGACTCGATCGACGATGCGCTCGACGAGGCCACGCCGGTGCAGGCCGCGCCCACGCCGCCGCCACCGCCTCCGCTGTCCCCACCATCGAGCGTGCGCGAGCTCGCGCCCGAGGTTCGCGTGCGCGTTCCGGCGCGGATGCTGCAGCGCCGCTGGCTGTCGTTTGGCGCATCGGCGGGCACCGCGTTCGGCCTTCACGGCCAGCTCGACCTGTTCTCCCGCGGTGCATGGACGCTCGGTGTTGCGGGAGACCTCCGCGAGGCGGACGATCGCATGCACCGCGGCGGCGATGTCGCGGGCGGCGCGACCGCATTCCTCGCCTACACGCAACGGGTCGGTCCGATCGACCTGCGCGCCCAGCTCGGCATTGGCGCGGCGATGCGCGGCGGCGACCCGATGTCGCGCTCTGGCGTCGAGCCGACCGCGCAGGCCGGCCTGTTCGTGCGCGCTCACCTGGGCGATGACTGGGGCGTGCTCGCCGGACCACTGGTCGACGCGGATCTCGACAGTCGCGCGATCGGCATCTCCGGGTACGCCGGCCTGGAGCGGCGCTGGTGAACGGCAAGTTGCTGCAGCTGCGTCCAGCTGCTGGCGTCGATGATCTCGGCGACGAGGCGCTCGCGGCGGCGTGCGCGACGGGCGATCACGCGGCGCAGAGCCTGCTCTTCGAGCGCCACGTCGACGCCGTCTACCGTTTCATCGCGCGCATGCGCGGCTCCGATACCGCCGCCGTCGACGACATCGTGCAGGCCACGTTCATCGCGGCGTTCCAGAGCGCCGGTCAATTCCGCGGCGAGAAGCTGCAGAGCTGGCTGTTCGGGATCGCCGCGAACGTGCTGCGCTCCTACGTACGCCGCGAAGTCGCGCGCAAGCGCATCGCGACGGAGCTCGCCGACGAGCCCGCGCCGGAGCGCGTCGTGACCGACAGCGCGGACGTCGAGAAGCTCCGCACGGCAATCGCCGCGCTGCCGCGCAAGCTGCGCGAGGTGCTCGTGCTCGTCGATCTCGAAGGCGAAAGCGGCGCGTCCACCGCGGCGGCGCTGCGGATCTCGGAAGGCACGGTATGGCGCCGGCTGGCCGACGCGCGGGCTGCGCTGCGCGATGCGCTGGGAGGCTCGCGATGAGCTGCCTTGCGCCTCACGACCTCGCGCGTGCCGCGACGATCGACGTGCTGCCCCCGCACGTTCACGATTGCCTCGACTGTCGGCGGGCGCTCGATCAGCAGCGTGCGATGCTCCGCGCGCTCCAGACGCTTCCGACGCCGTCGCTGTCCGACGCGCGGCGCCGCGCGCTGAAGGCCGAGACGCTCGCGGAGATCGGCCAGCGCGGCCGGAAACCCGAGACGCTCGCGCCGCTCGCAGAGCGACGCACAATGCGCCACGGGTGGCGATGGACCGTTGGCGCCATCGCGGCAGCCGCGCTCGCATTCGTCGTGCTGCGCTCACATGGACCGGCGGCGACACAGGCGATCGGGGCGCCCGCGATGTCCTCCGAGCGCATCGCCTTCGTCGAGCGCGACGTCGCGCGTGATGACGTGCCGCCGCCGCTCCGCACGCCGGCCATTGACGCTGGCGTGGGCGCGGTGCTCATGCACACACCGGGTACAGCGCGTGATGCGGTCGCGCTCGCCGACGGCACGATTGACATCGACACCCGCGGCGCGCGCGACGTCGACGTCCGCATCGGACGCACCGTCGTTCGCGTCGATGATGCACGCGTGAAGATCCGTGCGCGCGGCCACGCGGTGATCAGCGTCGAGGTCGTGGTCGGCTCGGCGCGCATCATCGGCCCCGACAAGCAGGTGACGCTCGAGCGCGACACCGTGTGGACCGCGGCTCCGCGAGTCGCGTCGGCATCGCTCACGGCGTTTCGCGACGCGTGGATCGCGCTGCGCTCCGGTCGAGCTCGTGAGGCCATCGCGCTGTTCGACCGCGCGACCGACACCACGGTTGCCGAGGAGGCGAGCTACTGGGCCGCCGTCGCCGCGATGCGCGCGGGCGATCTCGCGGATGCGCAGCAGCGGTTCGCGGACTTCCTCTCGCGGTTTCCAGCGTCGCCATACGCCGACAAGGCGCGCTCCGCGCTGCACGTGCGCTGATCCCGCGAGAGTCGCCTTCTCCGGACTCAGGGCTTGCCCAAGCTCAGGACCGCCGCGTGCAAGCCCCACCTGCGAATGCGTCGGCTGAGCGTCTTGCGGTCCATCCCGAGCACCCGCGCGGCAGTCGTCTGATTGCCATGGCACGCCACGAGGACATTCCAGACGTGCTCGCGATGCACGGCATCGAGCGTCTGCGTGCTGCGCGGACTCGCGGCAACCGGCGCGTATTGGCGTTCGAGCATGCTCACCTCACCGCCCGTGCCCAGTCGCACCCACGACGGGATACGCGGCAACGCAGATGCCTGCGCGCTCGATCCGAACAAGACCCGTGCGCCGGTCGATCATCACGGGCTCGTCGAGCCGTACGGTTTGCGATGCGCGGCGGTGATTGGACGTGCATCGCGCGAGGTGGTCGCGAATCCACATGTTGGGTAGTGGCGGTCACGCGCTCGCCTCGCGCGCGCTGAAACAAATCGAAACGATGTGCGTCGGCCTTCAGCGTGCCGGGCCGAGATCGCTGCGGGTCACGACACCGACAAGTCCGCCGGTCGAGGAGACGACGAGCACTCGATCCGTGTGTTGCGCATCCATCACCAAGCGCGCGGATTCGACATCGTTTTCGGGCATCAGCTGTGGCGTCGTCGTCGACATCGCGAGCGCGATCGGGTCGTCGCTCGATGCAGCTGTGAGGTCGGCGAGGCGAGCCGTGCCCTGGAGCACGTTCTCCTCGTCGACAATCACGGCGGTCGACCGCGGAGAGCGTTTGAGAGCCGCGGACACATCGGCTGTCTTGGTCGAGGCAGCAACGATGAGAGGCGGCTCGCTGCTTCTGACCAGACGCCGGAGAGTCGTCAGCCGCAAGGTTGGCGTTTCTTCTGGCACCATCATCTCAGTGGTAGCGGCTCGCTACCGAAATGCATGCGGTCGACACATGGCGAAACGCGGCCGAGCCTACGGCAAACTCGCATGCGTCTGTTCGCGAGTGTGGTCGCCGTCGCGGTCACCGCGTGCGGTCGCATCGGCTTCGAGGTTCGCGCGCAGGACGCGTCCGTTGCCGACACACCGCTCGTCGTCGATGCGGAAGAACCAACCTCCATCCGTTTCCCGATGGACGACGATCCGACGACGTCCGGTCAAGTGACGGCAATCCCGTCGTCGCGCTCGGTCACGTGCGGCCCCTGCCCAGCGCACACAACGGATCACATCGTCGGCGCCGGCGCGTACGCGTTCGATGGAACGTTGCGCGTGATCCTCGGCGACGTACTACCGCAGACGGGCCCCTATACCGTCACGGTTTGGCTCAACGGAGTGCCGTCCGCCACGTTCGGTTCGGCGATCTCGAAGCCGCTCGACCTCGTCACGGTCAACGACGATCTGTCGCTGACGATTTCGACCGGCGGCTGGTCATTCGAGGGAACAAGAGGCGGAAGCGTAGCGAGCGCCGCCGATATGACGGAGGTCCGCGGCGCATGGCATCACTTCGCTCTCTTGGACGACCGCGTGAATCGGACCATCTATCTCGACGGCCAGTTGAAGTCGACGGCGCCAGGTCCGTGGGAGACGTCGACGCTGCCAATCGCGATCGGCGCTGATCTCGATCAGGGCAGCTTCTCGGTCCCGTTCACGGGAACGATGGACGACCTGCGGTTCTACCCGCGTGTGCTCGATGCGAGTGAGATCGCGGCCGTGTACGCCGAGCGGCTCTAGCCGCTGGTCCCGGATCGCGCTCGTGATCATTTGAACCACAGGACGTAGCCGTGCCAGCTGTCGTGCGCGACGGAGGTTGACGCCTGCGTCGATGGGCTCATCAATGCTGTGCACGTCGCGATGTCAGTTTTCCAAGCGTTGACAACATCCGCTGTCGTCGCGAACGGCCCCGTCGTCGACAGTTCGAGCGCAGCGTAGCCGTTACCACCGTATGCGGCGAGGCGCTGCGCGAACGTGCGGCCGTTGCAGGATGAGCCATTCGCGTAGAACTTGCCGTGCGCGATTTCCCAAACCATTTCACGACTACCCTGCTGCAGAGTCGGCGTGAACACGACCGCCGCCGCAACCCGCGGGGTCGAATCGCCAGGACACATGACACCGCCGGTTCGCGCGGTATTGACGTCGTTGAGCAGGCTCGTGTCCTCGGCTCCCCACGGCCACGGCGAGGGCCCGCAGTCGGCAGGACACGTCGTGCCATCCTCACCCGCCTCGCATTGCTCGTTGCCGCACACGATTGTCGTGACGTTGCAATCCATCGAGCATCCCGAACACAGCTCCCCCGCGCTGCCTTCACACACGCCATTTCCGCAGACGGCCGCAGCGACACCGTCGACCGAAGCGTCGACTGCGCCGTCCACCGAGCCGTCGCCGTTACCACCGGTGGCATCGGCAGCTTTTCCGCTGCCGTCGGCCGAGCCACGCGGGTCAAATCCTAATCGGCCGCAGCCAAGCAGCAAGAGGCAGCCCAACGCCGCGAAGCGCACACCTCGACGATACCGCACCGAAATCCGATCAGTGGGTGCTCGGACGCGGCTGGCGCCGCCGCGCTACGAGACCTGTCAGTAAGTACTTGTGCCCAGTCCCGGAATTGAACCAGGGACACGCGGATTTTCAGGCTCCAAGGCCTGGGGGGCCTTCGATGTGCCATTCCCCAACGAGTACGTGCACTTTCCAAAGAACCCGGACGGAAGAAAATAACCGGCCACACGCCGGCTACACGCATCGCCTCCGACCGCGTACCGCGTCGACACCGCCGCGATATGGCCTTCGATCGGGTCGCGGACAGCGCCAGACTTTCTTTCGCAAAGGAACCCCAAAGCGTTGGCACGTACGCGCTGTCCACGCGTTCAGTTGCATCCGGGTCGAGGCATCCTCACTCTGGCCCGTTATGGCGAGCGAGGTTCTTCCATTCCCACCGACCGACTCGGATGACGAGTTCATTCCGAAGTGGGACGATTACTGGTACGAGGGCGCGATTTGGGCGGCTCGCAAGTCGAAGGACCCGCGCTGTCGTGTGGGCGCGATCATCGTGTGCGACGACGTACTCGTCTCGAGCGGATTCAACGGCCTTGCGCGCAATGTCTATGACGATCCGCATGTCCTCCACGACGTCGCAGAAAAATTGAAACTCATCTGCCACGCCGAGGTGAATGCAATCCTCAACGCTGCTCGTCAGGGCGTGAGCCTTAAGGGAGCAACGATCTACGTCACGAAATTTCCCTGCCTTGCGTGCTGCAACGCGATCGTGCAGGCGGGGATCAAGCGTGTCTATACGCACGATGACAAGTACTGGAACGATGATCCTGCCGATGCCGAACATCATCGCAAGCGGTCGGTCCTGCACCAGGCGAAGATCGACGTCATCGCGCCGTTTCACCCCGACTATGCGGCGCAGAAACGGCCGTCGAAGAAGGCTCCGCGCTCGAGCGTCGAACGGATGCCTGCCCTGCCGCTCGAGCAAGCACCGACGTCGGTAACAGCGGCGGTCGCGGGTAAGTCTCGAAAGAACCCAAAGCCGGCGGTCTCGACGAAGAGTCACGGGGCCGCTGATGTCATTGCCGTCGAGCGCGGGACCAAGGTCGTCGAGGAGTAACCAGCAGCTACAGCCGCCGAGGATCCCACCTTCGCCGGACGCGAACAACCGGTGCCGACGGCGACCGTACGATTCGCACGATGCTCGCAACGATCGATCAGAGCACGCAGGGAATTCCAAGTGACTACTGTTTCACCGCGGACCTGGTCTGCTACGTCAACGCGAAGAAAACGGTGGTGCCGCTCCGTGCTTGCAACAGCGACTCGGAGGTGCAGATCCCACAAATCGATCAGATCGATTGGTCCAAGCCGCACGGGCTTATCTACGGCGGCCCCGACGATCCTCGTCTCGTGAGAACCAGGATTTCCGGCGAACCATGACGCGGATGCGGCCGATGAGTGCACTGGCTCGCGAGATCTACAGAGTGCTGCGGCGCTGCGCACGCAAGCGCTGGCCCAGCGTCGCTCACGTATAAGCAGCTCGCGCTCGAACTCCGGCAGAAGCAGCAGTTTCGTACGATGCACGCCCGCAACCGGCTCATGTACCGAGCACTCGGTGAGGTCGTCGATCGCTGTCGAGCGCGCTCGCTGCCGGTCTTGCCCGCAATTGTATGGCGAGCGGATCTCGGTCGACCGGGCGGATCGTACTTCGCCCGCGCGCATTGGAAAGCCAAGACGCCGAGTCAGCAGCTCCGAGCCTGGCGACGAGAATACGCACGCGTGGGGTCGCGTCGACGATATCCAGCGTCTATCTAGATAGCGCTGGTCCAGTGCCCTGCTACGCAACCTCTCTCGCTAATCAGCAGGTGCAAACAATGAAGCGGAACCCTCGGCGGGCGAAAGCTGCCCGGTACGAGCTCTTCGCCGTCCATGTGGGCGCGATCGTGTTCGCAGACTTCATCATCCGTCTCCTCGTCATCGCGTACCACTGACGCGACCGCGGCCGGATGACCCGGACGGCTGACGCAACCACTCCTTGGGGGGAACCTCCGCCGTTCTTCTTTTTTCGGCTAACTCGGCGCCGGTCAGGCCGTCGCGATTGGCGGCGCGCGGGACCGGTCGATCTCAGCGCCAAACTCAAGCCGACGTGATCGTGCTTGACGGAACCCGAACCGCTGAGGGCCAAGGGTCGTCTTGGAGCAATAGCCGCGAAGGGATCTTGTTGGCCGTGCCCTGATACAAGGCCGGTGCATGGGGCTACCTCGAGCCCTACGGCGGACCGCAAGGCGACAACCGAACGCGAGCGGTCTACCGATGGAGATCGCGAAGCCAGGCCGGGACTCGATTGAATCCGACGGTCAGCACGTCGTTCTCGATCTCACCGCGCTCTTGAAGAACGAGTTCGCGAGCAGCGACCCACTCATCCTCGTCGACCAGCTTCCATCGGATCTCCACCAAGCTTGAAGCGCTCGGCTGTGCCTTGGCCTCATTCCGCATCCGGTCATGGAGGTCATCTGCAAGTTGCTCGGCTCTGGTTCTCTTTTTTTTCGCCACCGAGCCTATCCGTTGTTCGCGACGAAACGGCGAGTCGCACCAGTTGCGTCGATCTTGAAGAAAGTGAACGGCCCGCCGCCCATGGCTCGGTACACCGTTGCCAGGCCGCGGTCTTCGAGAAAGTCTACGGCCGCATTGATGCGATTCGCCGGAAGCTTCGTGGCCGCGGCAAGTCGCGCACCATCCGTTGAGCGTTCACTCGCGATCGCGTTGGCGACCACCAACGCATCCTCTTCGGGATCGTAGGACATCGCCGGCGTCCCTCGCAGCTCATGCGCGAGCGCATAGGTCGGCCAGATAGTCCCGAACTGGAAAGGCGCCGACCCCAAGTATCTATGGACCTCGACGAGGCCACGGTCTTCGAGTTCCTCGACCGCGTCGTTTACGTCGTCGACTGTCATGGCGAGAGCGTTGACCAGCTGATTTCCTTCAAATTGACGGGGGGAACCCGTTTCGAACGCCGGCCAGATATGCACGGCGACGCGCGCCGCGAGACGACTCAGACCGGGCACGCTGAAGCTCAACTGACTCGGTGGGGCAGCAACGGGCGGAACCTCGCGAATGCCAAATACGACGTCTGCTATCCGCTTCGCTGCTGGATTCACGCCTTCAGCAAGGTCCACGTACTGAAGTGCTCGCAGAGCGATCGGAACTTTGCAAGCCTCCAGCTTCACGGGAATCACGCGCGTCGCACCTTCGATTCGACGGATGAGCGCAGCATCAAGCTCCTCTTGAACCCAACGCGAGTTCACGCTCGCTTGCGACAATAAGACGAGGAAGACGCCGCAGTTTCGAAGCCCCTCTTCGAAGATTTTCTGGACGAGCGAATCTCCAGGCTGGATCTCCCACTTGTCGAGCCATGACTCGACTCCATGCACTCGCAGAGCGCGCGCGAGCTCTTCAGCGCGCACCCTGTCCGGATACGTATGACTCACAAATGCGCGGCGGTTCTGTTCGGACGTCATGTGGGTGCTCCCCAACGTCGATACGCATCGTCGCTGTAGTAGCCGACGCCGCCCCCGACTGGATAGTCGTCATGATCGAAGCGCATGGCGTCGATCAGCGGCTCCTTGCGAAAAGGGACATGGATGACATGCGCCTTGCCGCTATTGATTCGTGTCGCCAATGCAGCCGGCCAGAAGCCGCTGAGAAGCTGCGGCGCCTGGATCTTGTCGTAGCCGGGGTACGCAGCAATGATCGGGATAGCGCACTCGTCGATAGCGTACGCAATCTCGAACGGGACCCAGTCATCATCAAATCGCGTTGTGGCACCGAGGATGAGGATCATGTTCTTGCTGCGGCGCAGCCTATAAACCAACGACGTCCGCAGCGTGTCCCTCGAGCTTGTGTCCTTCACCGCGCTCGTCTTGTCGTGGCTGTTCACAAACTCGAAGTCGTTCTCCTCGCGGACGTGCCATGCCTTCAGCAAGTTGTAGTACTTGATGTCCGACGCTGTTGGATCACTGGTACCCGCCGCGTGAAACGCTACATAGGTGCCGTTCCTGTACGTGGTCATACCTTCCAGCTCTCCTCGACCGTACCGAGATCCATCGATGCGATCACTGACGCCGGTGCCATGACGCGGATCTCCGTCGGAATCGTGTTGCGCCTACTCTCGTCGAGCAGTGAGAGCAGGATGAATTCCAGCGCCTTCGTGTACGGCAGTCCGATGCCGGCGTTACCGGTGCCCATAAGTGCCATGGCTACGGGGCGGCCGTTACTGTGAACGCGGACCGCCTCCCACACGCTGCGCAACACGTGCCAGAGGTCGGAACTCGTAGCTGTTGCCTTTAACGTGTTGGCATCGGTGTGACTCAACGCCACGAGGAAGATAATGTTCGGCCCGTGGTGTACGGGAGCGACCGTGCCGATCGGGTAACGCTTCTTGCGTCCCGAGGAGCGCGACGCATCTTCGGCAGCGACACCCTCAAGCGCCACGTCGACGGCGCGCTCGAAGAGCTCAGCGCTACCGCCAAACTCATGATCGATGATTTGACCGTGGATCGACTCCTTCGCGACGTGTCGACCAAGCTGACAGTCGAAATATTCGTTCGCCGAGACGATCCGATGGCCAGCGAAAGAGACCAAGTCCCCCTCTTCGACGTGGACGGTTGCATTAGTTCCGGGAATCTTGATTGTCGCTGCCCGTTGAGCCGCCATTCGGCCGACCCCGATGGCAAAGGCTATCGCGAGGAACGCGGCGAACCTCGCGGATCCCAGCGACTGGGTCAGGTCCAAGAACGAGACCACCGGCTCGAGTACGGTCCATGCCGTCGCGTAGGCGACGAAGATCGAGAGAAGCGTCCCATATGGATGACGCTTCACGCCCTGAACTAGCCGATTGACGAAGGACCTCACACCTGCTCCTGCATCTATACGCTCGACGGAACCGTACTCGGAAGGTCTGACACTTCGCTTCGTGGATCCGGATTAAGCGGGAATCGTTCGCGATCCGCCGTTTCGCCCTTGAGTGCCTTCTTGATCGGCTTCGATGATCCCCGACTATCTTTCCCCTTCGCGCAACTCCGCGAGCCGGTCCGCGCAACTCCGCGAGCCGGTCCGGAATTGCTAGAGAACGACCCGGACAACTGCCGCGAACTCGCCACTTCCCCATTCCTTCGTCACCGGCTCGCCGCACCGACTCGCTCAAGCGGTCCACGATCGTCGTCGAGCTGAAGAAAGCAGCACTCGCTCGGGCACGGATGAAAGAAGTAGGTCACGCGGGGTTAACGAAGCTCGGCCTCAGCGCGTGCGCGACGGCGACGGCGATGACCGTCGTGCGAGGCGCCCCCGATTAGTACGGTCGGTCGCTGGGCTCGGGTCCGAGGACCAAGAGTGTGCGACTTGCCGGAATGCCAACGACAAGGTCGTTCGTGCTGGTCGCAAACATCACCTGCGTCGCGCTCATGTACGTGTCCCAGAACTTCAGTTCGCCATCCGTCTGGCCGATCGCAGCAGCCACCACGCCCGGGTACCTGAGGATCGAGAGCCCCCCGAGGCTCCAGCTCGCGTCGAGTGGGCTCTTCAAGTGTATGACGACTCCGTCTTCGACGCGGACGCCCAGTGGTAGATCGTCGGTGCGCGAGCTTACGAACACGTACCTGCCGTCATCGGTCGCAACGGCGGGCTCGATGTTGTCGGGTGGCTGAGCCGCAAGCACCTTTCGCAGCGACGGTTGTTTATCGTCGAGGCGCAGCCAGTAGACGTGGGTGCTTGCTGTCGCATGGTCAACACCAACCACCACTGCCCCGCTGCGGTACTTGAAGATCTCTTCGGGCGACGCGTGGTCCGCGACCAGAGGGCCTCCATCGAGCACGAGCCCAGAGCCGATCGTAAGCTTGCCGGCACTCTCGTCCCACGTAAGATCGCCGCCGACAACGGCTTCGTTGCGATCACTGTCTTCACTAGCTTCACAGCCGGCGAGGCACCGAGCGTGATGATCGGTTCGCGAGAACGCAATGACGCGACCTGATTCGCACCTGAGGTCGACTTTGAAGGGGTCAGCGCCAGAGCCATGACGACGCGCGTGCACGGAAGAGGGAAGTGCAAGGCTGTTGTGGATGAGCTCGACATCCATAACGGTGTAGAGGATCTGATCCGTGGACAAGATCCACACAGAGTTTCCGCACTCGACGCCGGCTCCGGCGATGGCGCCTGGGGGCAAGAAGATGGTCGCGTAGTGCAACTTCGCCAGATTCCAGTCGAGGAGCCGCAGCTGATCGGCAAGCTTTTCGAGCACTGCGCGATCGTCGGGGTCCAACGACGACGTTCGGAGAAGATCCTCGTACAGCTGAGTGCTTCGAACCAAGATCGCCGGGTGCGTCGCGGTGATCTGGACGGGGGACATCGAACCTGCCTGCGTCAAGTCAGTCATCAACGGCCCCTCAACCACATTGATGACGGCCTCGAGCAGCTGCTTGGAGGGAAGTCCGCTCCTCGCGGCAAATGTTTCGATCGCGAACGCATCCGCACGTTCTTCGTCGTCGCGCGTTGAATAGAACTTCGGGTGCTCGCGCTGGCGCTGGCGTGCGCTCTCGCGGTGTCCGAGCTCGTGGAGCACGAAGAATGTAGCGAACGTGTCCAGTGGACTCGACCGGCTACGCAGTGCGTTGTCGATGAGGCGCTGCTCGATGAAGAGCGTGTTCGAGCCCTCTTCGTACTCGGCGAGATGGACTTTGAACACCTGGTCCGGATCGCATGCGAGTACGTACACGTTGGTCTTAGCGGGATCGAGCGGAACCTTATCGATGCTGAACTGACCCTTCTCCTGCGGAAAATAGCGAGCCAGGAGCTCGTCGATGTACGCATTGCTGGCATGGTCATGAACGATGCACCCGGCCTTGTCGTACGAGGCGAGTCGTTCGTTCAAAGCGACCGGGCGTAGGGCGGCAGCGAGCACCACGACTCCGACCAAGAGCCCAACGGGGATCGAGATCCACAACGGTCCCTGTATGCGCATTGCCTAGGCGGTCGCGGGCTTCGTTGGCATCACAGTCTGCCAGAAGAACCCGTTCTGAAACGCGAGCACCGAAGAAGCGACCAGTGTGGTTCCGTGGGCGAGGTTGATCACCACGCCGAAGACGACGGGGGCCGCGCACAACCCGAGCCAGAAGTCGATCGACTTCACCATCCCGCCCAGCTCACCGCCGATGTTCACATCGACGACGCCCTTCGTGCGCAGAATCTTGAGCCGACCGTAAAGATTGCCGATCACGATGCCAACGAGCAACACGATTCCATCGACCATGATGGTGCTCCATGGCGTGTTGCTACTTGCTGGCCCCGGAAGCGCACCATGGAAGGTCAGTCCGCCGCCAACCGCGAGCACTTCCCCCAGGTACAGGGATGCGCCGAAGAATAGGAGTCCGCCGATCCCCGCACTCAGCCACTTCATGATTCGCCATCACAACACTTTTGCGGAGTCGACGCAACCCGAGCAGCGCCAGCGGTAAGCGAAGGCTGTGCGACGCACGCGTGATTCCTGCGGTCATCGACATCGGCACCAACACCGTGTCGCTCCTCGTCGTCGATGATCAGCTGAAGCGCTGCATCCAGTCTGGCGCTCGACATTCTTCGTTCGCGAACTCGTGCGCCTCGATTGACCGGCCCGCGACGATCTGAAGGACTACGTTGACCGCGCGTTCAACCGGAGCCGCCGGTGGCATCTCGCCGGTCCGAGTGCTGCCGCAGCCCATGGGCAGTCAGCTTCGCAGGTCCCCTGACGGTCCGGGCGCTGCACCTAGACGAGACTGTCATGCCCTCGCTGTAAAGTTCCCCGATGGCCCGAAAACAGCCGGCGAAGAGGAACGGAAGCTCGGTGGAACTTCCCATTAACGATTTCGATCCAGAGCAAGCGACGATCTACCGGATCGCAGGCCACGCGATCGTCCTCGCCAAAGGTGGCGCGGAGTTCTCGACCATAAGCATCGAACCGACCGATGAGCGCCTCCTCGGTCGAATCGAGGCGGTGCGCGCGTCCGGCCATCGCGTCGGCGCGCTGTACGGGATGCTCGCCGGGCCGATCGCCGAGCGCATGTATACGAAGCAATGGAACCTCGAGCCTGACGATGAAGGGGTCATGCGGTTCGCAAGGGTTCTCGCAGAAATTCCGCCCGGCGACCCTGCACGTGGGCTTGGGCGAGCATGGGAGGCCTTGTGCACGACGGAAGAGACTGCCGAGATCCTTTGGTACTCGTGGCCATCTGTCGAAGCGCTTGCTCGTGAGCTGACCGAGCGACGCCGCGTGACGTTCGCTGAGGTGGATGCGATCTTGAAACGGGATCCAGCGGGCTCACGTCGGCCGCTCGTACCTACCGCGGAAGAGATCCTCAGCGAGTTGGATATCGTGCTCCGGCAGAACCACAACGTCGAGCTGGGCGACTGGCGCTCTTGCCCTCGATCGGCGCCCGTCCCCGCGCAGAGCGCGAAGGTAGAGCCACGCACGCCGGGCATGTCTGGTGTGCCGGCGAGGCGAAAGCCAGCGCGGAAGCCTTAAGCGAAGCGCCGACGCTGTCGGTGACGGTGCGCAGAGCCGCTCTCGACGTGGCAGACCTTGTCGCAGGAACGCGTTGCCGCACGGGCAACTTCGAGCGCGCGAACTCCGACAACTAACTCGGCGATGCGTAGGTCGGTGCGATTTGGAAGCACATGATTTCCGCCACGGTCTACGCAACGTAGACTGTCTCCGTGATCGTATCGCCGCTCCGCTCGCGGATACCTCACCACAGGTGGCTCGCGCTTGCCGGCATGAAGCACCGATGCCAGGAACTCGCCTAGCGGGGGCTCGACTCGATCTGGTCGAACGCTAGCCGACTCCGCGCCTCACCCTTGCCGGTTTCCTTCGCCATGCCTAGCCAGACGTAGGTGCGACCGTCGCGCCAGCGCGTTCGTCGGAACGCGCGAGTGACTTGCGTGCCCGCGCGCGGAACCTCTTGCTCCGCGATAAATCGCAACTTCGAGGGCACTATATCGAGGCCGCCTCGCATCGTCGGCGTCGCGGGCTCGATCTTCACCGGCGCGTGGGTGTCACCCGGCAGCACGCGAAGCATCGCGCCGCGCTGTAGCTGGATCTCGCGCGTCGATCCGGCGACGTGCACGGCGATCAACGGGATCCAGTTCTCCGGCACCGAGGTCATCGCGTCGTAGAAGATCGGCGCGGCGTATGGCTTCGCGGGCGGGGCCGGTCCGATCAGCTCGCGGTGGTAGGCGTTCGTCTCGCGCGCGACGAGCGCGCCGTCGCTCGACCGACCGCTGACGAGCGGCACCTGGCTCTCGATCGCCCACGCCATGTTCGCCATCTCGTCGAGAACGAGAAAGACTTCGTCGAGGGGCTCACCGGTCTGGATCTTCGGCACCGCTGGGGCGAGGAATAGGCTCGTGTCCGCGTGCTCGCTCCTGGGCGAGTCGAGTGTGAACATTCGCCAGCTCTGCCACGCGCGACTGGCGCCGGAGCCCGCGGGCTCGATCCAGAAGCGTTCGTCGAAACTGTTCGTCACGGTCATCGCGGTGACGTCCGCCACAGAACCCGCAGCCACCTTGAACGGCAGCAGAAACCAATCGTTCGCGTAGACAAGCGCGAACTCGACGAGCAAGAGCTTGCCGATGTCTGTCGTCGATGGCGTGACCTGGCCGAAGCTCACGCGGTTGTCTTCGAATTTCCACCACCGCGTGTTCGGCATGCCGTCGAACGTCAG
>JAFAOG010000346.1 GCA_019237945.1 Deltaproteobacteria bacterium | reverse complement strand
CGACGTCGTCTACGCCGCGATGTGGGAGGCGCGCCTCGGCCCGTGGGAGGACGACAACGAGTACCAGGGTACGAGCGGCGGCCTGTTCAAGTCGACCGACGGCGGCGCGACCTGGAAGCAGCTGCACGGCGGATTGCCGGCGAACCTCGTGCAAGCCGACATCGCGATCGCGCCGAGCCGGCCATCGACGCTCTACGTCACGCTCTCGACGACGGAGGAGAGCCACTACGGCAGCGGCAAGGGCAACGGCCTCTATCGCTCCGACGACGCGGGCGAGACCTGGCGTTCGATGACGACCGACGATCGGCCGCTGATGAAGATCGGCGGCGGCGATCTGATGGTTCCCGTCGTCGATCCGACGAATCCCGACCAGCTGTACGTCGCGAGCATCGTCGCGATGAAATCGAGCGACGGCGGCAGGACGAGGACGTGGCTGCGCGGCGCGCCCGGCGGCGACGACTACCAGAACCTGTGGATCAACCCCGCCGCGCCCAAGACGATCCTGCTCGTCAGCGATCAGGGCGCGCTGATCACGCTCAACGGCGGCGCGACCTGGACGAGCTGGTTCAATCAGCCGACCGCGCAGCTCTATCACGTCGCCGTCACCGCGGACGTGCCGTATCGGCTGTGCAGCGGGCAGCAGGAGAGCGGCTCGGTGTGCATCGCGAGCCGCGGCCTCGACGGCTCGATCGGTATGCGCGACTGGCACCCCGCCGCGATCATCGAGTACGGCTACGCCGCCCCCGATCCGCGCGACCCCGACATCATCTACGGCGCCGGTCGCACCTCCGTCACGCGCTACCGCTGGTCAACGCACCAGGCGCAGGACATCACGCCGCTCGTGTTGCACGGCACCGCGCGCGCCGAACGCACGCAGCCGATCATGTTCTCGCCCGTGCGTCCCGACTTGCTCTACTACGCCGCGAGCTCGATCTTCTCGTCGACGAACGGCGGTCAGAGCTGGCAGACGATCAGCCCCGACCTCGGCCATCCCGATCCAGGCGTCCCGCCGACGATCGGTGCGCTCGGCGCCAAGGATCAAGACAAGCACCGCGGCGCCGTGTACGCGCTCGCGCCGTCGTACAAGACCACGCGCACGCTGTGGGCCGGCACCGACGACGGCAAGCTCTGGGTCACGCGCGACGGCGGCGCGCACTGGAACGACATCACGCCGTCCGCCGTCACGCCGTGGAGCAAGGTCACGCAGCTCGACGCCTCGCGCTTCGACGACACGACGGTGTACGCATCGGTCAGCCGTCTCCGCGTCGACGATCTCGCCCCGTACATCTACCGCACGCACGATGGGGGCAAGACGTGGACCGCGATCACGGGCGGGCTGCCGGCCGGCCCCGTCAATGCGGTGCGCGCCGATCCGGTCCGCAAGGGCTTGCTCT
Source organism: Deltaproteobacteria bacterium (assembly GCA_019237945.1). Lineage (GTDB taxonomy): Bacteria > Myxococcota_A > Polyangia > Haliangiales > Haliangiaceae > JABFXX01. Next base: position 5,797 of record JAFAOG010000346.1, on the reverse strand, counting down.
ACGCGGCGACGGAGACGGGCGTGTTCGTGTCGTTCGACGACGGCGACTCGTGGCAACCGCTCCAGCGCAACCTGCCGCACACGTCAGTGCGCGACATCGTCGTTCACGGCAGCGATCTGATCGTCGCGACGCACGGCCGCGGCTTCTGGATCATCGATGACATCACGCCCCTGCGGCACGCCGCCGCCGGCATGACGACCGCGCTGCTGGCGCCTGCGCCCGCGTTGCGATTGCCGCGCAGCGAGTACCCCGACACGCCGGTCCCGCCCGACGAGCCGCTCGCCGAAAACCCGCCGACCGGCGCGAGCCTCGACTACTACCTCGCATCGCCCGCGACCGACGTCCGCCTCGAGATCCGCGACGCGAAGAACCAGCTCGTCCGCGCGTACGCGTCGAGCGATCCGCCGGAGCTGTCGCGCGACGAGCTCGCGAAGCAGCTGATCCCGGCGTACTGGGTGATGCCCGCGCAGCAGCTCGGCACGACGCGCGGCATGCACCGCTGGATCTGGGACCTTCGCCGCACGCGCCCGCACGCGCCGCGCTACGGCTATCCGATCAGCGCCGCGCCGCACGCCAGCGTTCGCACGCCCGAAGGCGCTCGCGTCGCACCGGGCACGTACACGGTGAACCTGATCGTCGACGGCCACGCGTACACGACGAAGGTCGACGTCCAGCTCGATCCCCGGATCAAGCTGCCCGCCGCGACGCTCGCCCAGCAGAACAAGCTCGAGACGCAGCTCGCCGACCTTCTCGATCGCGCGTCGACGGCGACGCTCGAAGCCCAGTCCGTCCTCGATCAGCTCGACAAGCTCAAACCGAACAACCTCACGCTCACCGGCCAGATCGCCGACGCGAAATCCAAGCTCACCGCGCTCGTCACCGGCGGCAAGCACGAGCACGGCGCCCCCGAGGTGCCCACGCTCGCCGGCGCCGCGCGCGAGGTCGCCGAGCTGTACGGCAAGGTCCAGGTCGACGCTGCCCCGACGACCACGCAGCTCGCCGCCGCGCGCGCCTACGATCACGAAGTCACGACGCTCCTCGCGACCTGGACCGCGTTCCAGTCCAAGGAGCTCGCGCAGCTCCAGACCGCGCTCACCGCCGCGAAGCTGCCCGCGATCGATCCCAAGAAGCAACCGACGACCGAGCAGTCGGGCGGCGACGAGGAGTAGCGGCTATCGTCCCTTGTGGTCGATGCGTTCGATCTCGGCGAGGATCGACATCGTCATCGGATCCGCATGCGTCGTCGCGCGCGTCGGTGGAGCGGCCGAGACGGCCACGATCTCGACCTCGAGGTCATCATCGTCCGTGCGGGCGGCTGCGGCCTCGTCGGCGGCGGCCTGCGCACGCAATCGCTCCAGGTGCTCCACATCAAACGGAATGGTTGCGGCCGCGGGGCGTCGGTCGACAACGTGACGGCGGGCTGCCATACGCTTTTATCATCGGCCGTTCCGCGTCGCCGATCGGGTAGCGGTGAGGTAGCGCGCCCGGTGGTGGTGGAGAGTAGATTGTCGTACATGGTCCGTCCGGATCAGCCGCCGCGCCCGATCGCGCTCTCCGACTTCTTGTACGAAAGCGTCGACGCGACCGCGGTGCTCGACGTCAAGGCGCTCGCCGCCGCGTACGCCACCATCCCCGTCGACCCGTACATCGCGGAGGGCTACCGCTACAAGGCGATCGCATGGCTGCGCATCAAGCATCGCCTCGGCACGATCAACAAGGCGATCGACGAGCACATCGCGCGAGCCAGCGAGCTCAGCGGTCTCGATCCGCGCGCGCACCTCAGCGACGCGTCGCCGACATGGAGCGACGAGTCCGGCTACGAGTGCTGGAAGCTGCCGCAGTACTCGCTCGCCCAGTCCAAGGCCTACAACCCGGTGCACGGCGACCTCCGCCGCGAATACCCGCCGATCGCGCGCGCCCTCCTCGACGGGCCGGACCTCCGCCGCCTCGTCTTCCACTACGCCGCGCGCTTCGAGTGGCACGACGCGCTCGTGCTCGTCCAGTTCCAGCGCGTCGAGGCGCTCGCCGACCGCCCGGGCCGTGTCGCGGTCGAAGGCTTCCACCAGGACGGCAACCAGCACGTCGCGATGCTGATCGTCGATCGCACGAACATCGCGCCCGACTCCGGCATCAGCCAGTACAAGCGCGATGTCGGCGGCAAGATGACCAACGAGATGGTGTTCGACGCGGTCGTCCCGCCCGGCCACCTCATCTACTGGAACGACAAGCGCGTCTGGCACTACGGCACGGACATCGAGATCGCCGACCCCGGCGCAAACGGCGGCCGCGGCACGCGCGACATCGTGATCCTCAGCGCGAAGGAGCCGCCGGCGCACGTCCCGATGGCGCCGGTTCCCGACCGCTACAAGGACTAGCCCGGCTACGGCGCCCAGGGACTGATCGGCAGCGGGACGCTCGCGGCCGTCGTGTTGCCATTGCCGAGGCCGCCCTGCGCGTTCGCGCCCCAGCACCTCGCGCCGCCGTCGAGAATGACGCAGGCATGCTCGCCGCCGAGCGTGATCGTCTGGGTACTGGTGTCGAGGCCGTAGACCTGGAACGGAGTCGAGCTATCGGCCGAGCCGCCGTTGCCCAGCTCGAGGTTTGCATTCGAGCCCCAGCACACGCCGTCGCCGCCGGCGAGAGCGCATGTGCTGTTGCCGCGTGCGTGCGCAGCGATCGCCGTTGCGTCGACCAGCGCCGCGGCCACCGGGACGTGGCTATCGGTGTTCGTACCGTTGCCCAGCTGGCCGCTCTGGTTGAAGCCCCAGCACATCGTGGTGCCCGTCGCGATCGCGCACGAGTGCTGCGAGCCCGCCGTGATCGCGTAGGCGCCGGTGGTGAGGCCGCTCGCCGCGACGGGGACGTGGCTCGGGGTCGTCGAGTTGTTGCCGAGCTGGCCCTTGGCGTTGGCGCCCCAGCATTCGATCGCGCCTCCGACGATCGCGCACGCGTGCGAGCCGCCCGCTGCGACCGCGAGCACGCCGGAGCCGAGGCCCGAGACCTGGACCGGCACGTGGCTGTCACTGATCGAGTTGTTGCCGAGCTGGCCACTCGAATTCGCGCCCCAGCACGTCAGGCCTCCGTTGACGATCGCGCACGAGTAGTCGACACCCGCTGCGATCGCCTGCGCTCCTGACGAGAGACCGCTGACGGCCACCGGGAAGTTGCTGTCGGTCGTCGAGTTGTTGCCGAGCTGGCCGCTGTTGTTGGCGCCCCAGCAACGAACGCTTCCGTCGACGATCGCACACGCGTGCGACGAGCCGGTGGCGATCGCCTGGACGCCGGCGCCGAGCGTGCTGACGCGGGCCGGCACGTGGCTGTCGGTGTTGTCGTTGGTGCCGAGCTGGCCGCGATTGTTGAGGCCCCAGCACTGCGCGCCGCCGTTGACGATCGCGCACGAGAACGCGTCTCCCGCGACGACCTCGCCGACGGACTTCGTCAGCCCGATCACCTGCACGGGCACGCTGCTATCGGTCGTCAGGTTGTCGCCAAGCGCGCTGCCCATGTTGCTGCCCCAGCACTTGACGGTGCCATTGGCGACTGCGCAGGAGTGAATCTCCTTGGCGGACAGCACGCGCACGCCGGAGGTGAGCTGCGAGGCGACCGGCACGAGGCTGGTCGTGTTCGTGCCGTCGCCGAGCTGACCGAACATGTTCCAGCCCCAGCACTTCACGCCGCCGTTGACGAGCGCGCATGTGTGGAGCGCGCCGGCCTCGATCGCCTGTGCTCCGCTGCTGATGCCGGTGACCGGCGTCGGCACGTACATGTCGCTCGAGGTGCCGTTGCCGAGCTGTCCGATGTCATTGAGGCCCCAGCATTGCGCACCGCCGTTGACGATCGCGCACGTGTGCATGCGGCCGACCGTGATCGCCTGGACACCACTCGTCAGGCCGATCACTTGCACGGGCGTCGTCTTGAAGGCGCTGCTGCTGTCGTTGTCGCCGAGCTGCGAGTGATTGTCCGCACCCCAGCACCGCATGCCGCCGTTGACGATCGCGCACGCGCTCCGGTCACCCGTCGCGATGGCCTGCACGCCACTCGTCAGCCCGACGACTCTCGTTGGCACGTGCCGCTCGTTCGCCGTGCCATCGCCGAGCTGCCCGAGATCGTTCTCGCCCCAGCACCACGCGCTACCGTCGGCGATCGCGCAGGTGTGATTGCCGGAGGCCGCGACCGCGGTGACGCCCGAGCTGAGCCCGGCGACCGGCACCGGTGTCGTGCTGTCGCTCGTCAAGGCGTCGCCGAGCTGGCCGCGCGAGTTGCTGCCCCAGCAAAACAGGCCGCCGTTCACGAGCGCGCAGATGTGGCCGTCGCCTCCCGCGAGCGCGGTCACGCCGCTCGTCAGGCCGGGGATGATCACCGGCTTGCCGCTGTTGACGATCTGTCCCCAGCAGCGCACGCCGCCATCGACGATCGCGCACGAGGAGTACATACCGAGCCCGAGCGGCTGGGCGCCGATGACGTGCGCATCGACGATCTGGATCTGCAGCTGCGTCGCGGTCTGGCCGTACGAGTTCGACGCGACGACCGGATACTGCATGTTCGCCGAGACCTGGGTCGGTGTTCCCGTGACGACGCCGGTCGTCGTATCCATCGATAGCCCCGGCGGGAGCGACACCGTCAGCGAGTAGGACGTCGGCGCGCCGCCCGTGGTGCTCGGAGTGTTCGGCTCGATCGCGATGCCGACGTCGTAGACCGCGGGATTGGTCGAGTACTTGAGCATCCCCGGCGGGATCGCGTTGTTGTTGACGTCGGGGTAATACGCGTCGACGAACGGCGGGTAGCCGTAGCCAGGATCGTTGATCCCCAGCAGCGAGTTGCACGCCGCGAAGACGAGCAGCAGCAGCGCGCGCCGCATCACAGGCCGCCCTCGATCACGAGCCCGATCTCGTGAGCGCCTGCTGTCGGCGCGACGTGGACCTGCTGCGCTTCGCGACTGCCCGACAGCCACAGCAATCCGCCGATGCCGACGAGCACGGCTCCCGCGACGAACACCTCGGTCGCTTGATTTCCGCGGCTGTACGCGTCGTAGGCGAGGCTGTACGAGTCGCCGGGGCAATTCGAGAAGTCGTTCGTACAGCCGGCCGCAAGCGCTTGATCACGCTTGTCGCGCGCGTCGTAGCCGAGGCCGAGCGACACCGCCCACAACGCGGCGCCGACGCCGACGGCGAACTTGCCATATCCGATCTTGCCTGCGCCGGGGTGCTCGTCGGTCACGGGCCGCGGCGGCGTCGGTCGCGGTAGTGGCGCCGGCGGCGGCTCCGACACGGTGATCGGCTCGATCTCGCAGCGCGCGAGAGCAGGGCTCGCGAGAAACACCAGCTTGTAGACGGTCGGATCGGCGGAGTACACCGCCGGGCCTAGCTTGCTGGCCGACGCACAATCTCCGGCGCGGGCCGCGGCCTCCGCCGTCTGCACGAGCTGCAGCGCGAGCGTCTCGCCCGGGCGGTCAGGCGGCGTGTCGGCCCAGCACACGTTCGAAACGACACTCACCAGAGCGACCACACCGCGCATGTTCATGGGACGCCTCCTTCGGGTACGAACCGCCGGACCTTGCGAGTCTGTTCGCCAGCGAGCTCGTCGACGAGCGAGACGGTGACCTGCGGCTCGCGCACACCGGCCTTCTCGAGCGCAGCGACGAGGCCGCCGTGCAACTTCCCGTGATCGATCGCCCCGCACGACACGATCGCGACGTGGGCGCCCGCTGGCACCTGGCGCACCTGATAGCTCGCGATGCCCGGATCGCGCAGGAGCACCTCTCGAAACGCCTGCGGGTGGACGACGACATCGGCTCCGT
>JAFAOG010000323.1 GCA_019237945.1 Deltaproteobacteria bacterium | reverse complement strand
GCGAGCCGCAGCCCGGCGACGAGATCGTACGCGCGATACGTGCCGCCGTTGATCGGCGACGCGGTACCGCCGAGCGGCTCGAGCACGGGCACCTTCGGATCGGCGACCTCGACTTCGGAGAGCCGCGCGTAGCCGATCGCGGCGGCGATCTGCCAGCCGTCGGCCGCGTAGCCGCCGCCCGCGGTGACGAGCAGCTTCGGCGCGTCGACGGTGAGCACCGACACGTACGACGGCGCGACGGCGCTCGTCTCGTACGCGACGCCGCCGCCGATCTGCATCGGACCGGTGTGCCACTCGACGCCGAGGGCCGGCGACAGCGACGTCCGGAAGTTGCGCGGGATCGTCACCGCGCGCAGCGGCGTCGCGCCGAGCGAGACGTGATCCGGCTCGATGTCGATCGCGTCGTGCAGCGACCACAGCTCGACGTCGAGCGCCGCCTCGACACGCAGCGCCGGCGTGTGCCACTCGACACCCGCGCGCACGACCGGCGGCAGCCAGAACGACTCGCGCACGCCGTTGCCGGTGACCATCGCATTCGCGATCGCCGGCGGCGGCGTCACCGTCACCTTCCCCGCCGCCGACACGCGAACCGGCGCCTGGACGAGCGCGCCGATCGTGAACGCGGGCGATGCATCGAGCTGCACGCCGAGCGAGCCCGACGGCGACAGGTAGTCCGTCTCGTCGATCGCCATCGGCAGATCGTACGAGCGATCGCACGTCATCTGCGGCGGACACGCCGACGCGACGAGCTCGTGCTTGAGAAACGTCACGTGGTCCTGGAGCGTCGCGCCGACGCGCAGCGACGGCGACACCGCATACGCGGCGCCGATGGCGAGCCGCACGAACGTCGAGCCCGCCGTCGACGTCGACGCGTAGCGCGCCGGACCTGCCGCGTCGTAGCGCGCGAGCGTGACGTACGGCGTTGCCAACCCCGCACCGATCACGAGTCGATCGCTCACGCCATACGCAGCGGCGAGCTGCGGCGCGGGCGAGCCCGGCTGCTGGTTGCCCTGCGCGTTGCCCGGCGCGGCCGTGTACGTCACCGGCTGATACACGTACGCGACGTCGAACAGCAGAAGCTGGTGCCCCTGCCCGACCGCATGCGCGAGCCCCGCGGGGTCGAGCCACAGCGCATCCGCATCGTCCGCGCCGGCGACGAATGCACCCGCGCGCTCGAGGCTGCGCACGCCTTGCACGGGCAGCGTCAGCCCGCCCGCGGCCGCCGGCGACGCGAGCGCCGCGACGAGCACCAGGGAAAACCGCATGGTGCAGCTTACCGCGCGAATCCTCCTCGGCGGATTCCGCACTTCACGTGCGTGAACATCGTCGGGGCTGCTACGGTCAAACCTACGTGCGCGTCTGCTCGAAGTGCCAGCTGAAGACCGACGAGTCGGGGCGGTTCTGCCCCGAGTGCGGCGGCTCGCTCGTGCTCGAGACGCAGCCGCGCGTGAAGCGCACCTCCGCCTCGCCCGCCGCCTCGCTCGTCGGCACCACGATCGATCACCAGTTCGCGCTCGAGAGCGTGCTCGGCTCGGGCGCCTTCGGCACCGTCTATCGCGGCACGCAGGTCGGTCTCGATCGCCCGGTCGCGGTCAAAGTCCCCACCTACGAGATCGCCGCCGACCCGGTCATGGCCAAGCGCTTCGCCCGCGAGGCGCGCAGTGCCGCGCGCGTCCAGCACCCGGGCGTCGTCCAGATCTACGCGGTCGGCGAGCTCCCCGACGGCCGCCCCTACCTCGCGATGCAGCTCGTCGACGGCGAGCCGCTCGACAAGATCCTCACCGACGGGCCACTCCCCGCCCGCCGCGCCCTCCGCATCATCCGCGCGATCGCGAGCGCGCTCTCCGAAACCCACGCCGCCGAGGTCGTGCACCGCGACCTCAAGCCGTCCAACATCATCTGGCGCCGCGATCGAAACGGCGACGATCGCATCACGCTCGTCGACTTCGGCATCGCCGTCTGCCGCCCGGGCAACGCCGACGCGACCCGCCTCACCAGCGGCGGCCTCATCGGCACGCCGCACTACATGTCTCCCGAGCAAGCGCACGGCGAGCACGTCGACGCGCGCGCCGACCTCTACGCCCTCGGCTGCATCCTCTACGAGCTCGTCACCGGCGACCCGCCCTTCGACGGCTCGGGCTTCGAGGTCCTGCTCGCACACCTCGGCCGCCCCGCCCCCGCGCCGAGCGAAAAGAACGCCGACGTCCCCGAGTCGATCGATCGCCTCTGCAAGCAGCTGCTCGCCAAGAAACCCGACGAGCGCCCCGCGAGTGCCGACGCCCTCGTCGCCCTCATCGACGAAGCCCTGACCGACAAATCCCCGCCCGCCGCAAGATCGCGCAAGACGCTCCGCGCCTCCGCCAAGCTCACACGCCCGGAGCTACCCCCGGGCACCGAACCACCGCGCACGCGCCATCGCCGCCGCTGGGGAGTCGGCATCGCCGCCGCCATCGTCGCCCTCGCCGCCGCCGGCTTCGGCGTCATGCACCTCAGCAACCCGGGCGGCGAGCCCGCCGACACGCCCGACGGCCCGGTCGATCCGCACGGCGCGAACCGCCGCGAGGTCACGCTCGACGACGGCGAGCTCCTCATGCGCGCCCTCGTCCCCGATCCGATCGAGCACGGCCACGAGGTCCGCCCGCACATCGAGATCAAGAACAAGCTCGGCCAACCGGTCACCGCGAGCGAGGTCGTCGTCACCGTCGCGGACGCGACAGGCGCCAAGGGCCTCTCCGCCAAGCCGCACGGCGATCACGCCGGCCACTACACGTTCAGCTACACGTTCCCGTCGCCCGGCCACTACGTCGTGCGCGTGTTCCCGCCGTCGGTGGACAGCGCGTTCGAGCTGCCGCTCGACGTGCGCTGACCGAAACCGCAACCGCAGCCGCAGCCGAAACCGAAACCGCAGCGGCAACCGAAACCGCAGCGGCAACCGAAACCGCAGCCGCAGCCGAAACCGAAACCGAAACCGAAACCGAAACCGCAGCGGCAACCGCAACGCGCAACGGCACGTACGCGTCCGTCGATCGGACGAGTGTCCACGTGGACAATTGGTCAGGCCAGTCCCCCACGTGGGAGACCACCGATCACGCGCCGCGCGATACGGGGCGCGGATGCGTGAGCCGCCAGAGCAGCGCGAGCAGCCGATCGAGGATCGCGCGCGCCTGCGCGCAGTCTTCGATCCAGCCCCACGCCTCGGCGACGGCGAGCGCGCCCTTCACTTCGTTCGCACTGCCGTGCGCGATCTCGTAATGACGGCGCTGGTTGCCGCCACCCGAGCGCTGCCCTTCGCTGAGATTGAGCGTGACACTCGTCGCCGCAGTACGCAGCTGCGTCGCGAGGTCGCGATCGAAGCGCTGGATCGCCGGCAGCAGCGTGCGCAGCTGGCGAATCAGCTCGAGAGAAACATCGTGGGCAATGAACATGGTGATGTCTTTCCGAACGCGTGCGGTGGTTGTCTTCGCGCTCGGCGCGCGCTTCGCGACGAGCAGGTGTTCGTTTCGCGCTCGCTCTCGCGCTCGGGACGAGCAGGGGTGTTCGCAATCTAGGGGAGCCCCTTGGGGCCTTCCCGGAGCGGCGGGCGAGCTCGGGCGCGTTCGCCCGTCGCGAAGGCGCGCGCACGCGCCGTGACAGCGAGCGCATGTGAACCGCGCGCTGATCACGTAAAAAGGACCGCGCGAGCTGGCGCGGGGCGATGCGCAGCGCCGAGCAGGGCGCGCGCCCGCGCCGCCCGTCGCGAAGGGCCCCGCCGAAGGCGGGGAACGTGTTATCGGTGCGCCGTCTCCGGTACGGCTACGATTGCGGCTGCGGCTGCGGCTGCAGTTGCGGCTGCGGCTGCGGCTGCGGTTTCGGTTGCGGCTGCGGTTGCCGTTGCGGCTGCGGCTTGCGGTTGCCGTTGCGGCTGCGGCTGCGGCTGCGGCTGCGGTTTCGGTTGCGGTTGCCGTTTCGGTTGCCGTTGCGGCTGCGGTTCCCGTTGCGGCTGCGGCTGCGGCTGCGGCTGCGGCGGCGGCTGCGGTTGCTGTTGCGGCTGCGGCTTGCGGCTTGCGGTTACGGCTGCGGTTGCGGCTGCGGTTGCCGCTGCGGCTCCGGCGGCGGCGGCGGCGGCGCGTTACTTCTTCTTCGCGTCGTCGTCCGAGTCGCCGTTCTCTTTGCCCTCGGCCTCGTCCTCGGAGAAGTTGA
>JAFAOG010000429.1 GCA_019237945.1 Deltaproteobacteria bacterium | reverse complement strand
CTGGATCGGCGGCATCACGCTCGGCGGGCTCGTCGCGATCGTGTACGAGCAATGATAGTCGCCGGGCGCGGCGAGCATCGACACGTCGACCTTGAACTGCTGCTGCTGGTTCGGCGTCAGCGTGATCGGCGTCGCCGGCGTGATCGTGAACATCGGGCAGCCGCTCATGTCGCCCGCCGCCGGGAACATCGGCTGGAAGCCCGTGATCGTCACGTTTGCGGCGCCGGTGTTGCGGACCGAGAACACGACGTCGGCGGGAACCCCGACCGGCACGAGGCTCGACTGCGCGGTCGGGCTCGGCGTGACGACGAGGTTGCCGTACGCGGTGCCGATCGCGACCGTCGTGACGATCGCCGTCGCGAGCGCGCGCCTCATTCGCCTCCAGCGTAGCGCACGCGGCGCCGCCGCAGCACGAAGGCGACGAGGATCACGAGCAGCGGTGTGCCACCCACATGCGACGTCTCGCAGCAGCCGGACTCGCCGGGCCCGGGGGGCATCGCGGAGCCCGCGTCGGGCGTCGGGTTGCCGGCTACGGCTTCACCCGAGAGCGAGACGCTGAGAGGCGACGTTAGCTGCGGCGACGAGATCAGCAGCGTCCCCGTGAACGTGCCGAGGCGCGTCGGATGGAAGCCGATCGAGAACGTCGCGGTCTCGTTGGGGTTGAGCTGTGCCGGGATCGTCGGGCTGTCGATCGAGAACGGTGCCTTGATCGTCGGCGCGTCGAGCATCAGCGCGTTCGCGTTGCAGTTCTGGATCACGACGCGCTGGCCGTTGTCCTCGGAGATGTGGACGACGACCTTGCCGAAGTCGAGCGCGGGCGGAGCGATCGCACCGCCGCTATCGATGAAGTGCGCCGTGATCTGCGTCATCGCGGTCGGTGCGCCCTCGACGTCGGTCGTCCACGTCAGCGTGTCGGAGACCGTCATTCGCTGCTGCTGCGGGTGCGGCGTGAGCGCGACGACGGCCGACTGCCCGGGCGAGAGGTCGGCGGGGTAGAGCAGCGGGGTCGTCGGCGACAGATCGAACGGAGAGCCGTTCGCCTGCAGCTGCGGATGCTGGAGCCGGATCGTTGCGGTGCCGGTCGATTGCAGCGCGACGTTCGACTGCGTCGTCGGCTGGTTGATGCAGAACGTGCCGATGTCGAGCGTGGAGTCGACCGCGTACGCCGGCTTCACGATGCGGCCGGTCAGCGGGATCTTGATCGTCTGATCGGACGTGCCGATCGAGATCCGGTTCGTCAGGTCGCCTTCGATGCTCGAGTCGATCGTCACGTCGAACGTCGCGGGCGTCATCGTGCTGCTCAGCGGGCCGAGCGTGATGCTCGAGTTCGTCGTCTCGAGCGTCGGCTGCCCCGTCAGCGTCAGCGGCGCGCCGGTCGCCGATTGCAGCATCACGGTCTTCGTCACCGATCCGGCGGTCGTGCGCACCTCGCCGAACGACAGTGCGGTCGGCATCGCGAACAGCGGCTGCGTCGAGCCCTCGCACGTTGCGGCAAGCACGATCGGCGCGCTCGCGAACGCATCGGGCGCGTCGAACGTGAACGTCGTCTGGAACGTGCCGGCCGCGATCGGCGAGCACGTCGCGGTGATCTTCGTCGAGCCGACCGGCGGCACGGTCGCCGACGTCGCGGGCATCAGCGCGAACGGCGGCCCGGCGGGCATCGCCGACAGCATCGCGGTCGTGTCGCGCGTGCCGTGATTGACGACGTACACGTCGAGCGCGGAGGTGTGGTTCGTCGGCACGACGCCGAAGTCGAGCGTGGCGGCCGCGCTTCCGGCGAGCGCGAGCGTGGCGCCGCTGCCCGCGCCTTCGAGCGGGATCGCGCGCGAGCGCTGCTGCGTGTCCTTGTACGTGACGAGCAGCGACGCGTGACGCGCCGCGATCTGGCTCGGGTTGAACGTGACGTCGAGATCGACCTGATCGCCCGCATCGAGCTGGCACGTCGGCGGAATCTGACCGGTGCAGTGACCGTGCGCGACGTAGCTCCAGTCGATCGCGGCGCCCGTATCGACATCGACCGCGCGCACGTCGGTGACGAGCAGCGTGCCGGTCCCCGCATTCGACAGGTGCAGCGTCGCGGTCGCGGCGCCGCTGCCGACCTCGACGGACGACGCGACGACGATGCTCGCCGGCTCGACCGCGAGCACGGGGCCGGTCGCCGCGAGGGCGCCGCAGCGCAGCTGCACGGCCTGCGAGAGCAGCTGCGAGCTGTCACTCGCGATCACCAGATTCGCGGTGTGCATGCCCGGTGATTGCGGCGTGCACGTGACCTGGATCGTCGTGTCGCTGCCGGTCGCGAGGGGCGCGATCGACGCGTCGCAGAACGACGCACCGACGAGATTGCACGGCAGCGCGAAGCCGAAGTCGCCGCTCGGGTCGGTCGTCTGCAGGAACACGCGCTCGACCGTGCCGGCGCCCGCGTTGTGGAGGACGAGCGGCAGCGTCGCGGTCGCGCCGACGGCAACGGCCGAGCCGAAGTCGAGCGTCGGTGCGCTCGGTTGCAGCGTCGACGACGTGCCGGCGACGCACACCTGCAAGAAGTCGGAGAGCGCGGCGCCGTTCGTGCTGTCGATCGCGTGATAGAGGCAGCGCGCGAGGCCGGGCGTGCCACTCGGGCAGCCGACGGTGAGCTGCTTCGTGCCGCTCGCGCCGATCGTGAACGGATTCATGCCGCCCGCGATCTGGAACGTCGCCCCCGGCGCACACGACGGATCCTGCGTGACGGCCGTCGTGATCGACGAGCTCGTCGTGTTCTGCAGCGTGTCGGTGCCTTGCGAGCCGCTGACGACGAGCACCGGCGTCGTCGCGACGACCTTGCCGTTGCCGACCGCCGCCGCCGCGATCACGGCGGCTCCGAGCACGGCCGCGGCCGCGACGACGCGCCTCATAGCCGGCCGATCACTCCGACGGTCGGCACGATCACGTCGGTGTCGATCGTCTTGTTGTGGAGGTAGATGCCGTCGACGTTGAAGAAGTGCTCGTAGCCGAGATCGCCCTGCACGCTGAGGTGCCCGTTGATCATCAGCTCGAGCCCGCCCGCGCCGCGCACGCCGACCGCCACGCGATCGGTCATGTTGTCGTCCTTGAAGAAGAACAGCGGGAAGCCCGCGCCCGCGTACGGCCGGAACCAGCCGGCCATGAAGCGCCAGCGGAAGCCCGCGTAGACGCCCCAGCTGTCGGAGCGCAGCCCCGCGAGCTCGAATTCGACGTGATCGGACTGCGCCCACGCGAAGCCGAGGCCACCGGCCGCGCCGCGCCCCTTGCCGTCGATGCGCAGGATGCCGACGACGCCGGAGCTGATCTGCTGCTCGGCCGGCGGCTCGACGACGACGACACCGGTATCGGTCTCCTCGTAATGCGGGACGATCGCGACGACCTCGGGGCCCGAGTAGCCGCTGCGCACGTGACGCTCGCTGGTGCGCGGATTGTCGGTGCCGTACTTCGTGCCGGTGATCAGCCAGCCGTCGACGTTCTCCGGCACCTTGCCCGGATCGGTCTCGATCAGCATCGGCTTCGGCGGCTCGACGGGCTTGGGCGTGTCGACGGGCTTGGGCGTATCGACAGGCTTGGACGTATCGACAGGCTTGGGCGCCTCGGCGACCTCGACCGCGACATCCTTCTGCTCGCCCTCGAAGCCGTTGATCGTCAGCTCGCTGGTCGCATCGCCATGGCGCGCGCGCACGAGATGAATGCCGGAGCGGACGCGCGTCAGCAGCGTGCTGCCGATCGTGATGAACGGTCCGCCGTCGATCGAGACGTCGGTGCCCTTCGGATTCACGCGCACGGTCAGGATCGTCAGCTGGTCGTCGAGCTTGACCAGCAGCTCCTTCACCTCGGCCATGCGCTCGGGCCCGGTCGCGGGATCGGTCAGGTAGCGCTGGTACGTGTTCGCGGCGTCGGCGACGCGGCCCATGTCCCGCAGCGTCGATGCGATGTTCAGCAAGATCTTCGGGGACGGAAACTTGTTGTACGCCTCGAGGAAATTCGCGAGCGCTTGGTCGTACGCCTTCGCCTTGAGCTGGCGCACGCCCTCGGTCATCAGCGCCTGCGCGAGCGCGCGGGTCTTCGGATCGTCGACCTTGATCGCGGGATCCTGCGTCAGCGCGGCGAGAGTTTGCGCGAGCTGCTTCTCGTCCTGGATGTCGGCGAGCGGCGCGGTGTCGGGCGTCGTCACCGGCTGCGCGTGCGCGACCGCCCCATGGGCGATGACGACCGCGGCGAGCAGGAGAGAACGCTTCACAGATGGTCTTCGATCGGAGATCCGTTATCGGTCGTCAGGTGCTTCGGTTTCTTGACCGGCTTCGGCGGCTCCTTCGGAACGTCGAGCTGCTGCACCGTCGGCTCGACGTTCTCATGAACGGGCGCCGGATCGACATGGGCCGGCGGCGCCGTTTCGACCTGCTGCACCGGCGGCACTGCGGGTTTCGCCGGGGCATCGTGATGTGCGCCACGCAGCAGCAGCACGGCGGCGGCGCCGGCAAGTACCGCGGTCACCGCGCCGGCGATCAGCGGCAACCGGCTCGGCGCCTGCGCGGTCACGATCATCGTCTCGGCGGGCTCGGCGTCGCGTGCGTCGCGTGCGGCGGGCGCTCCGATCACGCGGTCGAGCGCACCGACGACCGCATCGGCATCCGCGTAGCGATCGCCGGGCTCCTTCGCGAGCAGCCGCATCGTCAGCGCCTCGAGCGCCGGCGCGACCTTGATGCCGCGCGCGCTCGGCGCGACCGGCTCCTCGAACATGTGCTTCGCGATCAGCTCGCCCGCGCCCTCGGCCTGGAACGGCGGCTTGCCGACGAGCATCTCGTAGAGGATGCAGCCGAGCGAGTAGAGGTCGGCGCGACCGTCGATCGCGGCCGCCGCGCGCGCCTGCTCGGGAGCCATGTACAGCGGCGTGCCGATCAGCGCGCCGGTGACGGTGTGGCGCAGGTCCTTCGGCATGTGATCGCCGAGCTTCGCGATGCCGAAGTCGAGGACCTTCGGGCGCTCGCGCAGCGGCACGTCGGGATCGGGGACGAGGAAGATGTTGTCGGGCTTGAGATCGCGATGAACGATGCCCTTGCCGTGCGCCGCGACGAGCGCGCTCGCGATTCCGCGGGCGATCTGCACGGCGTCGCCCTCCGCGAGCGGCCCGCGGTCGATGCGGCGCGCGAGCGGCTCGCCCTCGAGAAACTCCATCACGAGGTACGCGCGGCCCGAATCGGTGTAGCCGAAGTCGAACACCTCGATGATGCCGGGGTGTCGGATCGCGGTAGCCGCCTTCGCCTCGTTGAAGAAGCGCTGCACGATCTCGGTGTTCTCGGTCAGCTCGGGCCGCAACAGCTTCACGGCGGCGTGGCGCGGGAGCACCTGATGATCGGCCTTGTAGACCTGGCCCATGCCGCCCGCCGACAGCTCGCCGGTGATGCGGTAGCTGCCGAGCACCGTCCCGATCATCGCCTCGATGATAGCAACCCACCCGGGTAGTTCGGGCCCCCGGATGGGAGCCTCGCTCGCCCTCGCGGCCGATCCATCGCCGGGGGCGTCGTTGCTCCTCGGTCGCGTACCTACAGGTACGCTCCCTCGTCGCGCCTCGCCCGCGGCGCGGCTCGGCCGCGATCATCGAGCGATTCCCCCATCCGAGGGCCCTCGAGTAGGCGTGCTAGCCTTGCTCTCGACGATGCCGAGCTTCCAGCGCCACGTCTTTGTCTGCACGAACGAGCGCCCGGCCGACGATCCGCGGGGCAGCTGCAAGGCAAAGGGCGGCGTCGAGGTCCGCGACAAGATGAAGGCCGAGCTCAAGGCCCGCGGCATCAGCAAGCTCGTGCGTGCGAATAACGCCGGGTGCCTCGACCAGTGCGAGCGCGGCGTGACCGTCGTCGTCTATCCCGAGCAGGTCTGGTACGGCGGCGTCACGGTCGATGACGTCGTCGAGATCGTCGACAAGCACCTCGTCGGCGGCGAGGTCGTCGATCGGCTGCTGATCCCGAACCAGCCGCACCTGCAGAGCCACCAGCTCGTCCAGCTCCGCGTGGAGAAGCCGAAGTCGTGAAGCTGGCGCTCGCGCTCGTGCTGCTCGGGGGCGTCGCATCGGCGGACGATGCGGTCGATCCGAACGCGGCGGAGCAGGCGAGCGACGCGAACCTCGAGACGAAGGCACCGCGCGTCGGCGTGACGATGGCGGCCGCGATCGGCGGCGGCATGATCATCTCGCAGGGCAAGACGGCGAACGTCGGCACGCTCGATCTGCGGCTCGGGCACGTCGCGAATGCATCGACCGTCGTCACCGTCGAGCTCGTCGGCGGGACCTACGCGCACAAGACGGTCACCGGCGGCACGCACCTCGACGGCGAAGGCAACATCCTCGTCGGCGGCCAGGTCTACATCGCGCCGAGCGTGTGGCTGCGCGGCGCCGGCGGCTTCGGCGTGCACACGACCGAGGACGACATGGGTCGCCGGACCGGCGCAGGGCTCAGCGGCCTCGGCGGCGCGGGCATCGACCTCGTGCGCTGGCACTACGCGGTGCTCGGCATCGAGGGCTTCTACAGCGGCACATTCGCGAAGGGCGGCTACGTGTCGCTCGGCGGGATCGCGCTGGGTCTCTCGTACTACTAGCGCACCACGAGGTCGACGAGCTCGTTCGTGACGTTCGCGTGGCTCGCGCTCGCCGTTGCGGTGGCGTCGCCGTTGCTCGCGACGAGCTCGGCGCCCGACGTCGTCTCGATCGCGTAGCGGCCGGTCTTGTCGCTCTGCACCGTCGCCAGCCGCGACGTGATGTTCGCGCCGGCGAGCGGGCGGCCGGCGTCGTCGCGCACCGTGCCCATCACGACCTTCGACTTCGGCGTACCGACGTCGAGCTCGAGCGCGGCCGGCTTGTCGAGATCGACGTTGACCTTCTTGTGCTCGCTGACACCGCGCCACGACAGCGCGAGCGTGAGCGGGCACGCGGGAACGTTGTCGATCGTGAACCGGCCGCCGTGCACGACGACGAGGCGCGGCTCGTGCGCGACAGGCACCTCGAGATCGTTGCCGAGCTTGCACGACTCGAACGCGACCTCGAAGCTGCCGTTCGCGAGGTCGGTTGCGGTGCCTTCGATGCGGCCGGTGCCGGCGAGCTGCACGCGGAGATCGGCCTTCGGCGCGATCACGACGTCGCTCGTGATGCCGGCGCCCGCGGCCGTCGCGACGAGCTTGTAGCGGCCCGGCGCCGCGTCGAAGACGGTGAACTTTCCGGCCGCGTCCGCGCGCTCTTGCAGGCCGGGGCCCTGATCGTCGAGCGGCGTCAGATCGAGATACGCGAACGGCACCGGGGCTCCGCTCGCGTCGACGACCGCGCCGGTGAGGCTCGGCGTGCCGCCGGGGATTTTGAAGACGACGTTCGCGACGTGCATGCCGTTCGTGCACGCGAACGTCTTCGCCGCCGTCGGCATCGACTTCCACGGCCACGCGCGCAGCGTGACCTCGCCGGGCTCGGTGCGCGTGAACCGGAACGTGCCGTCGGCATCGACGACACCGCCGGGACCGAACTGGCCGCGCGAGTTGCGGATCTCGAGCGCGCCGTCGTTCGCGGGCGAGCCGTCGTCGGACACGACCTTGCCTTCGATCACGCAGCCGCGCACGAGATGGAGCGTCGTGCTCGCGGGTTTGCCGACCGCGACCGCGACCTGGATCTGATCGGTGGTGCCCGCGTACGCGGCGTGCGCCGCATCGAGCACGTAGCCGCCGGTCGGCACGTGCAGCGTGAACACGCCGTGCTCGTCGGTCTCCGCGATGTCGGTACCGAGCGCGGGCCGCGAGAAGCCCGAGCGCGCGCGCACGACCGCGTGCGGCACGAGATGGCCCGCTTCGTCGACGACGCTGCCGGTGATCGTCCCGGCCTTGACGACCGGCAGCTCGACCGTGACGCTGCGATCCGCGACGACGAGTGGCATCAGCGTGTCGTCGGGCATGCCGGCGACATCGACGCGAGGACCGGCATCGATGCGCGGTGGATCGGCGATGCCGACCGTCATCACGTCGTCGCCGCGCACGAACAGGCGATACGCGCCGGGCGACACATCCATCGCGAACGTGCCGTCGGCAGCGGCCGCGACGCTCGCCTCGCCGAGCGCGCTCTTGACGACGACCTCGACGCCGGGTACCGGCGTGCCATCGGCGCGATCGATCACGGTGCCCGCGATCTGAACGCTGCCCGGCCGCGATGCCGCGCGCTGCACCACCGTGGGCGCGCTCGACAAACCGGCCGCGGCGGGTGTGGTCGCGACGGCCACCTCGGGCGCGTCGTGATGCGAGCGAGCGCCGCCGTGCGTGCCGGCGACAACCCAGAATGCGATCGCTACCGCGACCGCGATCACCGCAACGATGATGCGTCGGCTCATGCCCCCGATGCGGGATAGCAGGTCACGGCAGGACTTCCACCACGACGGCCGTGATGTTGTCCTTGCCTCCGCGCTGATTCGCTAGGGCGATCGCTGATTCGGCGCACTCGTCGAGGTCGCCTTCGGCGCACAGCTCGGCGACTTCCCGATCATCGGTGAAATACCCATGCAGCCCGTCGCTGCACAGCAGGAAGCGATCGCCGGCCGTGATGTCGAGGTCGGCGGTGTCGACCTGCACGTAGTCCTTGTGGCCGACCGCGCGCGTGATCACGTTCTTGCCGCTCGCCTTCTCGGCCTCGGCCTTCGTCATCATGCCGTGCTTGACCTTGTAGTTGATCAGCGTGTGGTCCTCGGTCATCTGCAGCACGGTGTCGCCGCGCACGCGATAGACGCGCGAATCGCCGACATGCGCCGCGAACGCGAGGTTGCCGCGGAGCATCAGCGCGGACAGCGTGGTCGACATGCCCTTCTTCTCGGGGTCGAGCTCCGCCATCCCGTAGACCATGTAGCAGGCGTTCTTGACGCCGCTCTCGAGCAGGCGCCGGATCTCCCACACCGCTTCCCCGTCGCCGAAGGTCAGCCGTTCGACGAGCCGATCGATCTCGCGCGCTGCGCCATAGACCCACGACTTCAGCGAATCGACGGCCTCGCGGCTCGCGATCTCACCCTTGTTGTGACCACCTACACCATCGGCGACGACATAGAAACCGCGCGCATCATCGCGGAAGAACGCGTCCTCGTTGATCTGGCGCTTCCGGCCGACATCGGACCTGGCTACCGATAGCAGCTTCAAATTCGCACCCGGTCGCATCCTAACATGGCGACGGCAGGACTGGCTTGCTACGCTGATCCGGTGAGCGAAGGGAGCCAGCTCGCCGCGACCTTGCGCGACCACGCGAGCGAAATCCTTGCGAGCTGGATCGTTCGCTTCGAGCGGTCACCGCTGCGGTTTCGCCGCGCGACGAAGGCGGCCACGCACACCGCGCAGGTCGCGAGCCTCGTCGAGTCGCTGACCGAGGCGGCCCATGGCGGCATCGAAGGGCTGACGCCCGGTCGCCCGTCGACCCGCGAGCTCGAGCGCTCGTCGGCATTCCTCGGCTCGCACTTCGCGTCGGAAGGCGCGACCGGCTACGACGTCGCCGCGCTGCTGCTCGAGCTGCGCGATGTCGTCGCGGGCATGGTGTCGGCCGACGCGGGCAAGGCGATGACGCAGCTGTTCGAGTGGCTGACCGTCGTCGCGCTCGACAGCTTCTCGGCGTCGGGCATGCAGTCGCTGCGCGAGCAGAACAGCGATCAGCTCGAGAACGGCACGCCGGTCGTCGAGTTGCTGCCGAAGGTCCCCGCGGTCCTGCTCGTCGGTGGGCCGTCGAGCGGCGTGCTCGATAGCCTGCTCGCGCGCGCGTGGATGCTCGCGGTCGGCACCGGCGCGCCGTGCCTCGTGATCGACTGCGCGGGCCTCACCGCGGTGGGTGAGAAGAACTTGGAGCGCGCCTACCCTGGCTTCCTGGAGCAGGCGGAGGGGTCGGCGCTGCAAGTGCTCTTGGCGAGCGCCCGGAGGCCGCTGCGCGAGCAGATCGCGGCGCTGTCGCAGCAGAGCCAGATCTCGTTCCAGCACTTCGATCGGATCGACAGTGCCATCGCGCATGCGCTCGAGCGGGCCGGCCACTTATTGATGCGCCGGACGTAACAGGCGACGGCCAACTGCCCGTGATACATTGGTGTTCCGGTGGGAGACTTCCCGATCGGCTTCGGCCGGTATTCGCTGATCGAACGCCTTGCCGTCGGTGGGATGGCGGAGCTGTTCGTCGCGACGTCCCCCGGCGAGCACGGCTTTCAGAAGAAGGTCGTGATCAAGCGGCTGCTCCCGCAGCTGATCGGGGACGAGACCTACACCGCGATGTTCATCGACGAGGCCAAGCTGACGGCCCGCCTCGTCCATCCCAAGATCGCGCAAACGTTCGAGCTCGGGAAGGTCGATGGCGCGCTCTACATCGCGATGGAGTACGTCGATGGCATCGACGTGCTCGCGCTGCTCCGCGAGTTCGCGGCACGCCGCCGCCGGGTCGATCCGCAGCTCGCGGCGTGGATCGCGCACGAGGTGCTCGACGCGCTCGACTACGCGCACAACCTCAAGGACGACACCGGCCAGCCGCTCGGCATCGTCCATCGCGATATCTCGCCGTCGAACGTTCTGTGCAGCGTGCGCGGTGACGTCAAGCTCGTCGACTTCGGCATCGCCCGCGCGAAGGATCCGGATCGCGCGCACAAGTCGAAGAGCGGCACGCTCAAGGGCAAGTACGGCTACATGTCCCCGGAGCAGGTGATCGAGCTGCCGCTCGACGGCCGCAGCGACGTGTTCTCGGTCGGCGTCGTGCTCGCCGAGCTGCTGACCGGTCGCCGGCTGTTCGCGGCGCCGAACGAGCTCGACGTGCTGCTGATGGTGCGCGACGCCAAGCTGGGCCGCTTCGACAAGTACGGCTTCGACATCGAGCCCGGCCTGCAGACGATCGTGCGCAAGGCGCTCAAGAAGCCGCTCGAGGAGCGCTGGGCATCGGCGGCCGCGTTCCGCGACGCGCTCGCCGAGTGGCTGTTCGAGCATCGCCACCGGATCACGAACAAGCACGTCGCCGAGGTCGTCAACGAGCTGCGCGAGTCGGTCAACGCGCGCCGCAACCGACCGGCGTCGGAGGCGCCCGCGCTCCCGGGGCTCGACGAGATCGCGCACGGCCGTGCGCCGTCGGACTCGATGGGCATCCCGCAGATCCAGATCGAGGGCGGCGACGAGATCTCCGCGCCGGTGATCTCGATCAACTACGAGGACGCCCAGCCGGATCCGCCCGCCCGACCGATCTCGTCCGACGGGATGGCCGCCTCGGGCTCGACGAAGCGCGCCGAGACCGTGCAGGCGCGCCCGGGCCGCACGCCGACCCCGCAGCAACCGGTCGTCGCGCGCACGCAGACGCCGCAGAAGCCGGTGATCGCGCGCGTGCCGACGCCGCAGAAGCCCGCCGTCGCGCGCACGAAGACGCCGCAGAAGCCCGCGCGCACGCCGAGCGGCACGCCGTCGGATGCGGTCGTCGAGATCCCGATCGCGGACACGATCTCGGCCGCGGTCGAGGCGATCGTCCAGCCCGAGCAGGACAAGAAACCGAAGTCGTTCCAGCGCGAGGAAGACTCGGTCACGCGCAACTTCGACGACCTCACCGTCGACCCGGGCATCGAGCGCTCGTTCCCGCCGATGACGCCATCCGCCGACGAGCTCGCGCGCAAGAAGCCGCCGACGCCGCCCGCGCTGAGCGACATCGCCGAGCCGCCCGACGACGCCGGCGACTTCTCGGTCACCTCGCCGATGCGCGTGCTGTTCCGGCTGATGACGGCGCGCGCGACCGGCCTGCTCGTCGTCGCGGTCGGCGGCATCAAGAAAGAAATCTACGTTCGCGACGGCCAGCCCGAGTACGTCTCGTCCAACGTCGCATCCGAGCTGTTCGGCAACTACCTCGTGACCAAAGGCGTGCTCTCCGACGGCGAGCTCGCGATGGCGCTCGCGATGATGCCGCACTACGGCGGCAAGCTCGGCGACACGCTCGTTGGCCTCGGCCTGCTCAAGCCGCTCGAGGTCTTCCGCCACCTCACGCGCCAGGTCCGCACCAAGATCATCGACGTCTGCACCTGGAACAAGGGCGGCTTCGCCTGGTACGCGGGCCGCGAGAACCCGCGCGAAGCATTCCCGCTCGACTTCAACGCGTTCGAGATCCTCGGCGCCGGCGCGATGGCGCTCTCCGACGACGTCACCGATGCCTGGCTCGCGAAGCACGGCAGCTCCAAGCTGCGCGCGTCGCGCACGCGCCGGGTCGGCCCGGAGCGCTTCGAGGTGAAAGGCCTGGTCGAGCTGTTCGAGACGCTCGACGGCACGCGCACGGTCACCAAGATCATCGACAGCCGCGAAGAGCGCGAGGAGCAGCTGAAGGTCGCGCGCATGCTGTGCCTGCTCGAGGCGTGTGACCTCGCGCGCCCGTCGTGAAGCGCCTCGTGTTCCTTGCCGC
The DNA here is from genome assembly GCA_019237945.1 of Deltaproteobacteria bacterium. GTDB lineage: Bacteria > Myxococcota_A > Polyangia > Haliangiales > Haliangiaceae > JABFXX01. The sequence continues at coordinate 3,159 of JAFAOG010000429.1, read as the reverse complement.
GTGTGCGTCGCACGCGCCCTCGCCGAAACCGGCGCTTCCGCCGGTGGTGGCTCCCGCGCCTGCTCCCCAGCCTGCGAACGACAGGCCGGCGGGCAGCGACGTGGCGCCTGCGGGCGACAAGCTCGCCTGGCTCGGCGTCATGTTCGACGGTCATGCCGGCACGACGCGCGTGCAGTCCGTCGTCAGCGGCGGGCCGGCCGAGCGCGCAGGCATCGCGGCGGGCGATGTCGTGACGTCGATCGACGGGGCGCCGACCGCGAAGGCGGCGGAGGTCATCGCGCAGGTGCGCACGCGGCCGCCGGGGACGACGTCGCACGTCGTCGTGTCGCGCAAGGGACGCGAGCTGCCGCTCGACATCAAGCTCGAGGAGCGGCCGAGCTTCCAGCTCCTGCAGCAGCGGCTGGTCGATAAGCCCGCGCCCGATTTCACGCTGACCACGGTCGCGGGGCCGCCGGTGGCGGGGCTCGCGGATCTGCGCGGGCACGTCGCGATCGTCGACTTCTGGGCGACCTGGTGCGGGCCGTGCGGGTATGCGATGCCCCACCTCGTCGCGCTCGCGCACAAGTATCCGGACCTGCGCGTCGTCGGGATCTCGGACGAGGACGCGGGCGACATCACCGCGTACGTCAAGGCGCACGGCGTCGACTACACGATCGCGCGCGATGCCGATGACGTGATCACCGGGCACTACCTCGTGACGGGGCTGCCGACGCTCGTGATGATCGACAAGGCGGGCGTCGTGCGTGCGCTGTATGTCGGGGCGGGCGATTTCGACGCGATCGAGGCGGACGTGCGACGGCTGCTGAAGTAGCCGCGAGGCACGTGCATTGCAAAATTCAGCCGCAAGGAAGGAGAATTCCGATGGCTGGAAACTCGATCAAGAACAAGAAGCAGTACAAGGCGCTCAAGCGCAAGGGCATGTCGAAGACCCGCGCCGCGAAGATCTCGAACGCGGGCAAGTCGGCGAGCCGCAAGGGCGGTCGCAAGGGCGGCCGCAAGTCGAAGAAGTAGTCGCTAGAGGCCGACTGCCGCGAGCGCGGCCGTGAAGCGCTCCGGCAGCGGCGCCTCGAGCGCGGCATCGATCGTCGCGTCGGGAAGCACGACGCGCGACGCGTGCAGGTAGAAGCCCGCATGGCCCGGCAGGGCGGCGCCGCCGTAGAGCGCGTCACCCGTGATCGGCGCGCCGACGTGCGCGAGGTGCGCGCGAACCTGATGCATCCGGCCCGTGCGCGCGATGCAGCGAACGAGGGCGTGCGATGCCGAGGCGCGCTCGACGATGAACTGCGTGTAGGCGGCGAGGCCGTCGGTGTGATCGACGGCGACGTGGTTGCCGCGCTGGACGAGCGGCGCATCGGATTCGCGCGAGACCGGGCGGCCGTCGACGAGCGCGAGGTAGTGCTTCTCGACCTGACCGGTGCCGAAGGCGTCGCGGAGGCGGCGGTAGGCATCGGGCGTGCGCGCGGCGATCAGCACGCCGGAGGTGCCGATGTCGAGGCGGTGGACGAGGCCGCCGTCGCGCGGGTCGTCGCCGATCGCGGCGCACTCGGGGTAGCGCGCGGCGAGAAAAATCGCGGCCGTGCCGAGCTCGCCGGCGCGCAGCGGCTGCGATGGAATGCCGGCGGGCTTGTCGAGCACGACGAAGTCGGGGCGTTCGAGCAGCACCGGCAGCGCGAGCGATGGATCGGGCAGCGGGCGCAGCGCATCTCCGGAGACCGGCTCGCGCTCGAGCTCGATGACGTCGCCGGCGGAGACGCGGTCGCCCTTCTTCGCACGCTTGCCGCGGACGCGCACCGCGCCGGCATCGATCAGCTCCGCGAGCTGGCGGCGGCCGGCGTCGGGATAGTGGGCGGCGAGGGCCTTGTCGACGCGGCCTTCCTGGCCGGGTTGTACGGTGACCTTGGTCATACGGCATCCAGCAGCAGGGCGGGGACGACGGAGTTCGGCAGGATCTCCGTCTTGTCGGCGGCGAGCTCGACGAGCGCGTTGCATCCGATCAGCGATGTCAGCATCGCCGAGCCCTGCTTGGGATGCGGGTGCGCGATCAGGTGCTCGCCGTTGCGCTCGAGCCTCGCGCGGATGTAGTGCGCGCGGCCCTCTTGCTTGCGATAGCCGCGGACGAGGTTCACCGGCGCGCGGGGCCGCTCCGTGACGGCGGCGCCGCCCATCGCGAGCAGCGCGGGGCGCACGAACAGCTCGAACACGACGAACGACGACACCGGGTTGCCCGGCAGGCCGAACACGGGGACGCGGCCGTTGACGCCGAACGAGAACGGCTTGCCCGGCTTCATCGCGACCTTCCACAGCTCGAGCTCGACGCCGGCGGCCGTCAGTGCGCTGCGCACGTGGTCGCGATCGCCGACGGAGACGCCCCCGGTCGTGATGATCGCGTCGTGATCGAACGCCGAGGCGATCATCGCGGCGAGCGAGATCGGATCGTCCTTCGCGATGCCGAAGTACGACGGCACGCCGCCGCACGCGGTGACCATCGCGCCAAGCATGTGCGCGCTCGAGTCGACGATCTGGCCCGGCAGCGGCGTGGTCGTGACGTCGACGAGCTCGTCGCCGGTCGTGATCAGCGCGACGCGCGGCCGCTTGACGACCGACAGCTCGACGAGCCCGAGCGCCGCGAGCAGGCCGAGCGAGCCCGCGCCGAGCTGGGTGCCGGCGGTAACGGCGGTCTCGCCGACGTTGATGTCCTCGCCTGCGCGTCGCACGTTGTCTCCGACCGGCGAGGCGGGCAACGTGACGTTCGCGCCGTCGACCTTGGCGTCTTCCTGGATGACGACCGTATCGAGCCCGGCCGGCATCGGCGCGCCGGTGAGGATGCGGATCGCGACGCCGGGTGGCACCGGCTCCGTCATCACCTGGCCCGCTGCGACCTGACCGACGACCGGCAGCGTCGCCGGGAGCTCGGCCGAGCGCGCGGCATAGCCGTCCATCGCCGAGTTATCGAAGATCGGAAGCGCGCGGGCGGCGACGATGTCGTCAGCGAGAACGCGGCCGCCGGCCTCTGCGAGCGGGACGCGCTCCGTGGCGAGGCGCTCGATCCGCGCCGCGACGGCCTTTGCGGCCGCTTCGACGGACTGCATGTGCACCGTGTATCACGGGTGAATGCCGAAGATGAGCTTGCCGATCGGATGATCGGCGGTGCCGTGCGAG
>JAFAOG010000406.1 GCA_019237945.1 Deltaproteobacteria bacterium | reverse complement strand
CGCCCTCGCATGTTGCGCCGCCTCCGGGTGGCATGCCCGGGGACATGGAGTAGTCTGATCTCGGATGTCCGAGAGGCTGCGTCTCCTGGTCGTCGACGACGACCTGGTCGACCGGCTGGCAATTCGCCGGTCGGTCGAGCAGAGCGGCCTCGATGCGTCCATCGACGAAGCGAGTGACTCCAGCGAGGCGCTCGCGAAGGTCAAGGCAGGGACGTACGACTGCCTGCTGCTCGACCAGGACCTCCCCGGACTCTCCGGTGTGGACCTGGCCAAGCAGCTCCGCGAATCCGGGATCCTGACGCCGATCGTCTTCGTGACGGGCCGGCAAGACGAGGAGCTGCTCGAGCGAGCGGTCGCCGCCGGCATCACGGACTTCATTCCCAAGGGCGATCTGTCACCGCGGCGGCTCGGCCTGCGGATCAAGTTCGCGATCCGCATCGGCCGCGCGGAAGCCGAGTCGCGCGCATCGCTCGAACGCGCGAACGCCGCATCGCGGGCTCGCGACGAGATCCTCGCGGTCGTCTCGCACGACCTGCGCGGTCCGCTCCACGCGATCAGCCTCGCGATGGAGGCGCTCAAGGACGAGGTGCAGGGCCCGGCGCAGCGCTACCTCGGCGCGATCGAGCGCGCGGGTGCTCGCGCGGAGCGGCTGATCCACGACCTGCTCGAGGCGAGCGCGATCGAGAACGGCGCGCTGGCGCTGCAGAAGACTGCGACCGACGCCGCATCGCTGATCCGCCAGGCCGCGGCCGATCACGAGCTTCTCGTGAAGGAGACCGGCGGCAAGATCATCGCGCACGTCCCCGAGGAGCAGATCCTCGTCCAGGCGGATCGCGATCGCGTGCTGCAGGTGCTCGCGAACCTGATCGGCAACTCGCTCAAGCACGCCAAGGGTGCACCGATCGAGCTGTCGGTCGCCAAGGATGGCGGCCAGGCCATCGTCGCCGTGAAGGATCACGGGCCCGGCATCGGCCCGACCGAGCTGCCGCACGTGTTCGACCGCTACTGGAGCGGCCGCACGAAGAAGGGCGGCGCGGGCCTCGGGCTCGCGATCGCCAAGGGCATCGTCGCGGCGCATGGCGGCCGCATCGCCGTCGACAGCAGCACCGGCGAAGGTGCCCGATTTTTCTTCACACTCCCGCTCGCGTCGCAGTAGCGCAGTGTGCGCCTGCGTCTCGCGCCGTCTACGTAGTTGACGTGATATCGCGGAGATCCGCGGGGCACGCCGTGTGCTCATGTGCCGCGCCCATGAGGGACGCGGATCATCCACGGATTCTGGAGCTCGTGCTCGGTCGCATGCTCGAGCTCGCTATCTTCTCGGTCGAGGGCGTTCGCGGACGCCTCGGCCGCAAAGTCCTGGTGCATTAGCCCAGGACTGTGTGATCGAGACGTCTCACGAGGACGAGCGCGTCACCCAGGAACGCGCCCGGATCGACCCGCTTCGCGATCGCGCGCGACTCGTCGTCCTCGCGGAGGTGTCTTCGCTGCTCGCATCGTCGGATGACTACCTGACGATCCTGCACCGCCTCGCAGATATCGTCGTCCCATCGCTCGCGGACGTCTGCTCGATTCATGTCGTCGATAGTGCCGGCCGCGTGCTCGCGGTTGCCGGCACGATGGATCCGACGACCGAGCACGTGATCGGAAGCGGCATCGCGGAGCTGCTCGGCTCCGTGCTCGCTGTCCCGCTGCACGTCCGCGGCAGCGTGCTCGGCGTGCTGACGTTCGTGCGCGGCGAGCCGTTCGACAGGGACGACCTCGAGTTCGCCCAGGAGCTCAGCCGCCGCGTCGCGCTCTACGTCGAGAACGCGCTGCTGCTCCGCGATGTCGTCGCGCGCGAAGCGCAGCTGCGCGATGCCGCGAACCGGCTCGAGACGCTCAACCGGATCGGCCAGGAGCTCGCCGCGCTGCACGACCCGGCCGAGGTGGAGAATCGCGTCGTCCAGGCCGCGATCGCGCTGACCGGCGCCGAGACCGGCCGATTTCTCGCCGATGTTCCCCCGACGCTGTCGCGCCCGCTGCGGCTCGACGACATCCACGGCATGACCGTGCCGCTCGCGCGCGTGACGAGCTTCCTCGCGGCTCCCGTGAAGGGCCGGCGCGGCGACATCCTCGGCGCGATCGTGCTCGGCCACTCGCGGCGCGCCGCGTTCGACGTTCGCGCGGAGCAGCTCGTCGTCGGCCTCGCATCGCTGACCGCGACCGCGATCGACAGCGCGTGTCTGTTCGCCGAGCAGCACGACCTGATCGCCGCGCTCGAGCGGAGCAACCGCGACCTCGATCACTTCGCGTACGTCGCGTCGCATGATCTGCGCGCCCCGTTGCGCGGCATCGCGAACCTCGCGCGCTGGATCGAAGAAGACATGGTGAGCGCCCTGACGCCGCGCTCGCAGGAGTTCGTCAGCCTGATCGGCAATCGCGTCGCGAAGCTCGAGGGCATGATCGAAGGCGTGCTCGACTACTCGCGCGCCGGCCGCGTCGCCGAGGAGCCCGCCGACCTCGAGCTCGGTCCGCTCGTCACCGAGATCGTCGAGCTGCTCGCGGCACCCGCGGGCACCGTGCACATCGGCAAGCTCCCGGCGGTGCGCGCGACGCGCAGTCCGCTCGAGCAGGTGTTCCTGAACCTGATCGGCAACGCGCTCAAGCACGGCGGTACACGCGTCGACGTGGGCGCCGAGCCCGCCGAGGACGCATGGGAATTTTTCGTGCGCGACGACGGCCCCGGCATCGCGCCGCGCTTCCACGCGCAGATCTGGGGCCTGTTCCAGACGCTGCGCTCCCGCGACGCCACGGACTCGACCGGCATCGGCCTCGCCGTCGTGCGGCGCATCGTCGAGGCGCACGGTGGGCGCGCCTGGGTCGAGTCCGAAGAGGGCCGCGGCGCGACATTTCGCTTCACCTGGCCGCGCACACCGTTGCGCTCCCGTAGTTGGGACAGGCACTTCCGAGCGAAGTGACGTGGCACCTGGCTTGCTCATCATGCAGGCATGCCGACGAATCATCGAGAGGATGAGGAGATCGAGTCCAACGAGCTCGACCTCGAGATCGAGCCCGTCTACGACGACGAGGGCATCGACTACAGCGACGAGCGCGTCATGGACTTCGATGATGACGTCGAGGACATCGACCTCGACTCGCTCGTTGCGCTCGAAGGCCCTGACTACTTCTGATTCGCTATTCGATCTGCTGCGGACGCAGATGGACGGTCGGGGACGTTTTCTCGACCGGAACTTCCTCGAGATCGCCGATGACGACCGGACCCGTGTCATCGCACGCGTAGGCGGGGCGGCGATCATCGCGGAGCTTGGTCACCGCGTTCGCGACCTCGGACGCGCTCGGGCGCGACTCGTAGCACTTGACCAGCATGTGCTCGACGAGCTCGACGAAGCCGAGCGGTGCGTCGGGGCAGCGCGGCGCGAGCGAGGGAATCGGCTTGTTGAGATGCTGCACGAGGATCTCGACGCTCGTGCTGCCGACGAACGGCGGCCGTCCCGTCAGCGCCTGATACGCGACGATACCGAGGCCGTAGACGTCGCAATGTCCGTTGGTGGGACCGCCGCGCGCCTGCTCGGGCGCCATGTACGTCGGAGTTCCGATCGCCTCGTTCATGCTCGTGTAGCGTGCGCCGGCGACGTGGTGGGCGATGCCCCAGTCGATGACGCGCACGGGGTACACCGGGTCTCCAGGTACGAGGAGGATGTTGTCGGGCTTGAGGTCGCGATGCGTGACGCCACGAGCGTGCGCCGCTGCCAGCACACCGCTGACGGCGCCGACGAGGTCGAGCACCTCGCAATGCGGAAGCGGACCTTCGTGCAAGCGCACCGCGAGTGGCGTGCCCTGCACGAGCTCCATCGCGATCCACGGCCGGCCGTCGCCGAGCAATCCGCACTCGTAGAAACGAGGGATCCCGCCGTGCGGGACCGTTGCGAGGATCGACGCCTCGCGCATCATCCGGTCGACGGCGCGCTCTTGCTCGAGCTGATCTTCGCGCAGGACCTTGAGGGCGACGACGCGTTCGTCGAGCAGGTGTCGCGCGCGGTAGACCGAGCCCATACCGCCGGTCCCGAGGAGCTTCTCGATCTCGTACGCGCTGACGCGAGTACCGGTCCGGAGTGGCCCATCGACCATGGTTCGGCGCGCATCTGGAGCACACCTCATGCCAGCGAGCGCGGCGCGATCACGGCCGTGCGCTCTCGCCACGCTCAGGGGTCGCAAGTCACGGCTTTGGACTGCGATTTTCTAGGCAAGGTTCCTGCAACGAAGGCGTGCATGTCCGCCGAACCCGCCATCGAGCTCGGGCCCGACCGCCTCATCGGTTCGTACCGACTGGTGCGCGAGATCGGGCGCGGCGGAATGGGCACCGTCTACGAAGCCGAGCACATCGTCCTGCCGCGTCGCGCCGCCATCAAGATCATGCACCCCGAGCTCCGCAAGCAGCCGGGCATGGCGACGCGGGTCGTCCAGGAAGCGTCGATCCTCGAGGACATCAAGCACCCCGGCATCGTCGGCGTGTACGACTGCGCTCTGCTCCCCGATCACCGTCCGTGGATCGCGATGGAGCTGGTCGTCGGCGAGACGCTCGCCAATCGCCTGCTCGCGAACGGTCCGCTGCCCGCGGCCGACGTCGCGAAGCTGCTGTCGGACGTCGCGGACGTCCTCGCGAGCGTGCACGCCAAGGGCGTCGTCCACCGCGATCTCAAGCCGGACAACCTGATCCTGACGCCGAACGATCGCGACTTCCCGCTGCGCGTGATCGACTGGGGCGTCGCGCGCCTCGGGCCGATGGGACGGCTCACCCTCGACGGGCTGACGCCGGGAACGCCGATCTACATGAGCCCCGAGCAGGCGACCGGCCGCAACATCGCGGCGCCCTGCGATATCTACTCGCTCGGCGTGATCGCGTACGAAGCGCTGACCGGCCACCCGCCGTTCGACGGCCGCACGCTCGCCGAGGTCGTCTCGATGCACCTGATGTCCGAGGTCGCGCCGCTGCGGGAGCGCTGCGGTGCTCCCAAGGAGCTGTGCGAGCTCGTCCACAAGATGCTGTCGAAGGATCCGTCCGTGCGCCCCAGCGCGATCGAGATCCGCCAGCTCGCGCGCATGATCGCGCTCGAGATGACGACGGCGTACGACAGCCTCGAGATCGACGGCGTCGATCGTAGCCGCGCCGGCGCGCCCCGCCACGTCGCGATCGCGGCCGCGCCGACCGAGGACGCCGTGGTCGTCGACCCCGAGGCGCTCGAGTTCGGTGTCACGGAGCTCGTCCCGACCATCCGCCGGCCTCGCTGGACGCCGCAGATGGGCTCCTCGGTGCCGGTCGGGCCGCGCGCCGCCTGCGACCAGGTCGCCGGCGAGATCACGCCCAAGCGCCGCTGACCCCACGCGGGAGCTGGAGTGTGGCGAGACGGCGCGAAATACCGCGCGCTGGCGCACGGCCGTAGCGGATGCGCACGTCGTGCGCGCAACTCGCACGCCGCCCCGCTAGCGCACGTTTGAGTGCGCGATTTGACTGATTTTCCGCCTCCCACACGGGCACCCGGTTTGCTCTTACGCGTTCCACACTCACAGGGAGCAGACGCGATGAACAAGAACGGAACGAGCGGCGCCCTCGACGACCGCATGGGCAACCTGAAAGACAGCGTGAAGAATCTCGTCGACGCGAGCGGCGAGCGCGCCAATCAGATCAAGGATCGCCTCGTCGATGCGAAAGACGTCGCGTTCGACAAGGGCAGCGCGGCGCTCGGTCGCGTCAGCGCGCTGGTCAAGGAGCACCCGTTCGCGGCCCTCGGGATCGCGTTCGGTATCGGCTATCTCGCGGTCCGGATGCTGAGGAAGTAACCACCATGGAAACCACCAACTTTGAAAACGTTCCGCAGTCTGGTCTCGAGGAGTCGCGCGGTCGCATCGCGGCTGCGAAGGACGCCGTCAAGGACAAGCTCGGCCAGGTCGGCCGCACGCTGAAGCGCATCGAGGTCCGCGAGTCGATCGTCGATCACCCGTTCGCGGCGATCGGCATCGCGGCCGGCGTCGGCGCGATCATCGGCCTCGCCCGTCCGATGCCGAACCACAGCCGCGTCGGCGGGCTCCTGATGGCCGGCATCTCCGCGCTCGGCATGCGCCTGATCCGTCAGGCGGCGATGGAGCACCTCGGCCTGATGGCGCGCGACTGGCTCGTCGGTGAGCGCAGCAACGCGGACGCCGGCGACACCGGTCAGTTCTCGACCTCGTCGTACGCGAACCGCTAGAAGTCGCTGCCGATCGCGAACCCGACGTTCGTCGACACGATCGGCAAATCGAGCGGCGCGCTGCTCCCCGACCGGAAGTGGTACCAATCCACGCCCTGGTCGAGGAACAGCGCGCCGATCACTTTCGGGCCGCGCGGCAGCCAGAACAGCGGCGCCCACACGAAGCCGAGCGCGCGCACGCGACCGCGCAGCATGATGCCGGTGCCTGCACCGAGCCCGAGCCCGTTGTACGTCGCGAACGTCCCGGTGCCGCCGCCGATGCGCGGCCCGCCACGTACGTAGATCGCGAGATGCTCGGCGATGGCTGCGTCCCACCGCGCGTCGAATCCGACGCCGGTGAGATCGGCGTGTCCCATCGCCGGCTCGCCGCCAAGCCCATACGTCGCGCCGGTGCGATCGAGCGTCAGGTCCGCCGCCATCCACGGCTCGAGCGCGACCTCGCCCACCCGCACGCCGAACCCGAGGCGCACGCGCATCCCCGTCCCGACGCCCATCGCGCCCGCCCCGCGCACGCTCGAAACCCCGTACGACTGCTCGTAGAAGTAGCCGTCCGCATGCGCGCTGCTCGCGGCGAGCACGATGGCAACGGCGACCAGGCGCATGGCCTGGGTGCAGCAACGGACGTGCCGTTCCGAATTTCCCCGACTGCTATGCTCGGCGGATGGGGGACGTGGCCGCCTTCCGCATGCAGTACCGCGCCGAGCACATCGGCCCGCGCTACTCCGGCTGGCTGCACTTCGCGACCACCTCGGTCGTCTCGCTCGCGGCGATCGCGTTCGCCATCTCGCGGGTGCACGCGCCGCACGCGTGGGAGCTCGCGATGGTGCCGGTGTTCTTCATCGTCGCGAACCTCGGCGAGTACTTCGGCCACCGCGGTCCGATGCACCACCGCCGCCGCGGCCTCGCGCTGATCTTCGAGCGCCACACGCTCCAGCATCATCACTTCTACACGCACGACCGCATGGCCGCCGAATCACCGCGCGATTTCCAGATGGTCCTGTTCCCGCCGATCATGCTCGTCTTCTTCCTCGGCGGCCTCGCGACGCCGCTCGGTCTGCTCGTCGGCTTCCTCGGCACGCCGAACCTCGGCTGGCTGTTCGCGGCGACCGCCGTCTCGTACTTCCTGTCGTACGAGTGGCTGCACTGGTCCTATCACCAGCCCGAGTCCTCCTGGGTCGGGCGCCTGTGGCTCGTGCGCCGCCTGCGCCGCCATCACACGATCCATCACGACCTGCGCCGCATGACGACGGTCAACTTCAACATCACCTTCCCGATCGCCGACACGCTGTTCGGAACATCCGCGCGCGATTGATCGAACGTCAGCGCGCGATGGATCCCTCCTCGAGGCGCGTGATCGCATCGTCGAGCAGCTCGCCATCGAGCAGCACGCGCCGCAGCACCTGATCCGCATCGCTCACGTACGGCGCCATCACATCGAGAACGACGCCGACCAGCCGCCACACCGCCTCGAGCTCGTCGTCGACGGCCGCACCGCTCGCCGCCGGCCCGCGCGCCGCGAACGCACTCGCGCCCGGGGACCCGCGCAGCTCGCGCTCGCCGAGCACCACCTGCCCGAGCGCGACGATCGCCACATACGCCGCGCGCACCGCCGCCCTCGCTTCATCCGCCGCCTGCATCACGAACGCGCGCTCCATCCGCGCATCGCACAGCAGGCTCACGTGCTCGAGCCGCGCGCGCCCGCTGTACTTCCGCCACGCCACGCGCAGCGCCGCGCACGCATCGACGAGATCCGCATACGCCAGCAATACATCGTCATCGCACCACACCATCGCCCCGCACATTGCAGGCGCGATGCCGCGTGCAACTCCGCTACTTCGCTCGCGCGCTCTGTCCGGCGTCCGAAACCCGGAAGCCCTCGTCGTCCGCCGGCCGGACAATATGCGGCACGACCGCATCGAACAGCGCATCACTGACCTCGCCGAAGTACAGCCCCGCCGGCCTCTCGCGATTGCGCTGATGCACGCGCGCCCGACAAACCTCGACGTCCGCATCGATCACGTGCAGCACGTGGTCGGCGCCCGCGCGCTCGAAGATTCCGCGCACCCACGCCCGATCCGCCTTCGTGTTCGCCGCAAAATCGAACACGACATCGACGCCGATCCGCAACGCGCGCTCCGCGAGCGGCTCGATCAGCGCGCGCACGCGCCGTCCGATCTCGCGGTACTCCGCGATCGACGTGATCGGCGCCGTCATCACCTGCGCGACCCACTCGTCCTCGATGAACACCAGGCCGCGTTCGCGATCCGCGAGCTCGCGCGCGAGCGTCGTCTTGCCCGCGCCGGGCAACCCGAACACGAAATGGAGCGTGGCCACGGCCGGCCAATGCTATCCGCGTTCGTCCGGCTGTACCGCCAGCACGATCGCCGCGCCGGCGACCAGCAACGCGACATGCGACGCGATCTGCGCCGGCATCCCGGCCGGCAGCGCGATCATCATCAACAGGGCCAGCGGAACGACGACCGACAGCATCGAGAACCAGGACCACGCGACAATACAAATTCGCGACATACCTCAACTTGTCGCCGATTGACGCAATGCGCAACGTGAGCCAGCCTCTGGTGGCCCACCCTGATAACCGCGTGGCCCGTTCAGCTACCGAAGCCCGCGCGCCCGCAGCGTCTCGTCGACCAGGAACCCCTCGGCCAACTCGTCGAGATCCACCACATAATCCCCGGATTCGATCCGGACCCGGAGCCGCTCGATGCGAGCCGTGATCACCGCCGCGGGCGGTCGGTCCGCACACATCTCGCGTGTCTGATCTGCCACCGATCTGATCTTCGTGGTCGGCATCTGCGCGACTCCCGTTCCCTCTGACTCGCCCGCTTCGCGCAGATGTTTAGCCCCCGCGACACGCTGAAACCGCGTCGGATGTCGCGCACCTACCGTCCCCACGCTCGACCTGAGCTACCGTGCGCGCGTGCATGTCGACGATGACATCCGTCGTGCGGAGACGCTCCCCGCATCCGCGTTCTTCGATCCCGCGTTCCTGAACGCCGAGCTCGCGACCGTCTTCACCAACTCCTGGCAAGTCCTCCCCGAGCGCGGCGACGATCCACGTCCGCTCGACGAGCAGCTCGCCCCGCGCGGCTCGCGCGTCCCCGCGACGCTCAACGGCCGCCCGCTCTTCCTGCAACGCGGCTGGGACGACGACACCCTCCGCGCGTTCCCCAACACCTGCACGCACGCCTGGTTCCCGCTCGTCCTCGGCCCGTCGCGCGGCCCGACGCTCGTCTGCGGTCAGCACGGTCGTCGCTTCGATTGCACCGGTCGCTTCGTCTCGCAGCAAGGCTTCGGCAACGCGCCCGACTTCCCGCGCGAGTGCGATCACCTACAGTCACTTCCCGTCGCGACGTGGCGCCGCCTGACCTGGGCCGCCCTCTCGCCCGCCGCACCGCCACTGACGGACGTCCTGCGCGACGTCGACGATTCACTCGCGAGCTTCCCCGCACTCCCCGAGCGCATGTCCGCCGAGATCCGCGACGTCGCCGGAAACTGGAAGCAGCACGCCTGGAACTTCCTCGATTCGTTTCACATCGGTTTCGTCCACCGCGCGCCGCACGGCCTCGCCGACGCGATCGACCTCGCCTCCTATCGCACCGAGCTCTACGAGCACGCGGTGCTCCAGTGGGTCTACGCGCAGAATCCGGCCGACGGCTTCGATCCGCGCCACCTCCCCGCCCGCTTCGGCGATCCCAAGCGCCGCGTGTTCGCGCTCTGGTGGTTCATCTTCCCGAACATCGCGCTCAACTTCTATCCGTGGGGTCTCTCGGTCAACGTCTACGCGCCGATCCCCGACCGCCCCGACACCACGCGCTTCATCTGGTACCAGTTCGCGCTCGACCGCGAGCTCCACGCGCAGCGCGACGTCCGCTGGCTCTCCGCGCAAGTCGACGCCGAAGACGTCGACGCCCTCGCCCAGGTCGCACGCGGTCTCCGCTCCGGGTTCGCGCCGCGCGGCCGCTTCGCCCCCGAGCACGAGATGGCCGCGCACTGGTTCCATCGCAAGGTCGCGCGCGCGGTCGCCGCCGCGCCGCACTGACCGCACGTACATATGACGGAATTGCGACGGCGAGAAATCAGCTGGACTCGCGCCCGCCTCGGCGGCGATCATGACCTGTGCGGTGGGGCGGCCTGGTCCTGATGCTCGCGGGATGCGACCGCGTCTTCCAGCTCGACCACGTCCCCGCCACCGATGCTCCCATCGTGGACGCGACGGCCGATGGCGCAGCACCAGCGGCTTTGCTCGTGCAGCAGATCGCGAACGCGAACAACGCGACCGGCCTGGACGTGACGCTGCCCGCGAAGCCCGCGCCCGGAAACACGCTCGTCGTGATCGCAGGCGCGGAGTGCGGCCTGTCCAACATCTCGGGCGGCGACGTCGCCACCTGGCAGCTAGCCGCCTACTCGGGCGTGTCGCCAACGTTCAGCATCTTCTTCGGCGTCACGGACGGCGGATCGATGACCGTGCACCTGACGCCGCAATGCAGCTCGAAGACCTGGGGCCTGGTCACCGAATGGAGCGGCCTTGCTGCCGTCAACGCGCTCGACGTGCACGCGAACATGGGCATGTCCGGCTCCGGAAGCTCGGGCACGATTCACCTCAGCGTGACGACGACGAGCGCGCCCGATCTGCTCGTCTTTGGCGCTGCGTGCTACGGCGCGATCGGCAACGCGACCCCCGAGTGGACCGAGCTGCACGAGGTGGTCGCGAGCGCGACGATCACGCAGCGAGCCTGGTACCAGCTCGTGCCATCGACTGCGCCGTACGCCATCAACGTGTCGTACGCGAACGAGTACGACTCGGGCCTCGCCACGTTCCGAACCGGGCCGTGAACGTCCGGCGGTGATCCGCAAGAAGGAGGCTTGACGATCCCAGCCACCTGATCAAAGGTTACGCAGCTCTGCGGGATTAACTCAGCGGTAGAGTGTCAGCTTCCCAAGCTGAAGGTCGCCGGTTCGAATCCGGTATCCCGCTCGAAGATCGAGAGAAACCGGCCGATTGACGAACACGTCAGCGGGCCGGGTTCGATGCACGAAAGGTGCGTCGTCAACGACGCCAGTACGTGCGTCACGTTGGCGAACTTCTCGAATGCCCGCGTCACGAACGTCGAACTCGGCGTCGTAAGTCACGATCGCGAATTCGCAACCCGTCCTCTGCGCAGTCGCGTAGGCGGGTTGTTCATTTCCCTCCACGAGGACTATTACGGCCTCAGGCGATCACGGCAAGAACGCTGACCTGCAGCGAACATGCAGCTCGGCACGGACCAGCCGATTGTGGAGTCGACAGGTTCCGTCATACTCATTGCGCGGCCAACGGCAGTCGCACCGAGTCAATGATGCCCTTCGACATTAGTAAGACTGACACCGGCTGGACGCTGACGCCGCGACTGGCCCCCGACTTCGAAGAACGCGTCGTCGCTTTCCTCGACATTCTTGGTTTCACCGATCTGGTCCGCCGATCGACGAACGATGAGCAAGCGCGCGTCTTGCTGCGCAATGTTCTGCTGACGATCGAGAGCGAGTGCGGCCTCGACGCGACCATCGGCAGCGGCCTACCCCTTATTTACTCCCAAGGATCGGACTCCATAATCATCTCGTGCCCCGCGCGGCCCGAGATCGTCGGCGTCATGCTCATGCGCCTGCAGCTGCTTCAAGGGCATTTGCTCAGTATGCACGCAGTCCTCTGTCGCGGTGGCGTTACCGTAGGGCCCTTGGTCCATGCCGGGAATGTGTTCTACGGCCCAGCGTATCTTGAGGCTCTAGCGCTGGAGGAGAGCGCGGCGATGCCTATGATCGCGATCTCCGAGCCGGTGATGAAATTGCTGGAGGGGTGGCCGGAGTGTTTCGCACATATTCGTCGAGATGTGCGCGGTGTGCCCTTCATAGACTACTTCTGGAGCAGCGCCGACGGCCAGGGACTACAGGCCTCTGGATTCACGCAGCATCGCGCGCAGATCGAGCGGCTTCTCTCGACCCCGGCAGCGGCGGACGAACGTGTGCGCGCCAAGTATGACTGGCTCGTGAGCTACTTCAACGCAGCGGTCAAGCGCTCTCCAGCGAGCGAGGTGCCGCTTCTTGAACGACGAGCGGCACCGTAGCCATCCGCGCTTCCCAATTGCGGTGAGCATGTAGACCTCGACACCCAAGGCGGGACCAGATGGTCGCGATGGGATTGCTACACCCTAGACGTTAGATCCAAGCGGTCGCGTACGTTGTCACGGCGTCACGAACTTGTTGAAGAGTGCGCGGAAGGCGTCGGGATCGACATTCATCGAGAAGCCCCACTTCGCCGCGAGTGGAAAGTCTTGCGCGGAGGCCCGCGGTGCGGCGTGAAAGAACGGCCGGAGCTGCGTCAATCGGTGGTCTCGTAGAGTTTCCGCCAAACCGGCGAGTCGGCGATCGCCGCCTAGTTCGCCCGCGAGCTCGAGGAAGAACGCAACCGCGTGTTTATCCTCGGGCGAGGCCTTGAGCGCCATGAGCGCCTTCGCAGTGAATTGATCGCGTTCGTTCCAGAAGCAGACCGGAAGCGTTCGCGCGACGACTGCATCGCGGCGAGAGAGCTGTGCGCCCTCGACGAGGACGTCGAGCACGTCGGCTGGCGCGACCTTCAACGGCTTCACGCCGCGGAGAGGCGCGCCGAGCGCGACGAGCTTGCGTTTGAGATCGTCATCCGAAGTAGTTGTGGGGGAGCGCGCCGGAGTGTCAGCGGCGGCGAGTCGACTCAGGAACTCGGCGTCCGGATGGTGTGGGTTCGCCGAGAACACCGTCTTCGCGCCCGTGTGTTCGGTGCGCACGAGCTGAAGGCGAAGCATTTCCTTGATCTCGTCATGCGTGCTCGCGAACGACGCGTCAGCTAGCTCGGCGAGCTCGGCGACGGAGCCGGTCGTTTTGTGTCCCCACAAAAGAACGAGAAGGCGCCGCCGGACCTTCGAGGTGACGAGGAACTGCAGCATGTCCTAACGATATCGGAATATCCGATATCCGCAAATTATCGCTTTTTCCGATATTTATTTTTGAAGCATTCCAAATCGTTGGCACAAAGGACCCCCGCCGCTTAGCTCTGGATGTCGATGCCGAGGCGCTTGAGGCGCGCCTGCAGCACGCGGACCTCCGCCGACGCGTCGCGGTGATCGGGACGGGTGTCGAGGACGGCCTGGAAGTGGCGGAGCGCTTCCTTGTCGCGGCCGAGCATTCGCTCGATGCGGCCGAGGTAGAACTGCGCGACTTCGGGGTGGTCGGACTTGTAGACGGCCTTCTCGAGGGCCTTGCGTGACTCGGCGGCGATCGCGGCTTTGTCGTCGGCGGCGCAGAAGAGCGCCCAGCCGAGGAGCGCGTTGTAGTCGACGTTGTTCGGGACGAGCTCGACCGCTTTTTTCAGATCGAGGACGGCGGATTGGGGGTCGTGCGCGGCGAGCGCGCGTTGCGCGCGTTCGGCGGCTTCGGCGGCGAGCTCCGCGTTGGTCTTGGTTTGGGCGGGTGGCTCGACGTTGTCGACGGTGCCGCGGGCGAGTGTGACGTTCGGCGGCATGTCGCTCGGGCGGCGGCCGCGCGGCGCGGGTTGGGTCGCGGGGATGCGCGGCGGGTTCGGCGTGCGGATGTGGATCGAGGAGGTCGGCGTGGTCGTGCGCGGGATCGTCGCGCTTTGCGTGCGCGAGACGGCGACCGCGGGCTCGGACGCGCGCGGCGTCGGGGTGCGCGGGGGCAGCGGTGCGGTCGGGACGCGCGAGGGGAGCGGTGCCGTCGGAACGCGCGGCGTCGTCGGGACGCGCGATGGCAGCGGCGTCGTCGGGACGCGCGACGGGTGGGGCGGCGCCGTCACCTGGACCGCTCCGCAGGCGACGAGCGCGTAGATCGTTGCGATCATCGTGCGTGGATCGATGTCGCGGTGATGCGCCTCGAGCTCTGGCATCGTGATGCCGGCGCGCAGGGAGGCGAGCAGGGGGCGCTCCGTGTCGGTGAAGCCGAAGCTATGGAGGTCGGCCTGCGGGTCGAGCAGGAAGTAGCTGCCGCCCAGCATGCGGAGCTCGTTGGAGAGGCGGGCGTCGGAGACGTGGGTGCGGATGCCGTAGTAGACGATCGCGCTGATGTCGACGGTGAAGGCTCGTGTGGGGAGCGTGATCGTGTCGTCGACGACGAAGTTGCCGTGCTCGGGGGCGAACGTGCGCGCGGCGGCGCGCGTGATCACCTCGGTGCGGAGGGCGTCGCGCTGGTCGGCCGTGAGCGCGGCGGCGTCGCCGAGCAGATCGATCTCGTCGGCGTCGCGCCTCGCCGCGATCAGGCGCTGCAGCTCGTGGATACGCGCCGGCGACACGAGGCGCGACGTGAGGGCGACCCGGAGCGCGGTGTCGACCGTCATCGGCGAGCGCGCGGCGACGACGGCGCCGTGATCGAACGCGATCGCGTAGTGCTTGTCGTTGGAGACGAGCGTGATCTCGCCCGTGACGCGGCGACGCGCGATCGTCGCGAGCGTCAGCGCCCACGGCCGGTCCGTCACGTTGCCTCGCGCGATCTCCACGATCCCAGGATGGTCAACTGTCGGGATCAGTTCAACGATCCGAAAGATCGTGAGTGAGCTGACGCAATCGGATTCAGTGATGGACGTTCGGTTCGCGGCGTCACTTGTCGGGCGCGAGTGTTGGCGCTTCGGCATCGATCGCGACGCGCGGGAGCGCGAGCGCCGAAGGGGCCACGGGCGCGATCGCGATCGAGGCGAGCGCGTCGAGCAGCGCGGTTCCATCGGCAAAGCGCGCGGCGGGATCGGTGGCGAGCGCGCGTGCCAGTAACGCCGCGAGCTCCGGCGCGAGTTCGGTCGGTTCGCTCGGGAGCGCGCCGGTCACGGCGAAGCGCAGCGATGCACCGAGGGACCAGACGTCGCTCGCCGTCGTCGCGGGGGCGCCGAGCGCGGCTTCGGGCGCCATGAAGGCCGGCGTACCGATGAGGGCGCCCGTGCGTGTGAGCGTGTTGTCTCCTTCGACGCGCGCCACGCCGAAGTCGAGGACCTTGAGGTCGGTGCCTCGCACGATGAAGAGGTTGGCGGGCTTGATGTCGCGGTGGATGATGCCGGCGGCGTGGGCGGCGGCGAGTGCGCGGGCGGCCTGGATGCCGAGGTGGAGGACGGTGCGCGGGGCGAGCGGGCCGCTCGTCTTGACGAGGGTCGCGAGGTCGGCGCCGTCGAGCAGCTCCATCGCGTAGTACCAGATGCCGTCGTCGGTGGCGCCCCAGTCGATGATGCGCACGACGTTGGGGTGGTCGAGGCGCGCGGTAGTTTCGATCTCGCGCTCGAAGCGATCGATCGCGGCGCGGGCGTTGTCGGGGTCGGTGCCGTGCGAGTGGTGGAGGAGGATCTTGAGGGCGACGTCGCGGCGGGTCGCGCGATCGTGCGCGTGCCAGACCTCGCCCATGCCGCCGCGGCCGAGCCGGCGCAACAAACGGTAGCGACCGACGCTGCCCGACTCGACCAGGCGCTGGCGCAGCATCCAGATCGCGTGGCTGGCCCAGGTGGCGATCGCGCCCGCGCTGAAGAGGATGAGGACCTCGAGGATGAAGATGTCGCGCAGGCGGGGGGTCGCGAGCTGGACGCGGACGGCGGGCGAGAAGGCGTAGCCGAGCGCGAAGCCGAGCGGGAGCATCCAGGTCGTGATCGTCGACAGGATGAAACCGCGCTGCCAGCGCATCGTGACGGCGGCGGCCTGACAGATCAGGACGATGTAGACGCCTCCGATGTACGGCGAGGTGACGCCGCCGACCGCGACCGCGAGGATCGATTGCGCGAGCGCGCAGACCGGGAACGTGGCGACGATGAGGGCTCGCGTGGCGTGCGGGCTGTCGAGGCCGCCGTGGAAGAGGCGCCAGGCGAGTGCGGCGAGGAACGCGAACGATGTCGCGCGCGTCGTGATGATCAGCCAGAGCGGACCGCCGCCGAGGAGGTGGTAGGCGAGGACGTCGAAGCCGCCGCCGATGGCCCAGACCGCCCAGCCGGCGACGAGGACCGCGCGCACGCGCATGATCTCGGCGGCGAGGGCATGGCGTTCGATTCGTTCGCGCGCGGACGATGGCGTGCTGCTCGAAGCAGGCTGCGTATCGCCCACGGTCGCCACCGCCATGCGCGGCTAGTGTAACCGAGTCGTCAGGAGCGCGTGCGGGCGCGGACGCGGACGTGGAACAGCACGATGATCGTGCCCAGCGTGTAGTCGGCGACCGCCCCCGGCATCTCCAGCATTCTGCGCAACATGAGAACAGCGTAGCGGGCCAAGGTTTCGCCCACGTTTCGCCACGGCAAACTGATCGTTCAGCCTGTGTGACGGAGGCGGTGGCGGGCGAGCAGGGACATGAAGCGTTCCGCGTCGTTGACGCGCGGGATGTTGTTGAACATCACGTAGGCATCGGGCTTGTCGGCGACGAGTGTGGCGAGGTGGGCGAGCTCGTCGTGGGTATAGATGTGGCGCGCGCCCGTGGTGCCGTGGAGGCGGTAGTAGATCTCGTCGGAGACCGTCTGCGTGACGAACGGATCGACGACGTGCACGAGACCGAGCTCGTCGACGAGCGGGCGGACGATGTCGGCGGTCCACGCGGGGCCGCGCGGCTCGAAGAGGAGGCGAACGCCGGTGGGGCGCGCGATGCGAGTGAAGAATGCGCGCATGTGGTCGAGGTTGGTCGGCGTCGGGCGGAAGCGCGCGGGACACTGGAACAGGATCGCGGTCGCGCGGAGGCGGCGCGCGGCGTCGAGTGTGGTCTGCCAGGCTTCGTCGACGATCGCGCTGGGCTGGAAGTTCCCCGCGCCGGCGGCCTCGGTCGGCGTCAGCGTGCGGCGCAGGCGGCGATAGGTCGGCGACGAGGCGGCGTGCGTGATCAGCATCCACGCCTTGAGCGTGAACTCGAAGTCGGGCGGCATGCGCGTGCGCCAGCGATCGATCACCCACGCGGCGGGCGGTTGATAGAACGTCTGCTGGATCTCGACGACGCGGAAGTAGGCCGGGTAGCGCGCGGCGCTCATCGTGAAGCCGCAGAGCCCGACCTTCGTCATGGAGAAGGCTAGCGCGCGCGGGCGCGAGGCGGTGTCGGAGAAACGCGGATATGCTCGCGCCGTGGAAGCGCTGGATGTTCTGCGTTGCACGCGCTGCGACGCGCCGCTGACGCTGGCCGATGCCGAGAGCGTGACGTGCGCGAGCTGCGGTGCGGAAAATCCGGTGCCGGCGGCATATCGCGAGCTGCATCGCGCGCGCGTGGCAGACCAGGCGGGCCGTGCCGAGGCGGAGCGGCTGCTGCGCTCGCTCGATCGGCCGCCGCGCATGGCGACGAAGGTGCTCGCGCGGACGTTCGACCAGAACATGTTCGCGTTCCTCGTGCTGTATGGCGTGCCGGTCGGGCTCGGCGCGATCTTCCTCGGGCTGCGCGCGGACGTGTGGATCGCCCACGCGTGGCACTACGCGTCGCCCGACGACGTGCCGTTCGGCTACACCGCGATCATCATCTTCGCGGCGCTGTTCGTGCTCGCGTTCGTGCCGCGTGCGCTCGGCGTGTATGCGAATCGCCGCGTCGCGGATCGCGCGAAGGTGCTCTCCGCGCTCGCCGCAAAACCGCCGAACGTGCCGGGGTCGGCGGCGCAGTGCCGGATGTGTGGCGCGCCGCTCGCGGTCGAACCGGATCGGATCGTCGCGGTGTGCTCGTACTGTCGCGCGGAGAATGCTGTGCACCTCGAGACGAAGCTCGTCGCGAAGGCGGGCGCGGTTGCCGAGACGATCGGACGCGAGGTGCGCGAGGCGGCGCAGCGCGATCGCGAGGAGCGCATGGCGACGAGTCGGCTGCTGCGGCACGAGCTCGCGCGATATCTCGTGCGGACCGTGCTGCTCGGCGGCAGCTTCGTGCTCGCGTGTCAGGAGACGCCGGATCGCAAGCCGACGACCGCCGCGATCGTCGGGATCATCGCGACGGCCGGGCTGTTCCTGTTCTTCATGCTGCGGTCGATGATGAGCATCGACGAGGATGCGGCCGAGCGGCGCGCTGGCAACGATGCGCCGAGCTGGATCGGCGTCGTCGGGCCGCTGATCGTGCTCGTCGTTCTGTACGCGGTGTGCTGACGCCGAAAACGCCACGCCCCCGGGCCACAATGAAGTGAGCGGGGGCGCGACTGGGTGCTCTTGGGGGCGCGGGGTTCGGGTGCGATGGGACCGGAGCGTGCTGAGCCGGCGGGGCCGGGGCGACGAGCTGTCGGTCACGCGGGTCGCAGCGTGAACGCGCGCCTTACGAGGCGGCGGTGTCTACGGATCGTCTCTCGCGTGCAATGCAGCCTCCTTCGGTAGCCCGGCTGACTCGAGGAGTCCCGTGGCTTTGCGCGGCCCCGCTCGCACGGGGGTTGCCGTTTCGTGGCGCGGGCGTCTGACCCGCCTGGTGGAGACTCGGCGCAAGGCTGCGCCGTCGGGCCTAGCTAGGACCTGCCCGTTCGAGACTCGTGTTCTTCACGCTCCTCCTTTCGGTGGTGCGAAGTTCCGTGCTTTTGAACGTAAATCAAACGCGTGCTGGTTGTCACCAGGAATCGACGTACGCGGGTAAGTCGCGATCGCGATTGCGTGATTGGCGTGCGCACAGTATCGGTGCGGTAGGTGGCGACGGCAGCAGCTGGAAGTGCGGCGAAGATCGACGGGTATCCGTGCGCGCAGTGCGGCGCGCCGACGGCATTCAAGCCGGGGACGCACGACCTGTGGTGCGACCACTGCGATGCGCGCGCGACGATTCCGCGCAGCGAGCTCGCGATCCCGACGTACGACCTGTTCGGCAAGACCGCGATCGCGGCGGTCGGTGCGGCCGACATCATCGCGGGCGGACGCGAAGCCGTTTGCAAGAACTGCGGCGCGCGCTCCGTGATGACGAAGCAAGCGCAGCGCTGCGCGTTCTGCGACTCGCCGATGGTTGCCGAGGTCGAGAACGACGTGCACTTGATCCCGCCCGGCGGCGTGTTGCCGTTCAAGCTCGAGCGCACGAGCGCGGGGGAGAAGTTCGCGACGTGGCTCAAGTCGCGCTGGTTCGCGCCCGGCGATCTCGTGGCGCGCGCGCGACGCGACGGTCTCGACGGCGTGTACCTGCCCTACTGGGCCTACGACGCGCGCACGCACACGACCTACACCGGCGAGCGCGGCGAGCACTACTACGAGACCGAGACGTACACCGAGAACGGCGAGACGAAGACGCGCGAGGTGCAGAAGACGCGCTGGTGGTCGGCGTCAGGTGCGGTCGACGTGTCGTTCGAGGATCTGCTCGTGTGCGGCAGCCCGAGCTTGCCCGAGCCGATGATCCGCAAGCTCGAGCCGTGGGATCTGCCGCAGGTCGTGCCGTTCGATGGGCGATACCTCGCCGGCTTTGTCGCGGAGCGCTACCGGATCGATCAGAGCGAGGCGTTCAAGACGGCGGTCGAGCGGATGGACCCGGTGATCCGCACCGCGATCAAGCGCGACATCGGCGGCGACGAGCAGCGCATCTCGTCGATGGATGTCGACTACGAGGCGGTCGGGTTCCGGCACGTGATGATGCCGCTGTGGCTCACCGCGTTTCACTATCGCGATCGCGTGTTCCACGTGATGGTGAACGCGAGCACGGGCGAGGTGCAGGGCGAGCGGCCGTGGTCGGCGATGAAGATCGCGCTGTTCGTGATCGCGATCACCGCGATCATCGTCGCGATCGTCGTGCTCGCGACGCGGCACTAACGCTTCTTGGTCTTCCGCTTCTTCGGGGCCTTCGCGTGCGTGCGCAGCACCTCGAACGCGATGCGCATGTCGGCGGCGAGCTGCTGATCGTGGTCGTCGCGGGCGTCGCGGATCGCACGGCCAAAGCCGCGATAGACGGCGGCGCGGCGGGCCTTCGGGAGGCGTTGCCAGTGGGTGTCGGCCATCGCCTTCGTGTAACAAGAAGATGGTTCAGCGGCTAGGCGAGTAGCCACTGTGCGAACGGCGCATCACGTCGATGCGCCAATTGCGCGATGAAGCGACGTCCGTCGCTGGAACGAGTCCTGCGTAGGAGCGCGTCGCCATGCAGCTCGACGAAGTCGCTCTCGACGCCTTGCTCCCCTCCTCGGCACTCCCGATGGCGCGGATCCTGGATAGCGACGTGTCGATCGAGGTCCTGTTCGACGACGACGACATGGCCGATGCGATGGCGACCCGCCAGTTCACCCGGTTCTCGTCGCCGTACGAGCGGATCGAGGTGTCGGAGGTCCTGCCGATGCCGCAGCGCCCGCGTCGCACGACGTTCGCGAGGACGGTCACGACGCTCGCGAAGGGCACACCGAGCGCGGGTGTCCCGAGTGTGCGCCCGACGCTGCGCATGCCCGCCGTGGTCACGCCGCGCCCGACGGTCGAGATCCCGGTCGCGCGCCCGACGGTCGAGATGCCGGTGCAGACGCGCGTCAACGTCCGCGCGCTGGCGCACACGACGGCCAAGGCGACGATCGCGCCGCGTCCCGCGCCGGAGATGCCGCTCGCGGCGCCGCCGAGCGCGACCGTGCCGTTCGAGCGCGTGTGGTTCGATGACGAGGAGCCGGAGAAGCTCGCCGCGATCGAGGAGCCGGCCGCGGAGCCGAAGACGTCGTGGTGGTGGCTCGCGATCTCGCTCGCTGCCGGCGGCGCTGCCGTCGCGTGGATGGCGTCGCTCGCGTAGGCGAGCCGCTACGGATTCATCCGCGCGCGCTGCGCGCACCGCGACGCATCGTCGAGCACCTTGCCGGCGAGGTCCTTCGCGGCCTGCGGCGCGGTCGCGGGGAGCGTAGGCATGTTGGTCATCTTCGCGTCGAGCTGATCGATGCACGCGGACGTCCGGCACTCGCAGGCGGCGTCGCGGATCGCGGCGAGCTTGGCGATCGCGTCGTCGGAAGCGGCGTCGCCGGTCTTCGTGACGTCCGTGTGCTGGTTGTAGTAGGCGTCGAGCGTCCGCTGGATCTTCGTGCGCAGCTCGGCGTCGATCGGTAGCGTGCAGGACGCGGAGCCGGAGCCGCGGACATCGGCCTCGAGGGCGAGCAGCAGGCGCGCGCACATGATGTCGTAGGTCGACGGATCCGCGTCGCCGACCTTCGTCATCGTGTTGATGATGCCGGTCAGCGAGGTCTTCGCGGTGCGCAGGCCCGCGTCGTTGTTCGGGCAGCTCGCGCGGTCGAGCACGCCGAGCGCGGCCTGGCAGACCTCCGCGGTGTGCACGACGGCGGGCGGTGCGGCGGGTGCGGACCCGGTGGCGGGCGCTGGCGATGGCGACTTGCTCTGGCAGGCGACGAGCGCGACCACGAGCACGGCAGACTTCATGGCCGCGATGTTACGCTCGCGGCGCGTGCGCTTCGAGCTTCGCAAGACAGCGAGTGGATCGCGTGCGCGTCTGGGGCGATTGACGACGCTGCACAGCGAGGTGCCGACGCCCGTGTTCATGCCGGTCGGCACGCGCGGCACGGTGCGCACGCAGGGGCTCGAGCGGCTCGAGGCGTTCGGCGCGCGGCTGATCCTCGCGAACACCTATCACCTGCTCGTGCGGCCGGGGCCCGAGCTGTTCGAGAAGTTCGGCGGGATTCATCGCTGGATCGGGTGGCGCGAGTCGGTGCTGACGGACTCGGGCGGGTTCCAGGTGTTCTCGCTCGGCTGCACGATCGACGAGACGGGCGCGGCGTTTCGGGCGGGGCCGACCGGGCCGCGGATCGCGCTGACGCCCGAGCGATCGATCGCGATGCAGCGCGCGATCGGATCCGACATCATGATGGCGTTCGATCAGTGCATCGACTCGACGAGCGGACATGACCAGGCGCGCGACGCGATGGAGCGCACGCATCGCTGGGCCGCGCGATCGCTGGTGGCGCGCGGAGAGTCGCCGCAGGCGCTGTTCGGGATCGTGCAGGGCGCATGCTTCGAGGATCTGCGGCGCGAGAGTGCGCGCGTGCTTGGCGAGATGGCGTTCGATGGCTTCGGGATCGGCGGCCTCGCGGTCGGCGAGACGAAGGCGCAGCGCGAGGACATGACGGCGCTGACGGCGGAGCTGCTGCCGCGCGAAAAGCCTCGCTACCTGATGGGCGTCGGAACGCCGCTCGATATCCTCGAGGCGGTCCATCGCGGCGTCGACATGTTCGACTGCATCATGCCGACGGCCTGGGCGCAGCACGGGCGCGCGTTCACGTCGCATGGGCGGCTCGACATCCGGCGCGGCGTGCACAAGCTCGCGGACCAGCCGATC
Organism: Deltaproteobacteria bacterium; assembly: GCA_019237945.1. GTDB lineage: Bacteria > Myxococcota_A > Polyangia > Haliangiales > Haliangiaceae > JABFXX01. The sequence goes on along the minus strand of JAFAOG010000406.1, from coordinate 30,798 downwards.
GATGCGGCGTGCGATTGCGACGCGTGCACGCGGCATTCGCGGTCATACCTGCATCACCTGGTCAAGGAGAGCGAGCCGCTCGGCTGGCGGATGCTCGCGACGCACAACCTGCGGTTCTACTTGCGGCTGATGGACGAGATCCGCGCCGCGATCGAGGCGGATACGTTCGCCGCGTACTACGCGACCAAGCGCGAGGAGCTGGCGCGCGACGACGTCGACAACCCCGCGAAGCGTCCCGAGCCGCGGAAGGCGGCGACGCGCGGCGCGTTCGGCGTGCGGATCGGCGACGAGTTCGCGAGCATCGAGCACCTCGCGTCGGGTGAGGTCATGCACTCGGTCGTGCAGCCCGATGCGGAGGCGGAGGCGGTGTACGTGCGGCAGTCGAAGCTGCTGGCGTCGCAGAAGCCGCTCGTCGTGTGGGATGTCGGGCTCGGCGCCGCGCACAACGCGATGGCGCTGATCCGCGCGCTCGAGGCCGCGCCGCGTGCGCCCGTCGAGATCGTCAGCTTCGAGCGCGACCTCGATGCGTTCCGGCTCGCGCTCGCGAACACGGGGCCGTTCGCGCACCTTCGTCATCGCGCGCCGCACGTGCTCGCGCAGCACAAAAAGTACGAGCGCGATGGCGTGACGTGGCGGCTCGTCGAGGGCGACTTCCTCGCGCACTACGCGAGCGCGCCGCAGCCCGATCTGATCTTCTGGGATCCGTTCTCGCAGAAGGTCGACGGCGCGCTGTGGACGCTCGCGACGTTCCGCGCGCTGTATGCGCATCTGCGAGGGCCGGTCGAGCTGTTCACGTACAGCGCGTCGACGGCGGTGCGCACGTCGCTGCTCGCGGCGGGGTTTCGGGTCGCGCGCGGCGTCGCGACGGGACCGAAGGAAGAGACGACGATCGCGGTGAAGGGCGACGTCGAGCATCCGTGGCTCGGCGCGGAGTGGCTCGAGCGGCGCGCGCGCTCGACGGCGCGGTTCGGCGCGGATGTTCCGGAGGCGCTCTACGCGGAGGTCGACGCGGCGGTCGAGAACCATCCCCAGTTCTCGTCGATCATGCGGCGCTTCTCGTAGACGTACTCGCGCAGGATGCGGAGCTCGCGGCTGGCGGCAGCGTCGATCTCGATGCCGGCGGTGCACCACAGGCGCGGCTGACCGTTCGCGTGCGTGCCGCCCATCGGGCGCAGGTGCGCGTGGGTGACGTGGCCGGTCGCCCAGAAGATCTCGTCGATGTCGGGGATCTCGAGCTCGAGCTGGACGGTGCGACTCGCATTCGTCGGATCGAACGGGCGCTCGAGGCGCACGCCGAGCGTCGACAGGTCGAGCACGGCCGCGTGGCGGAGCTCCTTGTGCGTCACGACGCCACACAGGCCCTCGACGGGAATTCGCGGACGCTGCCTCATACCGAAATCGTACGGACGGGCCTCGGCAGTGGGCAAGATCTCGGCGAAGCTGCGCGCATGCGCAGGCTCATCGTCCTCGCCGTGATCGCCGGGATCGGGTGTTCGGGAAGCTCGCCGCGGCCGGCACCGGTCCCTGCCCCGCCTCCGCCTGGGGCCCCGCCGCCACTGCCCGGGCCCGTCGAGGTCGCGCATCCGGCCGTCGATCCGGCGCCGCCGACGTTCCGGCTGCCCGGCGATGTGGTGCCGGTGCGCTACCGGCTCGAGCAGACGATCGTGCCCGACCGGGATCGCGTGCAAGGCGTGATCACGATCGACGTCACGGTGAAGAAGCCGACGCGGGTCGTGTGGCTCAACGCGCGCGACATCAAGGTTGCGAAGGCCGTGGTCGGCGGGAAGCCGGCACGCGCGATCGCGGGCGGTGAGAATTTCATCGGTCTGATGATCGATCAGGATCTGCAGCCCGGCGCGTCGACCGTCGAGGTCACGTACGAAGCGGGCATCGATCACGACAAGAGCCGCGGCATCTACAGCGAGCGCGAGGGCAACGAACCGTACGTCTACACATTCTTCGAGCCGATCGATGCGCGCCGCGCGTTCCCGTGCTTCGACGAGCCGAGCTACAAGGTTCCGTGGACGCTCGTGTTCCACGTGCGCAAGGGTGATGTCGCGCGCGCCAACGCGCCGATCGTGAAGGAGACCGACGAGGCCGGCGGCATGAAGCGCGTCGAGCTCGCCGAGAGCAAGCCGCTGCCGAGCTATCTGGTCGCGTTTGTCGTCGGGCCGTTCGATGTTGTCGAGGATGGCGTCGCGGGGCGCGCGAAGACGCCGATCGCGTTCATCGTGCCGAAGGGCCGTGCCGACGAGCTCGCGTACGCGAAGATCATCACGCCGAAGGTCGTCGTCGCGCTCGAGAACTACTTCGACATGGATTACCCGTACGGCAAGCTCGACGTCGCGGTCGTGCCTCGCTACTGGGGAACGATGGAGCATCCCGGCATCGTCGCGATGGGCCAGGTGCTGACGCTGATCCGTCACGACGAGGAGACGCGCTCGCGCAAGCAAAACTACGCGAACATCCTCGCGCACGAGCTGTCGCACTATTGGTTCGGCGACTACGTGACGATGGCGTGGTGGGACGATACGTGGCTCAACGAGGCGCTCGGCGAGTGGAGCGACATGAACATCACCGATGCGGTGGCGCCGGAGTGGCATTACCGCGATGACCGCGTCGGGATCACGATGTGGTCGATGGGCGCCGACGAGACGCTCGCCGCGCGGCCGATCCATCACGACGTCAAGACGACCGAGGAGATCGAGGCGTCGTTCGACAACGGCATCACCTACGCGAAGGGCTCGTCGATCCTGCGCGCAGCGGAGGCGCTCGTCGGGCCGGAGAAGTTTCGCGCGTTCATTCGCGCCTACGTTCGCAAGCACGCGTGGGGCAACGCGAGCGCGCAGGACTTCCTCGGCGAGGCGCGCGCGCAGCTCGGCGATCAGGTCGGCGACATGTTGCAGACGTACGTGACGCGGCCCGGCGCGCCGCTCGTCGACGTGAAGGCGGAGTGCGGGCCCAAGCCGCGGATAGTCATCGACGAGAGCAAGCGTGCCCTGCCCGCCGGCGTGACGGATCCCGCGCCGCAGCCGTGGTCGATCCCGGTGTGCGTGCGCTACGGCGACGGCAAGCATAGCGATCGCGCGTGCGGCGTCCGTGCGATCGAGATCGCGTACTGCCCGTCGTGGATCGTGCCGAACGCGGACGCGTACGGCTACTACCGCAGCGTCGTGATCGGCAAGCAGCCGGCGGTCGCGAAGCTGACCGTTGCCGAGAAGATGATGGCGTTCTCCGATCTGCGGGCGATGGTCGCGCGCGGCCAGGCCGACATCGATAGCGTGCTCGCGGCGATCCCGGTGATGATCGCCGACAAGGATCCCCGGATCGCGCGGTGGGCGCTGACCGCGAGCGACCTCCAGACGCGAGGCTTCGACGATGCGCTGTTCCAGGCGAGCCGCGCGTGGAACGTCAAGTTGATCGCACCGCTCGCCCGCGCGCTCGGGTGGAAGCGCGCCGCCGGCGACGACGACGAGCGGCACAAGCTGCGCATCACCGCGCTCGGCTGGGTCGCGCGCTTCGACCCGACGCTGCGCGCGCAGGCCGAGAAGCTCGCCGACAAGTGGCTCGCGGATCGCAAGGGCATCGATGACGACCTCGTTGTCGCCGTACTCACGGCCGCTGCACACGGCAACGATCCGGCGCGCTTCGATCGCCTGCTCGCCGCGGCCAAGGCTCCGCGCGATCGCCGCGATCAGCAGCGACTTGTCTTCGCGCTGGCCGCGTTCACCGACGCGAAGCTCGTGCAGCGCGCACTCGACCTCACGCTCGGCGGTGACTTCGATACGCGCGAGACGGTGGCGATTCCGCTCATCTTGATCTCGCAGCGCGAGACGCGCGACCAGGCGCTGGCGTTCTTGCAGCAGCACATCGACGAGCTGCTCTCGCACATGCGCGGCGACGACGCGGCCGGATTCCTGGCGAACATCGCCGAGGCGCCGTGCGACCCCGAGCGCCGCAAGACGGTGGCCGACCTCGTCACGCCGCGCGCCGCGAAGTTCGACGGCGCCCAGAACGCGGTCGCGCAGGCGCTCGAACGCACCGACGTGTGCATCGCGGAGACGGCGCGCGAGAAGCCCGCGTTCGAGAAGTTCTTCAAATGAAGCGCTGGCTCGTGCTGCTCGCCGCGTGCGGAAGCTCGCACGGCAAGAAGCCGGATGCGCCGGTCGCCGTGATCGACGCCGCGGTTGGCGACAGCGCCGCGTGCGTGGTGCCGGTCACGCCCGACGCGCCGCCCGCGAGCGCGGCTCCGAGCTGCACCGCGATGAGCCTGCCCGGGTCGTGCATCGCGGTCGGTGATTGCATCGAGTCGCGCACGCCGACGGCCGGGGCGTGTGCGGGCTCGGCCGGGATCGAGTGCTGCACGCCGCGGTTCGCCGATGCGATCGAATGCGATCCAAACCAGCATCCGCAGCCGAATGCGTGTCTCCTCGAGGACGCGGGCGATCCGGGCTGTCCTGCGGGCATGGCGAAGATCGACACGTTCTGCATCGATCGCTACGAGGCCGCGCTCGTCGACGACACCGGCAAACCGTGGTCGCCGTATCACAACCCGGCCGGCCACGCCGTGAAGGCCGTATCGCTGCGCGGCGCGGTCCCGCAGGGCTACATCTCGCAGGTGCAAGCAGCGGCCGCGTGTGCGGCGGCGGGCAAGCGGCTGTGCAGCGATACCGAGTGGCTGCGCGCGTGTCAGGGCCCGGCGATGACGACCTATCCGTACGGCAACACGCGGCAGCCTGGCACGTGCAACGACGCGCGCGCGCAGCATCCGGCGCAGCAGCTCTACGGCACGACGGCGAGCTGGATCTACTCGCACCTCGACAGCCCGTGTCTCAACCAGGAAGCGGCGGGGCTCGCGCTCACCGGCGGAAACCCAGGCTGCATCACGGCCGAGGGCGCATTCGACATGATGGGCAACCTGCACGAGTGGACGGCCGATCCGAACGGCACGTTCCGCGGCGGCTACTATGTCGATACCGTGCTCAACGGCAACGGCTGCCTCTACGCGACGACCGCGCACGCGACGTCGTACTGGGATTACTCGACGGGTTTCCGCTGCTGTGCTGCTCTTTAAGAAGCCGTTCCACGCCGGGCTCGTCGACGGCAGCGTCACACTGACGTTCCGGCGGTGGGACAAGCCGCACGTGCGCAATGGCGGGCGCTACCGGTGTCATCCGATCGGCGTGCTCGAGGTCGATGACGTGCGGGTCGTGCGCGTCGGCGAGATCGGCGATCTCGACGCGAAGGCGGCCGGGTTCGCGGGCCGCGCGGCGCTCGTCGACTACCTTCGGAGCGGACCGCGCGGCGAAGACCTGACCGATGCGACGGAGGTCTACCGGATCGCGCTGCACCACGGCGGCGACGGCGATCGCGTCGAGATCGCGCTCGTCGACAAGCTGTCGAAGGAGGACATCGATGCGATCGCGAAGAAGCTCGCGCGCCTCGACGAGAAAGCTCCGTGGACGGCGAAGACGCTGCGCCTGATCGCGAAGCATCCGCAGGTCGCGGCATCGCAGCTCGCGAAGAAGCTCGGGCGCGAGACGCTGCCGTTCAAGGTCGACGTGCGCAAGCTCAAGAAGCTCGGGCTGACGCAGAGCTTCGAGGTCGGCTACGAGCTGTCGCCGCGCGGCCGAGCATTTCTCGCCGCCCGGCGCCGGTGGTGACGTAGAGTCGCGGCAGTGTCCGAGAAGGACTCCACGCAGCTGGCCTCCGAATCGCCGCCGATGGCGAAGGGAACGCCGCGTGACGACCGCGGCGGCAGCGCGCCGGCGCTCGAGGTCGGTCGCTTTCTCGCGGGACGCTACCGGATCGTGCGGTTCATCGCGCGCGGCGGCATGGGCGAGGTGTACGAGGCGTTCGACGAGGAGCTGCGCGTCGCGGTCGCGCTCAAGGTCGCGACGAAGACGACCGGCCGCGCGCTCGAGCGATTCCGCCGCGAGGTGACGCTCGCGCGGCGCGTGACGCACAAGAACGTGTGCCGGTTGTTCGAGATCGGGTTCGAGACGATCGACGGCGAGACGGTGCCGTACTGCACGATGGAGCTGCTGCACGGCGAGACGCTGTCGGCGCGGCTCGAGAACCGCCGCTTCGAGATCGCCGATGCGCGCGCGATCGTCGCGCAGCTGACGGCCGGGCTGCAGGCCGCGCACGACGTCGGCGTGATTCACCGCGACTTCAAGAGCAGCAACATCCTGCTCGTCGAGGAAGGCCGCGCCGTGATCAGCGACTTCGGGCTCGCGCGCGCGGAGGTGCCGGTCACCGGCGACGGCGCGACGCTGACCGCCGATCAATCGCTCGTCGGCACGCCGGCGTACATGGCGCCCGAGCAGGTCGAGTGCAAGCCGGCGACGGCGGCGACCGACATCTACGCGCTCGGCGTCGTGATGTTCGAGCTGGCGACGAACGAGCTGCCGTTCCGCGCGGAGACGCCGATGGCGACGGCCGTGCTGCGGCTCAAGCAGGCGCCGCCGTCGGCGCGCTCGCTGCGATCGGATCTGCCTGCGTCGTGGGAGCGCGCGATCGCACGGTGCCTCGAGGTCGATCCGGCGAGGCGGTTCGCGCGCGCGGCCGACGTGCTCGCCGCGATCGACGGGGCGGTGCCTCGCCGGCGCATCTGGCCGTTCGCGCTCGCGGGAGGCGTGGTCGCGGCGGCATCGATCGCGACGGTCGTCATGCTCGGCTCGCATGCGACGCCTGCGGAGAAGCCCGCGGCCCTGCCGACAGCCGGTACGCATGGACGCACGATCGTCGTCGTCGACCCGAGCGGGCCCGAGGCATGGCGCGGCGCCGAGGCCGGTGAGCAGCTGCGCGCCGACCTGCGCGTCGCGGGCCGCGTGCTGCCGCTCGACGGTGCGACCAGCGCGATCGTCGCGCGCGAGCTCGCCGATGCCAAGCCTCCCGCGACGGCGTACGCGCGGATCGTCGCGCAGACCGGGGCACAGGTGATCGTCACCGGCGAGCAGCGCGGCGAATCCGTGCATCTGCGCGCGATCGATCTCGCGACCGGCCACGCGCTCGCCGAGGCCGACGATGCCAAGGCGCTGCGGGCGCTGCTCGCCGGCGGCGACGCTCCGGCGGATGCGGACTCGACCGTCAAGGCGCTGCCGGCATCGCCGGATGCGGCGCGCGCGTACGCCGAGGGCCTCGTCGCGAGCCGCGCCCACGATCACACGGGTGCGATCGCCAAGCTGCAGCAGGCGACGCAGCTCGCGCCCGACTTCGCACCCGCGTACCTCGCGCTCGCCGACGAGCTGCGCCTCGTACGACAGCAGGCGAAGGCAGCCGTCGCGTCCGAGAAGGCGTTCCAGCTCGCCGCGAGCCTGCGCAGCGATCAGCGCGTGCGCGCCGAGGCGCTGTATCGAGAGTCGCGCAAGGAGTGGACGCAGGCGCAGACGCTGTGGCGTTCGCTGCTCGACGTCGGACCCGACGAGGTCGCGATCGCGCAGGCACTTGGTCACGCGTACCTCAGCGGCAACGAGGCGGAGAAGTGCTATGCGACGATCGATGCGCTGCGCGCACGTCCCGCGCCGGTCGGCGATGATCCGCGCCTCGATCTGCAAGAAGCACTGTGTGCGCGGCAGGACGGTGACTTCAAGCGCTCGCTGTCCGCGGCGACGCGCGCCGACCTCAAGGCGACGCAGCGCGGACCGAAGGAGCTCGAGTCGGCGGCGGCGGCGGTCGAGGGCGAGCAGCTCGCGAACGGTGGCGAGTACGACCGCGCGCTCGTCGTGCTGCGGCGCGCGAAGGAGCTCGCGGAGCAGCTGCACGATGGAGAGGCGCAGGTCGAGGCGATGCGCCAGCTCGGCTACGTCCTCGGCGAGCAGGGCCATCACGAGGAGGCGGTCGCGATGTACCAGGACGCGGTCTCGCGCGCGAAGCAGCTCGGCGACCACCTGCTCGAAGGCATCGTGCTCAATGATTGGGGCCAGGCGATCGAGCGTCCCGACCGCGCGTTGCCGCTGTACGAGCAGTCGCTCGCGATCGCGAAGGCGGAGGGCGACGAGCGGCTCGTCACCGCCGCGTCGCTCAATGTCGCGAACAAGCAGGACAACCTCGGCAAGCACGAGGAGGCGCTCGCGACCTACGACGACGTGATCGCGCTCGCCACGCGCCTGCACGATGCCGAGAACCTCGCGATCGCGTCGATGAACAAGGGCGATACGCTGATCAAGCTCGATCGCTACAAGGAGGCGCTACCACTCGCCGCCGCCGCACGGGCAAGCTTCGAGGAGCGCGGCGACGAGGATGGCGTCGGCTACTCGTACATCACGTCGGGCGACGCGCACCTCGGCCTCGCCGAGATGGCAGAGGCGCGCAAGGACTTCGAGGCGGCGCTCGCGCTGCGCGTGAAGCTCGGCGAGGAGCACACGATCGGGGCGACCCAGCATCGCCTCGCGACGCTCGAGCTCGAGGAGGGTCATCCCGAAGCCGCGGAGGCGCACGCGCAAGCGGCCGTCGCGCAGTACCGCAAGGAAGACCGGCCCGAACAGCTCGCGTGGGGGCTCCGCACGCTCGCGCACATCGAGATCGAGCTCGGCAAGAAGGCGGAGGCGGCCGCCGCCGTCGACGAGGCGGAGAAGCAGGACCGGCCGGATCCGGCGACGCCCGACGCGAGCGAGATCGCGATGGTGCGCGGCATCGCGGATCCGGCGCACGCCGATGCGCAACTCGCGATCATCCACACCGTCGAGGCGGCACCACGCTGCCTCGAATGCGATCTGTTCGGCCACCTCCACGAGGGCGAGCTCGAGGCGGGCCTCGGCCATGCGCCGCGCGCGCGGGCGCTGCTCTCCGACGTCGAGCGCCGGGCAAAGGCACACCACGCCGACAACGTCGCCGCGCGCGCGGCCGTGCTGCTCGGCAAGCTGTAGGTGTGAAAACCTAGGGCGCGAACACGAGCGGCGTGCGGAACGTCAGGCCACCGCCGACGTTGAACGCACCGACGTCGGGACCCATGTCACGAACGCCGGCCTCGACGTACACGCCGATCGCGTACGTGCCGAGGAACACACCGCGCGGCTCGATGCCGACGCCGCTGACGTAGAGCTCCGCGCTCAGGCGGCCCGACGCGCCGAAGCCCGCGCGGTCCTGGCCGAACGCCGAGCTGCCGAAGTACTCGCCGCGGCCCGACGCCCATGTGCGCCAGAAGTCGCCGCGCGACAGCGTGTGACCGACCTCGAGGTAGGCGCCGCCGAGCGCAACGCCGTTGTTGTCGCTCGTCGTCATCATCTGATCTTTCGGCGCGCCCATCAGCGCCCCGAACACGCCGATGCCGACGTCGGTGTCGGTCGGGGTCGGCGACAGCGACGCCCAGTGGATGCCGACCGCGGCGCCGATGCCGGGCGCGAAGCCGTGCACCGTGTTCATGCCGGTGGCGCCGATGTCGATCTTGAGCGGCATCATGAAGCGCGGGCCCGGGCGGTGGCGGTAGCGGGTCGTGGTGATGGCGGGCGCGTCATCGCGGTGGTCGCGGACGACGGGCTCGGCCATGGCGGTGGCGGAGGTCACGAGGGCGGCGGCGATGGCTAGGCGAGCTAGAGGAGTCTTCACGGGGCCTTTCTTTGACGACAGGCCCCGCTAGTCCACGCCCCGTGCCACCCCGAGGATCACGGAGATAGCCACGATCGCGTGAACCTCGGTTAACAACCGTATACTGGCCGCGTGAGTCGCGACGACGATAGGACCGCGCGCCAGATCTCCCGCAGCAAGACGAAACGCGCCGGCGATCGGTCTGCGAAGGTCGCCAGGCAGTTGATGAATCTGAAGGACGCCCAGCTGGCAAAGCTCGACGTCGACGATGAATTGCGGGAAGAAATCGTGACCGCGCGCCGTGTCAGCTCGCACATCGCCAGGCGCCGCGCCGAACGAACGCTCGCCGGCGAGCTGCGCCACGTCGATCTCGCGGTGCTCGAAGACAAGCTCGAGAAGCTCGAGCAAGGCGATGCGGGCGATGTGCGGTTGTTCCACCAGGCGGAAGCGTGGCGCGCGCGGCTGATCGAGGAAGGCATCGCGGCGGCGGCCGAGCTGCCCGGCGGCTACGACGACGAGCTACCGCGGCTGATCGATGCCGCGCAGCGCGAGCGCGATACCGGTCGGCCGCCCGGCGCGGCCCGCGCGCTGTTCCGCTACGTGATGGCGCGGCTTCAGCAGCCGTCGTAGACGTAGGCCGCGTTGCCCGGCGTGACCAGGTTGCGGTCGCGCAGGATGATCGAGAGCTGCGGGAACGCGGTGCAGCCGGTCGTGAAATCCGCGCGCACGTATTCGATCACGATCACGTGATCGCCGTAGCCGGCGGTGTAGCTGTCGCACTCGCTGTAGTGATTGCACTCCTCGGCGACCGCGAAGTCGGTGCCGAGCTCGGTCTTGCGCGCGACGAGGTCCGCGGAGTTCTTCTGCGCGATCGGCAGCGCGAGCGCATGCGCGGCCGTCGAGAACTGGCTCATCATCGCGACCGCGTCGTCGGCGGTCAGCAGGCTCTGCGAGCGCGTGTACGAGTCGAGGTTGTCGATCTCGATCGCCTGGTAGCCCGCCTGCTTGCACCCCATCATCCACGCCTGCACGTGCGCGAGGATGCGACCGCGCTTGCCGGCGCGCACGTCGAGCAGGCGCTCGTTCCACGCCGTGTCGATCACCGGCTGGCCCTGCGCGTTCGAGAGCAGCAGATCGGCATCCCACGTGCTCTCCTCGCCGGGCTGCACCTGGTACCCGTTGAGGTAGCAGATGTTGAACAGGCCCGCGGCCGGCGCTTCCGTGCGATCGCGCGAAACGATCATGACGCCGGTCGGCGGCGGATACGCACCGCCGAGCTGGTAGTCGGCCTTCGCGTTCGCGGGCGGCAGCGTGACCATCGCGGCGTTCGTGTCGGTCGCGCCGTCGGTCGTGCCCGCCGTGTCGTGCGCGGCATCGGTCATCGTGCCCGATGGCGAGTGGCTGCAGCCGGCGACGAGCGCGACGATGCACCAACGCATCCCGCTATCGTACGACAGCTCGGGGCAGTGGCGTCATCGCCGTGATCGCACCGGCGGCCCACGCGGCCGCGAGGCCGAAACCGGCGGGAATCGCGACCGAAATCGTGCGGAAGAAGATCGCGTTCAGCACGAGCGCGAACCCGGCCCACGCGACGGCGATCGCGAGCGGGGCGCGCGCGCCGGTATCGGCCTGGTAGCGACGGGCGAGCAAGCCAAACGCGATGACGGACGCGATCGTCGCGAGCACGACCGCGTGGCCGACGAGCGGAACCGCGGACGCCGCCCACGCGACCGCGCCGTACTCGACGATCCGGTGCAGCGTGTGACCGTGCAGCTCGTCGTACGGGCGAGGCCTCGCGGTCGGCACTTCGCGCGCGATCTGCGCGGCCCATGCGTCGACGCGGTCGTCGAGGCGGCTGCCGAACGTCACGTGGTCGAGCGCGCCGAGGCGAGCGACGAGAGCGTCGAGCTCGCGGCTGTCGTCGGTGCCGTCGCCGGTCGAGAACAGCCACGTCGGGATGCGCCGCAGCGCGTGGAGGTGACGCTCGAGGTAGTGGCGCGCGTCGCGATGCCAGTGACTTTCGGAGACGGCCCCGCCGATGATCGCGGCATCGTAGCCATCGGGAGATGGCGCATCCCGGGCGGGCATCGCGAGGACGACATGACCGTGCGCTTCGAGCACGTACGCGATCTCGTCGGCGATGCCGGCCGTCCCGCCGCGCGTGCTTCCCCAGGTGACCAGGATCCGCATGCCGACGGCGATTGCATCGACCGTGCCCTAACCCCAGCGTTCGCCCGTGCTGACCCGGCTCGCGGCGGCATCGCGCGCGATCCCTTCGTTGCCGCGCCCTCGCGTTCCGCCCGGGAGCGCTTCGGGGCGGCGCCTCGGCCTCCGCGCGCTGCTCCGCGATCCTAGGTCACCACGGACGAACGCTGGGGTTAGGCGACCGCGCGCAGCGCCCACACCTCGTCGAGAAATGCGGAGAGCTCGCGATCGAGGCGCGCCGGCCGCACCCGCCACTCCGCGATCGAGCTCGCCGTGACGATCCGCGCGTTTGGCAGCTCGCGGGCGATGCGGTCGGCGTCGCTGAACGGGTGAATCGGATCGGAAGGATGGCCGACGACGAGCGTCGGGTGCGTCAGCGCGCGGCGGTCCTCGATCGGCGGCGCGACGCGGCCGAAGATCAGGCCATCGAGCACGGCGATCGAGGCGGCCGGATCGCGGCGCACGAAGTCGATCATCAGGTCGACGACGTAATTCGTGCGCGGAATGCGCCGCGTGATCGCAGAGACTGCGCGCATCATGCGCTGGCTGATCCGCAGCGCGAGCGCGAGCGGGACAAATGCCGCCGCCGCCGCGGGCAGCGCATTCTCGAGCACCGGCATCTCGAGCACGAGCGCGCGCACGCGAGCCGGCGCGGCGACCGCGACCTCGAGCGCGACGTTCGCACCAAGCGAGGTGCCGCCGATCACCGCCTGCGGGATGCCGAGGTGGTCGAGCAGCGCGACGACATCGCGGCCGAACTGCGGCATCGAGTACTCCGTCATCTCGTACGGCTGCCCCGACGAGCCGTGGCCAAGCATGTCGACCGTGATCACGCGATGCCCGCGCGCGGCGAGCACCGGCGCCAGCTTCTGGTACATGCGGCTGTCCATCAGCAGGCCGTGCGTCAGCACGACGACCTTGGGACCCGAGCCGTACTCGCGATAGCAGATTCGGCGGCCGCGGAACGTGAACGTCTGTGGCTCGGGCAGCACGCCGCCATCGTAGACTGCGCCATGCCTCGCATCCAGCTCGAACGCACCGACACCGTCGCAACGCTGTGGCTCGATCATCCCGACAAGCGCAACGCGCTCGATGGCGAAGCGATGCGCGAGCTCGGCGCGGCGCTCGACGAAATCGGCTCAGATCGTCGTGCCCGCGTCGTCGTGATCCGCGGCCGCGGCCCGGTGTTCTCGAGCGGCATCGATCACACGCTGCTCGCCGAGGTGTTCGGCGCGACCGCGCAGGCGCCGTTTCTTCACCTGCATCATCAGCTGCAGGAGACGTTTCACCGGATGTCGCGGCTGCACCAGCCGGTGATCGTCGCGGTTCACGGCGCGTGCATCGGCATGGCGCTCGAGCTCGCGCTCGCCGCCGACATCCGCATCGCGAGCGAGGACTGCGCGCTCGGCCTGCCCGAGATCGCATTCGGGCTCGTGCCCGATGTCGGAGGCACGACGCGTCTCGTGCGCGCCGTTGGAGAGCCGCGGGCGCGCGAGCTCGTGCTGACCGGCCGCGTCGTCAAGGCACGCACCGCGGAGCGCTACGGGCTCGTGCACGAGGTCGCCGCCGATCTCGATGCCGCGATCGCCAAGCGCGTCGCGCAGCTCGTCCAGCATCCGGCGGCCGCGCTCGGCCTCGCGAAGACGCTGTGTCAGGCCGCGGGCGAGATCGATCAGACGACGAGCTTTCGGCTCGAGGGCATCGCGCAGCAAGCACTTCTCGCACAGCCCGATCTGCTGCAGCGATTCCCGACCGCGCTCGCGTTCATCAAGGCGCAGGTCGCAGCGGCCGAGTAGCGCCGACGAACTGTGTAGCTTTCAGACAATTGGCGTGAGGCTGCGACGAGCTGTCGTTTCGCGTCGCGGGACAAGTACGCGAGCTTGCTGGCGAAGCGCGTGGCACGGGAGGTGATTAAGAGCGCGGCGGAACATGAACAACGCCAAGCTGTTGCTCGCGCTCGCTGTCGCCGCCTGTACGGAGTCCGCAGACACGCAGAAGCCGGACACCCAGACGCCCGCCGATCTGCTGATCACCGGCACCGACAAGGGCGTCACGGGCTCGCTCGGCGAGACGACGTTCAAGAGCGAGATGGCGACCGACGATGTCCTCGACATCCAGGTCCACATCAACGGCATGGTGATGACCGCGCTCGTCAACTTCAAGAGCGGCGTCATCGAGTACGACGGCTACACCGAGTCGACGGGCGAGAACACGCAGATGACCGACGAGGACCGCGCCGCGATGGTCCGGCTCGAGCACGCGCTCGCGAAGGTCCCGGCCGGCGCGCCGTTCGCCGTCGAGAAGCTGCGCTCGTTCGTCGCGACCGAAGCCGAGCACCCCACCACCGTCGACCTCCAGGACATCCGTCTCACCGCCGAGAACCGCAGCTGGACGAGCCTCTGCTATGCGAAGAACACCTACTACCACGCGTCGCATGACTGCGACACCGGCGGCTTCTGGATCGACGCGACGACGCTCGATGACGTGTGGCTGAGCTCGACCGGCGACCTCGGCGGTCCCGACGGCGTCGCGTGGTACTTCGGCGCCGGCGGCACCTATCAAGCATGCTCGGGCTCGTACTCGTGCAGCCGCTACAACGTGTCGATTCCGAGCGCGGGCTGGTACACGGGCATCGAGGTCGACCACGACACCCGCGTCGAGTACTCGTACGGCAACTGCTTCGGCGTGTGCGGTGCGGGTTGCCCCGGCACCTACCAGTTCACCGTCGACTGCGTGAACCATGACCAGTGCGTCCGTAACGGCCACATCACGTCGAGCGGTTACTGCGATGACCAGTTCTCTGCGGCATCGGATGACTGGGCGTACGCGCCTGATTGCGGCGCTTGATCCGAGTTGGTAGCTTTTCGAGATGAGCACGCGCCGCGCGATCCTTGCCGCCGGTGGCGTGCTCGTCGTGCTTCTGGCGATCCTCGCGTGGAAGGCGCGGAGCGGTGGCGAGATGACGCCGACTGCGGCGGTGACGCAGGCCCCTGCGCCGGCGATCACGGCTCCGGCACCGGTGGCTTCGGCTTCGGGAACGGCCGCGGCGCCTGCGCTGCCGAGCGCGGGATCCGCCGATGTCGTCGACGATCAGGGCCGGCCGCAGCCGGTGCCGCTGCCTCCGGGCGCGAACCCGCCGCCGCTCGACGGCAAGCACAGCGAGCCCGCGCCGCCGCAGAAGGCATTCACGCCCGCCGAGGTGATCGCGAAGCGCGAGGCCGACCTCAAGCTGCTCGACGACACGAAGACGCGGCTCGAGAAGGATCTCGAAGCGGCGAAGACGGCGCACGACGCGACAACCGCGCATGATCTCGAGATCCGGATCGCGCGCTTGACCGATCTGCGGAAGAGGCGCAGCACGGAGCTCGATCAGCTCAAGGGGAGCGCGCAGTGAAGGCGGTGCTGGTCGCGGCGATCGCGTGTGCGTGCCAGTCCCACGGCGGCGGCAGCGACGACGAGCTCGCCCAGGCAAAGGCGACCACGCAGACGTTCTTCGACGCGCTCGACAAGGCCGACTGCGCGACGCTCGGCTCGCTGGTGCCGGCGGCGGAGGGCTCGGCCGCGTGCGCGAAGTTCGTGCACGAGTGGCACGAGGAGCTGGCGCTCAGGCTCGTCGAGATCGCCGATGTGCGGCGCGATGGGCGCGACAAGCACGCGATCATCGTCAACGCGACCGTCATGAGGCGAGGCAACAAGGAGACGCTGCTGCTCCGCGAGACGCACGATGCCGGCGTCTGGCGCATCGTGCTGTGATGCTCGTCGCGATCGTCGCCGGCATGCTCGATGGCGGCGATCCGGCAGTTGTCGCCGTCGCGCACCGTCCGATCGTGTGCGGCGATGCGCCGGCGGTGACGTGCTCGGGCGTGCTGATCGCGCCGCGCGTCGTGTTGACAGCCGCGCACTGCGTGACGGGCATCAATCAGCGCGGCGAGCTCGAGGTGGTGTTCGGCCCGTCGAATGCTCAGCCGGTGAAGGAGATCGTCGTGCAGTCGTATGCGGTCGACAGCGCGTACGATCCGAACACCGGCGATCACGACCTCGCGACGCTGGTGCTGGCCGAGGAGGCGGCGGTCGCACCGATCGCGTTGCCGATGGCGACGCTCGATCAGCTCGGCAGCGGCGCGGCGCTGCGCGCGGTCGGCTATGGCGTGACGGGCGCGACGGCCGCAGACCCGGGCACCAAGCGCGAGGGCACGCTGGCGCTCGCGGCGGTGCGCGCGGCGAGGTTCGATGCGACGCCGTCTCCGTCGATGACGTGCGAGGCCGACAGCGGCGGTCCCGTGCTCGCGATGGTCGGCAGCGACGAACAGCTCGTCGGCGTGACGTCGCGCGGTGACGGGGCGTGTGCGGCGACCGCGACGAACGCCCGCGTCGATGTCGCGCTCGCGCCGTTCGTCCAGCCGCAGGCCGATGCCGGCAGCAACGCCCCGCCCGGCTGGCCCGCGCAGCTGACGATGGTCGACGCGCCGTGCGCGAACGACGACCAATGCCCCGCGCTGATGACGTGCAACGAGCAGGGCCGCTGCGGGCTCCCGTGGCTCGGCGCCGGTATGTTCGGGGGAGCGTGCACGACCACCGGTGACTGCGGCGGCTCCTCGCGGTGCGTGCGCGTATGGCCGAGCGGCGCCGATGCGTGTCACTGCTTCGCGAGCTCGATCATGCCGCCGGGCGGCGAGCCTCCGCCGGGCGACATGCCGACGACGACGCCGCCCGCGGGCTGCGGCTGCGCATCGACTAGCGGCGACGGCGCGCAGGGCCTGCTGCTGCTAATCGCGCTTGCGTGGGCGGCGCAGCGCGTACTCTTCCATGCGCGCGATCAGCGTCGAGCGTGACATGCCGAGCGCGCGCGCCGCGTGCGTCTGGTTGCCGCCGAAGTGCTCGAGCGCCTCGACGATCCGCTTGCGCTCGAGATCGGCGACCTCGATCGCGAGCGAGGCGGCGCTCGGCCGCTGCTGGCCCGGCATCGTCTCGTAGGACACGCGTCCGCCGGGCATCGTCTCGTACGAGAGGCGCTCGATCGGTGCGGTTGGATAGGCGTCGCGCAGTGCGCTGTCGCGACGAGGCGGCGACGAGCGTTCGAGCACGAGATGCGACGGCCGTACGACGCCGCCCGATGACATCAGCACCGCGCGCTCGATCGTGTTGCGAAGCTCGCGGACGTTGCCGCGCCAGCCGTGCGACAGGAGCGCTTCGATCGTGTCCTCGCCGAACACGACCGACATGCCGGGCCGCGCGCGGGCCGCGAATGCGCGGGCGAGCGGAATGATCTCGTCGAGGCGCTCGCGCAGTGGAGGCAGCACGATCCGCAGGCCGTTGATCCGGTAGTAGAGGTCGCGGCGGAACCGGCCGGCGTTGACCTCCTCGAGCAGGTCGCGGTTCGTCGCGCACACGAAGCGAACGTCGATCTTGCGGCCGGTCGTCCCGCCGACGCGCCGCACGACGCGCTCCTCGAGCACGCGGAGCAGCTTGGCCTGCACGGACAGCGACAGCTCGCCGATTTCGTCGAGGCACACCGTGCCGCCGTTCGCCGTCTCGAGCAGACCTTCGTGCGCGGTCTGCGCGCCCGTGAATGCGCCCTTCTCGTGACCGAACAGCTCGCTCTCGACGAGCGTCTCGACCAGCGCGGAGCAGTTGAAGCGCACGAACGGCATCGCGGCGCGCGGCGACAGCCGATGGATCATCTCCGCGCACAGCTCCTTGCCGGAGCCGGTCTCGCCGGTGACGAGCACCGAGAGATCGCCGCTCGCGACCTGGCGCACGAGCTCGCGCACGCGATCCATCTCGGTCGGCGGCGCGTCGGGCTCGCGGGCGAGCTGCTCGAGCGCGTGGGCGATCAGCTGCTCGGCGGCGACGCCATCCTCGGGGAACCGCGCGAGGCCGATCTGCGCCGTGATCCCGCGGTGCTGCAGCGCGTGCGTGAGCCGCGTGACCGCCTGCGTGGCGTGCTCCGACGACGTATCGACGAGCAACATCTGGAAGCCACCGGTGCCGTCGCCTTTGATCACGTCCGTGAAGCGCATGATGCTGCGCAGGATCGGCAGCACGTCGCTGGGACGCGCGCCGTTCGTCGCGACCTGCACGACCGCGAACGGCGAGCGTGAACGAGCGGAGCGCGCGAGCTCGGTGTCGAGCGGCGATACGAGCGGCGTATCGGTGACGGGCCGCGGCGACGCCGATACCGGCACCGCCTGCACGACAAGCGCGGCATCGCCGACCTGCACGACGTCACCGCACTCGAAGCGCGTTGGAACGTCGGCGGGGATTCGCTGGCCGCGCACGACCGTGCCGTTGCGGCTGCCGTCGTCGATGATCGCGAGCGGCGAGAGCTGGAGCCGCGCATGGCGGCGAGACACGCTGACGTGATTGACCGGCACCTCGCAGCTCGCGCCGCGGCCGATCGTCAGCTCGCCGTCGGGCGGCAGCGGTTTCGTGGAGACGAAGCCGCCGACGCTGATCGTCAGGTGGAGGCGCGTGTCACCGCCTTGCCTCGTGGCGCCCCCGGTATCCTCGTTGTCGTCGAAATCGCGAAGCACGTACAGCGCGCCCAGCGTAGCATCGCTCGCGCGCATGGAACCTCGGTGCGTTTCCTAGACGAACTGTTTCGTCACTGTCGTACTCGTCACGACATGCGTTGCGCGCGATACGCAGCGGGCGTCGCGCCCGTCCATTTCTTGAACGCGCGCGTAAAGTTCGGCAGCTCGGTGTAACCGAGGCGTAGGGCGATCTCGCTGATCGACAGCGAGCGATCGTCGAGCAGCAGCAGCGCTCGCTGCCGGCGCTGGTCGTCGCGCAGCTCCGAGTATGTCGTGGCGTGCTCGGCCAGGCGGCGCTTGAGCGTCCGCGGCGACATCTTCAGACGTTTCGCCAGCTCGACGATCGACGGCGAGCCGTCTGCGAGCGCGGTCCGTACGCGCGCGACGATGTCGGCCTCGGCGAGCGCCGCGAGCTCGCGTTCGAGCTGATCCTTCGCGAGGCGTTTCGCCGCGGCATCGGCGGTGACGAGCGGCAGGTCGAGCTCGCGCGCCGAGAACACGAGCCGGTGCACCGGTCGATCGAAACGCAACCGATCGCCGACCGGCAGCGGAAACTTCGGCCGCGGAAACGCGCACTCGCCGACGCCATCGAGCGGCTTGCCGGTCAGCTGCATCCCGAGCTGCCACACGCCGATCACGAGCGCGAGCACGAGCACCTCGCGCAGCGCGGGCGGCAGCGGCGTGCGCTCCTCGATCGCCACCGACGCGCGATCGCCCTCGACGTGCAGCGACAATCCGATCGCGTTCGTGCGCGTGCTCGCGAAACGCACCGCGAGCTCGAGCGCCTCTCGCACGTTGTTCGCCGTCATCGCCGCGAATCCGAGGAAGCCGTGCGACGACACGCGCATCGCCATCCCGAGATGCACGCCGAGCGCGGGCTCCTTCGTCAGCTCGATCCCGCGCGCGAGGATCGCCTCGCAGACCTGCAGCGGCACGCGCGTCGCCGGATCCGCGAGCGACTCCGCCGTCACCGGCAGGCCGCGCAGCAGCCGCGCCGGATCGACCTTCCAGCGAGCGGTCAGCTCGACGAAGTCACGGATGTAGGCGCCGGGCAGGTCGTACACGTGGCCCCAAATGATAACCGGGCGGCCTTCCCGGACCTACGGCGAAGCGCCGCTCGCCCGCACACTGATAGCCATGACGATCCAACGTCGCAATGTCGATTTCGGACTCAGCGCGCAAGCGGTCCCGCGCGACTGGTGCCACGACGATGCGTTCCAGACGTCGTTTCTGAACGCGCTCTCGCTGCTGTTTCCCGAGGGCGAGAAGTTCTTCGTCGAGTCGGTCAAGCAGCTCCGCGACAAGGCGCCCGCGCTCGACCGCGAGATCGCCGGCTTCATCGGCCAGGAAGCGATGCACGGCAAGGAGCACCGCGCGCTCAATGATCTGATCGTCGAGCACGGCTACGCATCCGCGCCGAAGATCGACGCCGCGCTGCGCCGCTTCCTCCGCCTCGTGCGCAAGACGCTGCCGCCGACGTCGCAGCTCGCCGTGACCTGCGCGCTCGAGCACTTCACGGCGATGCTCGCCGAGAGCCTGCTCACCGACGAGCGGATGCGCGAGGACATCCATCCCGCCGTGCGCGAGCTGTGGCTGTGGCACGCACTCGAGGAGTCCGAGCACAAGGCGGTCGCGTTCGACGTCTATCGCGCGGCCGGCGGCGGCTACGTGCGGCGGGCCGCGATCATGCTCGTGACGACGATCGTGTTCTTCGCCGCGCAGGCGATCGCGCACGCGCGCCTGATGGCCGACCGCAAGATCCTGTGGAAGCCGTGGACGTGGCTGCGCGGCGCGGGCCGCTTCTGGGTGTGGCCCGGCTACCTGACGCGCCTCGTGCCGGCGTACCTCGCGTACTTCCGCCCGGGCTTCCATCCGAACGACCGCGACACCGAGGCCGTGCTCGCGGCGTGGCGCGATCAGCTGTTCGGCGACGGCGGCGCGCTCGTCGACCGCACCCGCGCTATCGCGTGATCAGGCTGGCGAGCAGCGAGCCGAACAGGCCGGCGTCGATCACGGCGACGACGATGCTTCCCGGATCCGTCTCGTGCGACCAGTGGATCCGCGCGTAGCAGGCCACGCCGACCACCGCGATGCAGGCGATCCACACGATGCGCATGCCGAGCGTCGCCGGTGCGCGCGGCTGCGGCTGCATGCGAGCGAGCGCCCGCCACGTGAAGATCGCGAGCGCGAGCAGACCGATGACCGTCGAGCCGTGCTGGAGCACGCGGCAGCGGACCATCGCGCCGAGACCGGGCACGTGCACGATCTCGCGAAGCCACGCGATGTGCTGGGGCCCCCACATCTCGTAGTGCGTGAGGCCGTCCCAGAGATCGTGCGTCACCGCACCGACGAGCGCGGCCGCGACACAGCCCCATGTCAGCTGCCACGGCCGGTCCGCAGAAGCTGCGAGGCGTGCGCCGATGCCCGCAGGCACGACGTGCACGAACGGCCGCTTGATCAGCCGATGAAACAGCCACGCCGACGCGAGCGTGACGGGCAGACAGAACACCAGCAGGCCGAGCCACGTGTGGCTGATGCTGCTCGCGAGCTTGACGCGGAGGAAGTACTCGAAGTCCGGCGACATGCTCCCGATGACGAGACACGTCCAGTCCAGGCTCGTCCGGCGCAGCGGCAAGACGGCCAGCGGATGGGCCGCGGTCATCGGCATGAACGCCGATTGTAGCCGCTGGCTACTTGTCCTGCCCGCAGCCGCCGGGACAGGTGCGCAAGTACCGGTACGACCGGCGCTCGGGCGGATCGCCGTCGTGCTGTTGCAACGTGACGTGACGACCACAGCGTGCGCAGCGGTACAGCGCGACGAAGACCCAATCCGCATCGAGCGGGGCGAGCGTGGACGTAGGCATTCCTCGGAACGTACGGGCCGGGTCTGACAGTTGCAGAAACCTCCCCCCGTGAAGGAGTCGCGCGTCTCGGTCTATGCGGCACTGGCGGCGAACCTCGCGATCACGATTACCAAGTTCATCGCGGCCGCCGCCAGCGGCAGCACGAGCCTGTTCTCCGAGGGCGTGCACTCCGTCGTCGACTCGAGCGACTCGCTGCTGCTGTTGCTCGGGCTGACCCTATCGAAGCGCGGTCCGAGCAAGGAGCACCCGTACGGCCAGGGCTTGCAGGTGTACTTCTGGACGCTGGTCGTCGCGATGAGCATCGCGGGCATGGGCGGCGGCATCTCGATCTACGAGGGCGTGCTCCACATCGCGAAGCCGCACCAGATCGCGGATCTCGGCTGGGCGTACGGCGTGCTGATCGCGTCGTTCGTGTTCGAGGGGACGTCGCTCGTGATCTCGTGGCGGAGCTTTCAGCGCACGCGGCGCGGGCTCGGCGTCTGGCAGGGCATCCGGCGTGCGAAGGATCCGACAACGTTCGTGGTCGTGCTCGAGGACAGCGCGGCGCTGATCGGCCTCGTGCTCGCGGCCGCCGGCCTCACCGGTGCGCGCTACCTCGGGCTGGCGTGGGCCGACGGCGGCGCCTCGATCGCGATCGGCCTGCTGCTGCTCGCGGTCGCGATCGTGCTCGGACGCGAGACGTGGTCGCTGCTGCTCGGCGAGGCGGCGAACGAGGACCTCGTCAAGAGCGTGCGCGACATCGCACGCAACCAGCCCGGCATCGTCACCGCGAACGCGCCGATCACGATGCACTTCGGGCCCGACCACGTGCATGTCGATCTCGAGGTCGAGGTCGATCGATCGCTGAGCGTCGGCGAGCTCGTCGACACGACGCGTGCGCTCGAGGACAAGATCCGCGAGCGTCATCCTGTCGTGTGGCGCGTGTGGCTGCACTTCGTCGAGCCAAAGCCCGCCTAGTTCACCTGCATGTCGACGCGGCGGTCGTGCGCCCAGCCGCTCTCGTCGGTGCCGGTCGCGTCGAGGGCGCCGCGCGTCTTCGCCTCGACATGCGACACGCCGAGGTGCTCGAGATACTCGCTGACCGTGTGCGCGCGGCGATCGCCGAGGCCCATGTTGTACTCCTCGGTGCCGCGCGGATCGGCGCGCCCGACCAGCTCGAGCTGCTTGCCCTTGAGCGGACCGGTCGTCAGACACGTCGCGACTTGCTCGAGCACGCTGCGATCCTGCGCGGTCAGCTCGAACTTGTTGAAGTCGAACTGCGGCGTCTCGTGCGAGACCTGCAGCGCACACTTCTCCACCAGGTCGCTGCCGGCGGTGAGGTTCGTGCTGACCGGTTGGGGCGGCGTCGCCTTGGCCTCGGTGGTCGGCGCGGGAGCGACCGGCGTCGGCAGCGGCATCGTCGTCGGTTTCTTGGCGTGGTGGCAGGCTGCCACGAGTGCGAGAAGCGTAAGTGCGCAGGACCTAGTCATTTTGACCTCCAACGATCTGGGAAGACGCCGCGTAGGTCATATTGTTCACGCTCACGTGATCGACGACTCCGCGATGGCCGCCCAGCTCGAGCGCGTGATCCGCAGGGTCAAGCGGTCGATGAGCTACCGCGGCAGCTACACGACCCACGACATCCTCGGCTCGCTAGTGACGCGCTGGGTGCAGAGCGGCGAGTGGGCGCGCCTCAAGGAGCTGCCGGAAGATCAGCGGCACGTCGGGGAGAGCGTGCGGCGCTTCATCCTCGATCGACTCGCGCAGCTGCGCCGGCGCGGCACGCGTGAGGAGCTCGACGAGGTCCAGCTCCCCGATGACGCGCAGCTCGCCGAGCTGATCGAAGACGCGGAGCTGCGCGGGTGGATCGCGGCGCGCATCGCTGACCTCGAGGCGGGCGTGGTCGACGCGCGCGTCAAGATCCCGCTCGCGGCGCCGAAGGACGTCGGCCGTGCTCTGCGCCTCCAGCTCGACGGCAAGACGCAGCGCCAGATCGCGAGCGAGCTCGGGCTGTCGCTCGGTGCGGTCAACAAGCGCATCGCCGAAGGCACGAGCTACCTCGCCGTGCTGCAGGGCATCGAGCACGGGATCGGCGCATGAGCATCGCGGATGTGCTGGCCGAGATCGCGGCGGCGCCTCCGTCGCAGTGGCGCGCGCTGGTCGACGAGCGGATCGCCGATCCGATGCTGCGCGCGCAGGCGATGTTGTGGCTCGGTGCGCAGGGCGCGCCGCAGGTCAGCGAGCGCTACGTGCTCGGCGCCAAGCTCGATGCCGGTGCGACCGCCGCCGTGTGGCAGGCGTTCGACAAGAAGCTCGGGCGCCACGTCGCGATCAAGGTCTTTCATGCCGAGGCGGAAGGTGCCTTGGCGGAGGCGCGCGCGGCCTGCGACGTGATCAGTGACCACGTCGTGCGCGTGCTCGACGTCCACGACGGCTACATCGTGATGGAGCTCGTCGGCGAGCATCAGGGCGACGAGCTGGTGCCCGGCGCCTCGGCCGCGCGCGCCCGCCCGCGCGATCTCGCCGAGGCCGTGACATGGGTGCGCGACGTCGCCCTCGGCGTGCACGACGCTCACCTCCGCGAGGTCTTCCATCGCGACCTCAAGCCGCACAACGTGCTGATCACGCCGGTGTCGCGGCGCGCGCGGATCGGCGACTTCGGGCTCGCGAACCGCGGCGGCGGCGGCACGCCGGAGTACATCGCGCCCGAGCTGGCGCGGCTCGGGGCGAGCGATCGCGTCGCCGTCGACGTGTGGGGACTCGGAGCGCTCGCGTATGACCTGATCGCGGCCCGCCCGCCGTGGGCGTCGTGGGAGGAGGCGGCGTCGGGAGAGCCGCCCGCGCTGCTCGATGCGCCGAAGCGGCTGCGCCGCGTGATCGAGAAGGCGATGGCGATCGATCCCGCCGCGCGCTACGCGAGTGCGTCCGCGATGGCCGACGACCTGACCGCGTTCCTCGCGCGGCGGCCGACGCGCCTCGATCGCTCGGCGCTGCTGCGCACTGCGCTGTGGATGCGCCGCAACCCGCAGCTGTCGGCGACGGCGGGAGCCGCGGCCGCGCTCGCCGCGATCGCGCTCGTCGGGTACATGTCGCTGCGCCAGCTCGAGGCGCGCTCGCACGAGCTCGCCGACGAGGTCACGCAACAGGAGCACACGAACAGCGAGCTCGAGGCGCACGTCGCGAAGTCGCGGGCCGCGCTCGCGCAGACCGAGGCGGATCTCGCGGCGCGCGGAGAGGCGCTCGCGGCCATGCAGCGCGCGCTCGCCGACGAGCAAAAGCAGTACGAGGCGATCATCGCCGCGCGCGACAAGGCGCTGCACCAGGCCGATGCGGCGACGCGCCAGCTCGTCGAGCAGCTCACCATCGCGCAGAGCGATCGCTCCGCCGCCGAGCTCGGCCGCGCGATGTACGAAGGCTTCTGGACGAGCGCGCGCGCCGATGCGAGCCGCGCCGCGAAGGACCGCGACCAGGCGCAGCACGAACGCGACCTCGCACGCACCGAGCGCGATCAGCTGCAGCACGAGCGCGACGCGGCCCGCGCCGAGCGCGACCAGGCGCTGACCGATGTCGCACGCCTGACCCGCGAAGCGGCCGCGGCGCGATCGCGCATCGACGAGCTGACGCGCCTGATCGCGATGCCGTCGCCGTCGACGCCCGCGGGTTCCGCGGCCGTGCCGCACGCAGGCAGCGCCGGCTCGTAATGGCCGCGCGCCCGCGGCGCTCACACGGCGAGCTGCTTCGCGATCCAGTCGCAGATCACGCCGACGACATAGGCGCGCTCGTCGGCCGTCAGCTCGTGGCCCTTCGCGATGCCGTGCCACTTCGCGAGGCAGCCGCGGCAGCAGGTCGCGGTCGCGTGCTGCGCGACGAACACCGGGTGGCCGCGATACGGCGTCTGGCGGCCGTCGTTGCGCGGCTCGGCGGGAGCGAGTCGCTTGCCGATCAGGTCGGCCGCGTGCGCGCGCATCGCCGCCGGTCCGCGCACGAGCGCGATCGATCGGTCGCGACTCCCGGGCCGCAGATGAAACTTCGCGCGAAACGGATGACGCGCGATCTCTTCGAGATCCACGTGCCAGTCTACGTTGCGCGCGCCGCTCTGTCCGTCCAGGGTTTTCGTATGCGTTTTGCAGATCGAGCATTCGTCGTCACCGGCGGCAGCCGCGGCATCGGGCGCGGCATCGTCAAGCGGCTCGTCGAGGAGGGCGCGCGCGCCGCGATCATCGATACCGACGTCCATGCCGGCCGCGACGCCGAGGAGGAGTACGGCGACCGCGTGCGGTTCTGGCGCGCCGACATCTCGCGCGAGCCCGATGTCCGCAAGACGCTGACGGCGATCGTGAAGTGGGCGCGCCGCCTCGATGGGCTCGTCAACAACGCCGGCATCGCCGACCCCGAGGTCGGCCCGGTCGACAAGCTCGCACTCGCGACCTGGCAGCGCTTCCTCGACGTCAACCTGACCGGCGCGTTCCTGATGACGAAGCACGCCGTGCGCCACCTCGCGAAGACACGCGGCTCGATCATCAACATCTCCTCGACGCGCGCGCTGCAGTCGGAGCCCGATACGATCGCCTACGCGGCGACGAAGGGCGGCCTCGTCGCGCTGACCCACGCGCTCGCCGTCTCGCTCGGGCCCGAGGTCCGCGTCAACTGCGTCAGCCCGGGCTGGATCGCGACGTCGGAATACCTGCCGCGCGACAAGCGTCATCCGCCCGAGCTGTCGAAGGCGGATCACGAGCAGCATCCGGCGGGGCGCGTCGGCACGCCCGAGGACATCGCCGGCCTGTGCGCGTATCTGCTCTCCGAGGAGGCGGGCTTCGTCACCGGCGCGAACTTCACCGCCGACGGCGGCATGACGCGCAAGATGATCTACGCGTGATCACGGCGCGCGCACTGGCTGCGCGAAAACCCGCCGCAGCGCTGGCACCGCACGTGCTCTCTCACCGCGCATGACGATTCGCGAGATCATGAAGCGCGGCCCCTGGATCATCCAGGACACCGATTCCCTCGGGCACGCCCAGCAGATGCTGACCCAGCACCGCATCCGCCACCTCCCGGTGCTGTGCGAGGGCGAGCTGGTCGGCATGCTGTCGGAGCGCGATCTGCTAGCGGCGCGCGTCCACAGCGATCCGGACGATCACTGGTGGCAGCTGCCCGTGCGCCTCGCGATGAAGCCCGCCGAGACGGTCGACGCCAATGACCTCGTCCGCTCGATCGCGTCTCGCATGGGCACCGCGAAGCTCGGCGCCCTCGCCGTCCTCGAGCGCGGCAAGCTGGTCGGCGTCGTCAGCGTGATCGACATCCTGCTCGCCCACACGGTCAGCCAGCGCATCGCGACGCCGCCGCGCACCGCCGCCGACGCGATGACGGCCCACCCACCGACGCTCCGCCCCGAGCAGCCGCTGCTCGCCGCGGTCCGCCTGATGTGCGCGCAGCACGTGCACGAGCTGCCGGTCGTCGACGACGACGGCCACGTCATCGGCATGATCACCGAAGCCGACGTCCGCCGCCGCATCGGCGATCCCGAGACCTACCTCTCCGCCCGCTCGCCGACCGTCTACGACGTGCAAGACGTGATGGACATGGCCGTCACGCCGGTCCGCTCCGACTCGACGGTCGCCGAGCTCGCGCACTACTTCGCCGACGCGCGAATCGAAGCGCTGCCGGTCGTCGATGATCGCGGCGCGCTCGTCGGCATCGTGTCCTATCTCGACGCGCTCAACGCGCTAGCTTCGTAGCCACTGCCGCGCCCGCGCCTCGTCGCGCAGCCGCGCCTGCTCGAGGATCAGGTGCGTGACCCCCATCGCGATCCCGGCATCGCGCCGCGGCGCCGCATTCGCGAGCAGCTTGAAGCTGCCGCTCGTCCACTCGAGCAGCTCGAACACGACGTTGCGCGCATGGTCCTCCGACAGCGACCACCCCGCATCGACGATCCGCCCATCGACGAGATCGATCCACGCCGTGTGGCCGTTCTTGACGACGAGCCGCCCGGTCTTGCGCTCCTGCTCGAGCAGCGTCAGCACCGCGCGCAACCCGACTTCCTGCAGCGACCCCTGCAACACCACATGCTCGGGATGCGACGCGAGCGCCAGGCGCCGCACGCGCGCGATCACCTCGAGCGTCGTGAACGGCTTCGCGAGAAAATCCGCCGCGCCACGATCGAACGCGCGCGCGACATCACCGGGCGCCTCCGACATCACGATCACCGGCACCGCCGCGACCTCGCACGCCAGCCGCTCGAGCAACCCGAGCCCGTCGATCGTCGGCATCGCCCGATCGATCAAGATCAAGCTCGGCGTCCGCCGCGAGCACGCGCCGAGCACCTCGAGCCCGTTCGTCGCGGTCGCGACCGTGAACCCGGCCGTCGCAAGCGCGGTCGACAGCCGCTCCGCCACCCGCGGATCGGGATCGCCGACCACCACATGCCCGCCCGTCATCACGCCGCGCGCCCGCTGGATCACGCGCTCGATCGCCTCGACGAACGGCGGCGACGCATCGCGAACCAGCACGCCGACGCCCTCGGGCCGCGCGACGCCTTCACTCCGGTGCATCACGCACACGCGCGCCCGCCCGCTCCCCAGCGTCAGCTCGACCTCGTCGCCAACCGGCAGCTGCGCGGCGAGAAACAGCCCGGTCGCCGAGACGTCATGAACGACGACCTCGTGCCCGGCCATCTCGACTCTCAGGTCCACCGCATATCGTTCGCTGCTGCGTCGCACGAAGGACCCTGTTACGCGGTCTCGCCGGCGCCGAACAGCTCTCATCGTAGGTCGAAACCCCACACGTACCCGAGCTACCCTGAGCGGGTGAGCCGCCCGCCCCTCTTCGCGGATCTGCCGTTTGCGGCGGCGCTGGCCGAGGCGCAGGCGGCGGGCAAGCTGTTGCTGGTCGACGCGACCGCGGCGTGGTGCGGCCCGTGCCAGCTGATGGACCGCACGACGTGGATCGACCCGTCGGTCGTCGCGGCAATCTCCGCGCAGGCGCTCGCGATCCAGCTGGACGTCGACGCCGAAAAGGAGACCGCGCAACGTCTCGAGATCCGCGCGATGCCGACGATGATCGTGTTTCGCGCGGGCGCCGAGGTCGACCGGGTCGTCGGTGCAAAGAAGCCTGCCGAGATGCTGGCATGGCTCGGCGCGCTCGCGAGCGGGGAGCGGTGGATCGACCGGCGCCGGGGCGAGGTCGGCGAGGATCCCGACCAGCGGGTCCGCTTCGCGCGCGAGCTGACGAGGGCGAACGAGCGTTTCGAGGCGCTGCAGATCTATCTCGATCTGTGGGACCGCTGGGCCGACCTCGACCGCGAGCACGGAAAATGGAAGCGCTACTTCATGACGCTCGAGCTCGCACGGCTCTGCAAGGCGTTTGCGCCCGCACGCGACGCATTCGCGGCCCGGCGCGATCAGCTCGATCCGGCGCACGATCTGGAAGACTGGCTCGCACTCAACGAGATCCTCGATGATCTGGCCGCCAGCCTGCGCTGGTTCGACGCGCTCGACAAGGCGACGCTGACCCACGACGTACGCGAGCGCTACATCGGGCTACTTCGCGATGCCGACCGGTGGGCCGACGTCGCGCCGTTGCTCGGCGACCCGCTCGCGCGGCTTGGGCACCGGCTCGATCGACGCCGAGAGGATCTCGACGAGATGCGCGCTGTCATGAGCCCGGACCATCTCGCGCGGCTCGAGGCCGCGTCGATCAGCAACAGCCGGAAAGAGGCATCGATGATCGTGCGTTCCCTGCGCGCGGCCGGGCGCACCGACGAGGCGGACGCCGTTGCCGCCGAAGCTCGCCGGCGCGATCCGTCGCCCGAGATGGCGAAGGCCGTCGAGTAGCGGCTGCGATCTGCAGCATTTGGCGGCAGGTGGTACGTGAGGGTCTCTCACGGTCGCGGCAAAGGACGGTGAGCTTTGGGTGGGAAAGAGGAAATGCGCCGGGGGGCGCGTAGCATGGGCATTGATGTGGGGGACATCGCATCGGCTACTGCTATGCGTCGCTGTCGCGAGCGCGTGTAGCACGGGAGATACTCGCGTCGATCCTGGTGACCTCGAGCTGCGTGATCTGCTCGGCGTGTCGCCCGAGGTGGCGAGTCGATGGGACGCGTCGCAGCGCGAAGCTGCGCGGCATGTCCTCGTCGGCGCGCTGCACGCGGGTGGGGTGCCGGCGCGCGTCGGTGCGGGGAGCATCGAGGAGCGGCTTGCCGAGCTCGATGGGCGGCGGGCGGAGGCCGGCGATGATGCGCTCGGGCTCGTCGTGCTCGATGGCGAGCGCGCGGTGCCGACGGCGACCGATCTTGCCGATGCGGCGCATCTGCTGGAGGTGCAGCTGGATGATGGGTGGCGCGGGGCGCCGGTCGGGCCGGAGCGCGCGCTCGGCGTGCTGCAGACGTTCGGTGCGGATGCGGGGGCGCGCGGGCCGATCGTGATCGTCCCCGGGCCGCGGCTCGCCGCGATCGCGGGCTACGAGCGCGGACGGCTGGTCGTGAACCCCGTCGTGATCGCGGCGATCGAGCCGAGTGGGTACACGACGACGAGCGAGGGTGCGGCGCCGGTCGCGCGCGTGTCGACGAAGCCGGGCTCGCCGCAGCAGGCGGTGCAGGCGGTCGCGACCGCCGCGAACGGCACGATCGGCAATCCTTACAGCTTCTATGGATCCGTCGCCGAGTGCGCGGCCGTGCAGCGCAGCCGCTGCGAGGCGTGCGTGCCCGCGAGCAACTGCGTGCCCGTGACCGATACGACCGACGGCGCCGCCGAGTGCGGTCAGCTCGCCGCGAACGGCGGGCGGGGCTACTTCCTGCTGTGCATCAACGCGGCGCTCGCGATCACGAGCGTCGACCGGTGTGCGGCCAGCCATGCTGCGAGCTGCCCGCGCGACACGAAGGCGGCCGACTCGCTGTCGAACCTCGACGCCAACGCCGACTTCCTCGACATGCCCGAGTGCTCGACGGCGCTCGACTCGTGTCTGACGACGATCTTCGGCAAGTCGAACGGATCGTTCCCGGGCCCCGGCGTCGACGCCGGCACGAGCGAGCCACCGCGCACGACCGACGTCAGCTGCGGCAACTCGTGCAGCAACAACAACTGCGATGCGTCGCCGAACTGCAGCTGTTCGGGGCCAAGCTGCAACAACTCGCTGTCGTGTGACTCGACGTGCGCGAGCTCGAACAACTCGAGCGGCTGCGGCGGGACGAGCTGCGACTCGTGCTCGTCGTCGTCGTCGGGCGGCGGCGGCGGTGGTGGGGGCGGGACGTGCTCGTCGAGCTCGTCCAGCGGTGGGGGTGGCGGCGGCACGTGCTCGTCGAGCTCGTCGAGTGGCGGATCGAGTAGTTCGTGCGGCTCGTGCAGCAACAGCAGCTCGAGCGGTGGCGGCGGCGGCAACTGCGGCTCGTGTAGCAACTCGAGCAGCGGCGGGAGCAGCAACTGCGGCTCGTGCGGCAGCAGCTCGTCGTCGTCGTCGTCGAGCAGCTGCGGTGGCAGCGGCGGCAAGTGCGGGGTCGCGCGCGGCGAGCCGAACGCGGCGTTCGCGCTGATCCTGTCGGTCGGCTGGGGCCTGCTACCGATCCCGTTCGCGGCCCGCGCTCGCCGACGAGCACGCCGGAGAAAGCCCGCGCGCGATGTAGCATCCGCGAACCAGGAGGTGCAGCCGTGAGACCGATCGTCGTCGACTGGCTCGCTCGCGTCCTTCCCTATGATGTC
>JAFAOG010000341.1 GCA_019237945.1 Deltaproteobacteria bacterium | reverse complement strand
CGTCAACCTCTACGCCGTCAACGGCACGAGCCGACCGTATCTCGATCGCGATCGCCACGCGTTCAAGCGCGAGTTTCAGCGGCAACTGTTCGAGCTCGGCGCATCGCTCGGGCCGCGCGTCGTGATGGCGGGCGACTTCAACGTGTCGCGCACGAAGCTCGATACGCATCCGCGGCTGCGCACCGAGGGGCCGCACGCGCAGGCGCGCGCCGAATTGAACGCGCTGATCGACGAGACCGGCTTCGTCGACATCTGGCGGGCGCGCAATCCCGAGGCGAAGGGCTACACCTGGTACAACCCGCGCGCGCGGTGGCTCGATGCGGCGCGCGTCGACTACGTGCTGGTGTCGCCGGCGCTGGTGCCGGAGGTGCGCGACGCCGCGATCCTCGACAAGCAGCCGTGGAGCGATCACCGCCCCGTCAGCGTCACGCTGGCCTGAGCGCGAGCGGACCCGGGACGAGGGCGCGCTTCCAGCTGCGCAGCTGCTCCTCGACGGCGAACCGCAGTCGCGGCCGCTGGACGCGCAGCCAGAGCAGGCGTTGCGCGCCGGTCGCGAGGCTCTGCTTGTAGCGCGTCGTGCCGCCGAGCAGGTCGTAGACGCGGTGGCCGGCGTTCGCGTTGTACTCGACGGCGGCGGCGTGGCAGAGGTAGCCCGGCTTGACGTGCGCGTCGTCGAAGTGCGCGAGCCCCGACTGGTAGAACAGCACGCGCCCGCGATAGACGAAGTTGTAGAGGCAGCCGATCGTCATCGCGCCGGCGCGCACGCGCATCAGCTGGATCTCGCCGGTGGCGATGCGCGACGTGATCAGGCGGCGATGGAAGCGCTCGAACCACGGATCGGCGAACGCGCCGTGCTGGCCGCGCTCCGACCACGTGCGCGCGTGGAGACGAAGCAGCTCGCCGTAGATGTCGAGGGCCGAGGCCTCGTCGCGCGCGAGCTCGATCTCGAGATCGCCGATGATGCGGCGCGCGCGGCGCACCTGGTTGCGCGTATTCGAGCCGAGCAGCGAGAGGTAGCCGGCTTCGCTGGCGCGGACCGCGTCGAGATCGACGAACGGCGCGACCGACTCGCGATCGATGTGCACGCGATAGCCGCGCAGCGCGCCGAGGTCGGGCACGGCGGCGTCATCGACGGCGGGCAGGAACAGCTCGTCCCAGTCCTTGGGCAGCGCGGCGACGAGCGCGGCGCCGTTGCCGAGGATCTTGTTGTGCTCGATGCAGACCTCGTCGTAGCGATCGAAGCCGGTCGTGTTGAGGAAGATCGCGCGGCTGCCGAGCACGCCATGGCGGCGGACCTCGCGGCGGCCGAGCCAGCATGCGGCGCTGCGATCGCGGGTGACGGCGAGGTGCGGCATGGCGTCCTCGGGCAGTGACGCAAGCCACGTCTCGACCCACGCCGGCGACAGGAAATAGGAGCTGGGCGAGCGCGCTTCGAGATCTCGCCAGGTGGCGGCGGCGCGGGGATCGCGGGCGTCGATGACGTCGAGGTCCATGTCGGGCTCTGGGACAGCAAGCCACATGCCTGCGCCGTTTGCGGAGGGCCCGAAACATGGAAGGGCGCGCTGTGCGGGAGCGCTACGCCGTGCGCGGCGGAATCAGCTTCTGCCACGCCGGGCGGGCCTTGATGCCCTCGAACCAGGCCTTGGTCTTCGGCCCGAGCGGCGCCGCACCGGTCGCCGCGATCAGGTTCATCGTCGCCGCGACGTTCACATCGGCGACCGAGTACTTGCCGCCGACGAGGTAGCCCGCGCCCGGCAGCGCCGCCTCGAGCTCGTCGACATAGCGCTGGCAGTGCGGCTTCGCCTCGTCGGTTCCGCGCATCGCGCGCAGGGCCTCGGGCTGGACGTTGGTGATCGCCCACAGCGACCACGCGTAGATCCGCGCGCGATCCTCGACCGACGTCGACCACAGCTGCGGCGCGTACTTCTCGGCGAGGTAGAAGTTGATCGCGATCGACTCGAACAGGCGCAGATCGCCGTCGATGAGGAACGGGACCTTGCCGCCCGGGTTGATCTTGAGGAAGTCGGCCTTTGCGGCGGCGTCGCGCAGGTTGACCTGGTGATACTGGTACGGCACGCCGACCTCTTCGAGCATGAGGTGCGTGCGTCCCGCGCTGGACATCGGCGCGCCGTAGAAATGGATCGTCGGTTCCGTCATGATGCGGACGATGCCACGTTTGTCGTCCGCCGAGGTGTTCACACCGACGTCGTACCCGACGCACACGTACGTGCAGCGCAACGACCTCCACCACGAGCGGCTGCTCCGCGAGTGGACGCGCAGCTCGACGCAGATCGCCTCGATCTCGGGCCCGTCGAAGGCCGGCAAGACCGTGCTCGTCCAGCGCGTGGTGGGCGAGGGCAATCTGATCACCGTCAGCGGCGCGAGCGTCCGCGCCCCCGATCAGCTGTGGGAGCGCGTGCTCGACTGGTGGGGCGAGCCGCACTCGATGACGGCGAGCAATGTCGCGAGCCAGACCGAGACGTCGACGCACGAGCGCGGCGTGCAGCTCGGCGTCACCGGCACGAACACGTCGCACAAGGGCGGCAGTGGGACCGCGAATTTGTCGTCGGAGACGACGCAGGCGACCGTGAACCGGCGCGGGTTGCCGCAGGTCGTGCAGGAGCTCGCGAACACGCCGTACACGGTGCTGCTCGACGACTTCCACTACATCCCGGCCGCGATCCAGAGCGACGTCGCGCAGCAGCTCAAGGATGCGGCGAGCCGCGGCGTGCGGATCTGCGTCGCGAGCGTGCCGCACCGGGCCGATAACGTCGTGCGCGCGCTGCCCGAGCTGCGCGGGCGCGTGCTCGCGATCGATCTCGACTACTGGAGCCGCCGCGACTTGCTCGAGATCCCCAAGCTCGGGTTGCCGCTGCTCGGCCTCGAGGTCGACCACGCGTCGCTGCAGATGTTCGCCGTCGAGGCGGCGGGCTCGCCGCAGCTGATGCAGTCGATCTGCCAGTGGATGTGCAATCACCTCGGCGCGCACGAGACCGCGGAGCCGCCGCGCTCGGTCGTGCTCGACGAGCTGGCGCGCAAGCAGATCCTGTTCCTGACGTCGTCGATGACGGACTACCGGTCGCTCGTGCGCGCGCTGATCATCGGGCCGAAGGTGAAGAGCGATCGCAAGGTGTACGTGCACAGCGATGGGCGCACCGGCGATGTCTACCTGACGATCATGCGCGCGGTGTCGATCGAGCCGAAGCTCACCATCGAGAAAGACGAGCTCATGCGCCGCCTCGATGCCCTGTGCAACGGCGCGCATCCCGACAACGCGAGCGTCGTCCGTGCATGCGCGACGCTCGGCCAGATCGCGGCGGCGTTCGCGGCGCCGACCGGGCCGTCGTTCGAGTGGGACGAGCCGGCGCAGTCGCTCGTGATCAGCGACCCGTACCTGCAGTTCTACCTGCGGTGGTCGGTCGCGCTCGAGCGCGAAGCCGACATGCTCACTTAGACGAGCAGCGCGAGGATCGAGTGCTGCTGCTTGGCGGCGCCGGTGTAGAGCGCGGCGAGCTGCTTCATCAGGAGCTCGAGCGCCTCGCGCTCCTCGGGGTCGCCTTCGTGCTTCGCGGCGAGCGCCTTGATCTTCAGCGCACCGAGCGTCTTCGCGATCTCGGCGACGCGCGCCGGCGCGAGCAGCCGGGCGGACTTGAAGTCGGTATCGAACGGCTCGCCGGAGCGCGCGAGCACCGCATCGCCGAGGATCGTGTCCTTGCCGCCTTCGGAGAGCAGCGCGTCGAGCGCGTTCCACGCCGTGCCGAGGTCGAGCAGGCCCGGGATCTCGGTTTCGTGGCGAGCTTCGACGACGTCGGCGAGCGCGTCGGGGTCTTCCTGGATCAGGGCCAGGCGCTTGGAGGACATCGTGATGAGGAGGGCGTGCATCAGAAGTTCGGCTTTTCCTTGAAGTGCTTCCCGATCAGCTCGCGAAGATAGCTCGCGAGCGCCAGCACGTCATCGTCTTCGGTCGATCGCGAGACGTAAACCGTGAAGATATCCGCTTCCTGGTCGCCCGGCTCGCGCAGCCGCAGCGTGACGTAGCCCTCGTCCTCGTCCTTCTTGCCCTTCTTGCGCTCGGGCAGGTCGAGCTTGTCGACGAGCTTCCAGATCTTGTCGGACTCCTTGGTCGACAGGTTCGTCGTGCCGAGCTGGTCCTCGGAGTCCTCGTGCGCGTACGACGCCCACATCGAGGTGCCGCGGATGCGGATCTGCCAGTCGTCGCCCTCGGGCTTGTTCGAGACGAAGTCGAACTGGCGGCCGTTCGTCTCGCCGCGGTCGACGTCGCCTGCACCGGAGCGCCCGCTCTTGGCGTACGTGCCTCCGGCCTTGCAACCGATCAGCAGCGCGACCAGCACCAGGGCTCGCACGTGTGCATAGTAGCACCGTGCTGCGGCGGTTCTACGACCAGGTGCTCGATGCGCCGACGCGGCTTCGCGACGGCACGCACCGGACCGCCACGCTCGCCCAGACCTGGCGACGATTCAGCAAGGTCGCCCGCCGCGCCGGCATCACGCGCCTCGCCGACATCACCGGCCTCGACACGCTCGGCATCCCCGTGTTCGCCGCGATCCGGCCGCTCGGGCGCTCGCTGTCGACGCAGCAGGGCAAGGGCCTGACACCCGAGGCCGCGCGGATCTCGGCGCTGATGGAGAGCCTCGAGACGTACACGGCGGAGCAGGCGAGGGCGACCGTGCGCGGGTCGTATCGCGCGCTCGCGAAGAAGCGGCGGGTCGTCGACGTGCGCCAGCTGCCGCGCGCGAAGAAGCGGCTCGATCTCGACGCGACGTGGTCGTGGATCGAAGGCTGGGACCTCATCGCCGACGAGCCGGTGCTCGTGCCGCTCGAGAGCGTGACGCTCGATACGACGTTCACCAGGCCGCCGGTGTTCGACATCTCGAGCAACGGCCTCGCGTCGGGCAACGCGCTCGTCGAGGCGATCGTGCATGGCCTGTGCGAGGTGCTCGAGCGCGATGCGGAGGCGGCGTGGCGGCGCGCCGGCAGCGATCGCCGCATCGTCCTCGACACGATCGTCGATCCGGTCTGTCGCGACCTGATCGATCGGATCGCTGCGGCGGGGGCGCGCGTGTTCGTGTGGGATCTCGGCTCGCCGATCCTGCCCGTCGTGGGCTGCGCGATCATGGAGGACCCGCGCGAGCCGGCCTGGCGTGCGCTCGGCTTCTATCAGGGCTTCGGAGCGCATCTCGATCCGAACGT
>JAFAOG010000291.1 GCA_019237945.1 Deltaproteobacteria bacterium | reverse complement strand
GTTGGTTCGGGTGCGGTTGGTTCGGGTGCGGTTGGTTCGGGTGCGGTTGGTTCGGGTGCGGCCGTTGGCGACGCCACGAACCCACAAGGCGAGGCGCCCGCCATCGAGGACTTCATCGGCTTCTTCCACAGCGCGCTCGGCGCGGGCGATGCGGCGGCGGTCGGCGCGCTCCTCGACGACACCGCGTTCGGCTTCGGCATCGACGCGCACGAGGTCAGCGAGGGCCGCGACGCGGTCGCGAAGATGCTTGTCCACGACGTCGGCGGCAAGGCTTCGCTCGCCGCGAAGTTCCATCAGGTCGGGCGCGACGGCGACGTCGCGTGGGTCGCCGAGGAGCTGCGCGCAGGCGGCAAGTCGTTCGTCACGACGTACGTCGCGGGCCTGCACGACGGACAGTGGTCGATCGCGGCAATTCACTTCGCGCTCGCGATGACCAATACCGATGCGTACAAGCTCGCGCGCGATGGCGACCTCGCGGTGCCCGATGCGATTCCCGGGCGGCCCGACGAGTCGGCGCTCGCGCTCGCGATGAAGACGGCGTTCGCGTCGAAGGCGTCGTTCGTCGACGCGCGCAGCACGCGCAGCGATGCGTTCAACTTCGGCAGCGCGCCTGGCGAGCATCTCGCGGGCGGCGACACGATCAAGAAGGTCTTCGGCCGCATCCGCGCCACGCTCCGCCTGCACGACGCGGTGCGAGTGGGGTCGGTCGGAGCGCATGGTGGATGGGGCGCGGCGAACGTCGATTTCACCGACGCGGATCGCGACGGTACCGACGTCACTCAGACGTTTCGCGTGCTCGCGGCGTGGGTGCAGGAGCCGGCGGGTTGGCGGATCGTGCAGACGCAGTGGTCGAACGCGCGCTAGAGGGCGCGAGCTAGAACGGCCCGCCGTTCGACCAGTGGCCCTGGACGATGCGCCAGAAGTCGGCCTTCTGCAGGACGAGCAGCACGCGGAACGTCTGCGTGCCCGCCTTGTTCGTGAAGTCGACGTTCGCGGCCGCGTACGCGATGCCGGGGGCGACCTGCTTGACGATCGGGCCCGAGCCGAGCGCGAACGACGCGTCCATCTTCGAGAACACGCCCGTGACCTTCGCGCCGCCGATCATCAGCTCGCCCGGGGCGCTGCCGAACGCGAACGCGTCGGGCTTCGGGCTCAGCGCGTGCACATAGACCTGGCGATCGCTGAACGCGGGGATGACGGCGCCGCTGATCTCGCCATCGGGGTCACCGTCGCTGCCGACGTCGACGGCAGGCAGGTCGCCCGGCTTCGCGAGCTTGTCGGCGCCAGCGAGCTGCGCCGCCTTCGTGTTCGAGAGCGGCAGGGACCAGTGCCAGGCATCGATGCGCCACGTGCCGCCGTGCTCGCTCGCGAGCTCGGACAGCTCGACGACGTGACCGTCGGAGAACGTCATCACCTCGGCGACCCACGCCGCGTGGTCGGCGAGGCCGGTGTAGCGCTTTGC
This sequence comes from Deltaproteobacteria bacterium, assembly GCA_019237945.1. GTDB lineage: Bacteria > Myxococcota_A > Polyangia > Haliangiales > Haliangiaceae > JABFXX01. The sequence continues at coordinate 9,494 of JAFAOG010000291.1, read as the reverse complement.
GGTCATCGTCATCGGCTTCATGCCGATCACGTGGCGCACGAGCTCGTAGTTGCCGTCGCGACCGACGCGCACCTCGCCGGCGTCGATGCCGAAGCCGAAGATGTCGGGCGCGAGCAGCGGCTCGAACGGCGCGCTCGTGCCGTCGTTGATCGCCTTGTCCTGCGCGGCGAGCAGCGCGTCGAGGCTGGTGGGCCCGGTTGCCGCGGCGGCGCTTCCCGCCGAGCCGCTGCCGCTGGCGATCGGCGCGACGGGCGCGACGGGCGCAGCCGACGCCGCCGAACCGACCGCGGAACCACCGGCCGTCACCGGCGCGCCAACCACCGACGCGGGCGCCGCAGCAGAGCCGGTGCCGGCCGTGTGCGATCGGTTCGCGCGCTGCGCGGCGAGGATGCCCGCCGTGACACCGCCACCGACGAGCACGATGCCGAGCACGACGAGCAGCGCGTTGCGCGACGACTTCGGCGGCTCGGGCGGGCGCGGTTCGCGCTTCTTGACCGCGGGCCGCTCCGCGGACGGCGGGACGGTCGCCGCGAACGGATCGACCGGCGGCTTCTGCGTCGACATCGCGCCTGGAGCTAGCGCGCGAGAGCCGCGAGCTCGGCCGTCGAGAAGAAGAACGCGATCTCTTCCTTCGCCGTCTCGGGCGCGTCGGAGCCGTGCACCGCGTTACGCTCGATGTTCGTCGCGAACTCCTTGCGGATCGTGCCGGCGTCGGCCTTCTCGGGGTTCGTCGCGCCCATCACCTGGCGGTTCTTCGCGACCGCGCCCTCGCCCTCGAGGACCTGCACGACCACGGGGCCTTCAGTCATGAACTTGACGAGGTCACCGTAGAACGGGCGGTCCTTGTGGACGGCGTAGAACGCCTTCGCCTGCGACTCGGTGAGGCGCACCATCTTGGACGCGATGACGCGCAGGCCAGCCTGCTCGAGCTTCGCGGTGATCGGGCCGATCACGTTCTTCGCGACGGCGTCGGGCTTGATGATCGAAAACGTACGTTCGGTAGCCATGGGGCGGTCGTGTATCACGAGTGCTTGGGAAACGCGAGCTTGGCCAGGGCGAGGGCGCCCTGCTTCCAGGGCACGCGATGGGTGACTCCCGCGGCGCCGAGGCGGTCTGCATGCTCGCAGTACCACTGGTAGTTCCGGACCAGCGCCTGCTTGTTCGAGTAGCGCGGCTGCCAGCCCAGGCGGGTCTGGGCGCGCTCGATCGAGACGAACGAGTCCTCGGTGACCGTCTCGTAGATCCACGGATAGAGCGGCGACAGCTTCAGCCGCTCGAGCACGCGCAGCGCCGAGATCGCGGGCGCGACCGGCAGCGAGCGGATGCGGCCGCCGTGGCCCGCGGCATCGAGCACGGCCTGGAAGTCTTCCTTGAGCGTCGTGAACTCGGCGGCGCCGATGTTGTAGGTCTCGTTCGCGTGCCTGGTGCCCGCCAGCACGATCGCGTCGCACAGATCCTCGACGTCGAGCAGCTGGTAGCGGTTCGTGCCGCGCCCGAGGATCGGAAAGTCGCGACCCTCGCGCGCCCACTCGTACATCAGCGCGAACACGCCGAGCCGCTCCGGCCCGACGAACGACTTCGGGCGCAGCACGGCGACGGTCCGTCCCGCATCGCGCGCACGCTCGCACACGTGCTCCGCCTCGACCTTCGCGATCCCGTAGGGCCCGACGCCGCTCATCGCATCCGTCTCGACGAGCGGGTGATGGTCCGGCACGCCGTAGACCGCCGTCGACGAGATGTGGACGAACGGCCGCTTGCCGGTCGCCGCGAGCACGGTTTGCGTGCCCTCGACATCGATCGTGTGGATCTCGTCGGGGGGATACAGCGGCAGCGCCGCCGCCGCGTGCACGACGACATCGACGTCGGCCGCCGCGCGCTCGACATCGCCTCGATTCCTGATGTCACCGCGGATCTCGCGGATGCGCGGGCGCTCCGGGTAGTCGAACGGCTCGCGGTCGAGCGACACGACGTCATCGCCGCGGGCGAGCAGGGTGCGAACCAGGTTGATGCCGAGGAAGCCGGCACCGCCGGTGACGAGCCAGCGCATGACAGGTCCTTACCACAGGGCATTTCCGGCTGACACGCGTCACCCGTGGGAGACAGACGCTCGATCGTGGTGGGGAGTCGCCGCGTCGATCGCGCAACCTCGCGGCCTCGCGTCGTGCGAGCTGGTGCGCCGGTTGCTCATAGGGGGCCCCATGAAGGTCGTCCCCCTGCTTGCCCTCGCGCTCCTTGGCGCGTGCGGCGCTGAAGAAGCTTCCACCTCGTCTTCGCTGACAAGACCGCCTGGCGCGTGCGGCGACATCGAAACTCATGTCATCGGCGAGTTCTCCGGCGGCAATGGCGACACCACGACGGTGACGATCTTGCGCCCCGGCAAGCACGTCCTCGTGCTGACCGCGCACGACCCGAACACCTGGAACATCGTGCTCGGCCCCAAGACCGAGCTCGTCCACGTCTACGCGGTCGGCTACGGCCACCAGACGGTCACGGGCGTGCCGGCCGGCGTCGACGTCGTCACCGACAGCATGGTCGACACCGGCATCTGGGCGAACGGCTACCAGTACCCGAACCACGACACGAACAGCCTCTTGACGCTCGCGTCCAAGCGCACGCACCACGACGCGACGAGCTTCCACGGCTGCCACACGGCGTCGCAGTGGCTGATCAACGAGGACATGAGCGTCGTCTCCGACTGCAAGGTCGGCTACTTCCAGGCGGACGCCATCACGAGCTGCGGCAACACCGGCGGCGAGACGTGTGGTCACTCGGGATCGGGATCTGGAGGCGACGGTCAACTACAATAGGGCGTGCGCTGGATCCCGGCCCTCGCCCTCATCGCCTGCGGTAGCAGCAGCGGCAACGCGCCGCCGCCGCAGACGTTCACGTTCGGTCCGTATCACCTCGCGCCCGCGCAGGAGATCACGGATCAGTGCGTCTCGGCGACGCTCCACAACGAGACGGAGCTCGCGATCAACGCCGTCGAGCTGACGACCGCGACCGGCTTCCATCACTCGAACTGGTTCTTCGTCCCCGACAACCGCTACGACGGCGCCGACGGCACGTGGACCTGCTCCGACCGCCAGTTCGATCAGGCGAACGCGGGCACCGCCGGCGGCGTGCTGTTCGCGCAGTCGACGCAGTCGCCGCACGAGGTCCAGCAGTTCCCCAAGGGCGTCGCGATCGTGATCCCACCGCACTCGCGGATCGTCGCGACGACGCACCTGCTCAACGCCGGCGACACGCCAATCGACGTGCCGCTCGCTCTGAAGATCACGGCGATCGCCGACGTCACGACGAAGCTCGCCGCGATGAGCTTCGAGAACGAGTCGATCCAGATCCCGCCGCACCGCGTGTCGAAGTTCTCGATCGAGTGCGACATCGGCACGCAGAGCCGCAACCTCACCGGCCAGCCGCCCGACTTCCACATCTTCTACACGCTGGCGCACTACCACACGCTCGGCACCGAGCTCTCGTTCGAGGCGGTCAAGGGCGACGGCACGGCGACGACTGTCTACGACACGACGAACCGCGTCGGCGACACGCTCGGGGGCGCGATCACGCCGCCGTTCTCGATGAGCGGCTACGAGAAGCTTCGCTTTGCGTGCAAGTACGACAACCCGCGAGACGCCACGGTGGGCTGGGGCGTCGGCGATCAGGAGATGTGCGTCCTGCTCGCGTTCACCGACTCGCCGTACGTGTGGGCGGGCGGCGATATCAACATCGACAGCCCGGGCACCGGCACCGATACGGGCGCCGAGATCGACTTCACGCACGCCTGCGCGCTGATCACGGCCGAGAACTAAGGCTAGGGCGTTCCGTCTTCGCCCGAGACCGGCGCCTCGCGCATCGAGACGATCGGCTTGTCGTCGACGAAGTCGTTGACCCACTGCGCGAGCGTCATGTGGTGGTCCTCGATGTCGCTGCCCGCGAACGACAGCACCGTCGTGCAGTGGCTGTCGTTGACGTTCCGGTAGTAGGGCAGGAAGTAGTAGAGGTTCTTCTTCGTCGCGTAGAGGCTGACGAGCAGGTCGGTGTCGGCGGCCCACATCGACATGATCTGGTCCTTCGGCGGGAAGTTGTAGAACCGCTCGTACGAGTAGAGCGAGAAATCGTAGTCTCGCTGGAAGAACGTCGTCGCGAGGCGATCGTGCGGGAACTCGTCGGCGAGCGCGGTGTTCATCGTGCCCATGTCGTCGAGCGTCGCGCCGGGCGGCAGCTGGCTCGCGAGCGAGTCGAGGTTCCACGCGCTGCGGATCTTCGCGTGCATCATTCCCGAGTAGCCGCTCGTCGGGAAGATCGGGCCGGAGTCGTCGAGCAGGTACGCCTTCTGGGCCGCGTGCACGCCCTTGCGCAGGAAGTGATAGTTGACGAGCGAGCCGACGCCGCCGGCCGAGCAGCCGGTGACGAGCATCTTCGGCACGTGCGTGAAGCTCTGGTCGATCCACGCGGTGACGGCCTCGGTGTCGTTGTGGCCCTCGTGGTGGAAGTCGATCGACGCGCCCGAGCCGTCGTCGTAGGTGGCGACCGTGTTGCCGGTGTGGACGTCGCCCGTGCAGTACGGCACGTAGACGTAGTTCCACTTCGTCGTCGGCGAGTCGGGGTAGTCGCGGTTCAGAAACGGCGAGATGAACGGCGCCATCTGCCAGTGGTCATCGGGGATGCCGTCGACGTTCGCCGCGCCGCGGATGCCGTTCTTGCCGGTGCACGAGTCGTAGTCCCAGCACGCGCCGCCTGGCTCGAACACGACGGCGAGGTTGTCGCTGTCCTTCGAGTAGTTGACGAACATCTTGAACGGCGTGTTGTTTCCGCAGACCGTGCCCGGGAATTCGACCTTTTCCCAAGTCCCGTACTGGTCTCGCGGCGGGTTCAGTATTTCGTTCGAATCGTTGCCGCTGCATGCCGCGAGCGCGATCACCAGCGCGAATCCCCAGCTCCTCATGCGGGGCACGCTAGCACTAGCGTGCGAGCGCGTGCTTCCAATCTCGCAGGCGGTCCTCGATACTGAATCGGATCCGGGGCTGTTGGACCCGCAGCCAGCGCAAGTGGCTCGTGCCAGTCGCGAGGTGTTGCTTGTAGCGACCATCGCCGACCAGGAAGTCGTAGACGTCGTCGCCGCGCGCGGCGGCGTTCGCGATCGCAGCGGCGTGACAGACGAGGGCCGGCTTGACGTGCGGGTCGGCAAACGACGCGAGCCCGCTCTGATAGCAGAGCACGCGCCGGCGATACGCGAAGTTGTAGAGGCAACCGATCGTCTGGGCGCCGTTGCGTACGCGAACGAGCTCGCACTCGCCGTAGCGCGCGGCGATCAGGTCGCGATGAAAGCGCTCGAACCACGGATCGGCAAACGCATCCGGGCACAGCTCGACGAGCTCGCCGAAGATGTCGAGCGCGTGGTCCGGATCGGTCGCGATCTCGACGGTCAGCTCGCCGAGCACGCGGCGCGCCCGGCGAAGGTGTGCGCGCGTCGCGGGGCCGAGCAGGCCGAGATAGCCGCCGTCGGCGTCGCGCACGCGCTGCAGATCGACGTACGGACACGCCGCCTCGCGATCGACATGCACGCGCACGCCTTCTGCGATCGGCGTCCCGAACGCGTCGCGATCGATCGCGGGCAGCACGAGCTCGTCCCACTCCTCGGGCAAGCCGGCGACCAGCGCCGCGAGCGGCACGCGCGCGCCGACGAGGCCGTTGTGCTCGATCGCGAGCTCGTCGAACCGCGAATCGCCGGTCGCGTTGAGAAACCACGCGCGGCTCGGCACGACGTGGTGACGGATCACGCGGCGCCTCCCGAACAGACCGGCGGCGATCGCGGCGTTGCCGTCGCGGAGGATGGCGAGCCGCGGCGCATGCGAGCGCGGGAGCGACGACAACCAGTGATCGATCCACGGCCACGACAGGAAATAGTTGCGGTTGTCGCTCTCGAGCGCGATCCACAGCGGGCCCGCGCGATGCTCGTGCGCGTCGAGGATCTCGACGTTCATTGGCGACGGAGCGTGCAAGCCACGAACCCGCGATCCGGGCGTGATCGCGCGCGCATCTTGCGCCACGGGTGCGCGGTGGTGCAGCGGGTGCGCGTTAGCCGCGGACCGCGCCCCACGGGTGCGCGACGAGCAGGTCGGCCGCGCGCCGGCGGATCCGAGGATCGAGCGTGCCCTCGAGCGCCGTCGCGAGCGCCGCGCGCAGCTCCTCGGCGGTGGGCCAGCGCGCCGCGGGATCCTTCGCGAGCGCGAGCGCGAGCACGCTATCGACATCATCGGGCAGCGGCGCGAGCGTGCTCGGTTTCTGCGGCATCACGTGCACCGTCTGGTAGAGCGCCGCGTGCAGGTCCTTGCCGCCGGTGACCGGGCGCCCGGTGAGCCAGCGGTACGCGATCGCGGCGAGCGCGTAGAGGTCCGCGCGGTGATCGACCTTTTCGCCGCGCGCCTGCTCGGGCGCCATGTACGCGGGCGTGCCGACGACCTTGCCCTGCGTCAGCGTGCCCGAGTGATCGTCGAGCGCGGCGACGCCGAAGTCGAGCACCTTCCACGTGCCGTCGTCGCACAGGAAGATGTTGTGCGGCTTGAGATCGCGATGCACGACGCCGCGCGCCCACGCCTGCTCGAGCGCCGCGCCGATCTGCGCGAGCATCGTCAGCAGTACCTCGCTCGTGATCGGCCCGGCCCGCAGCACGCTCGCGAGGTCCTGCCCCTGCAACCGCTCCATCACGAGGTACGGCGCGGCCGCATGCTCGTCGCTCGCCGCGAGCACCTTGACGACGTGCGGCGAGTCGATGCCGCGCACGGCCCGCACCTCGCGCAGGAACCGCTCGACGGCGTGCGGCTCACCGATCTCGCTACGCGCGAGCAGCTTCACGGCCGCGACGTCGCCGGTGCCGGTGTGCCACGCCTCGTAGACCTCGCCCATGCCGCCGCGTCCGATCACGTTGCCGAGCCGGTAGTCGCCGAACACCTGGTCGGTGAACCGGCCCGGTGCGTCGATCGCCAGCGCGCGGTCGAGGTCCTGGCGCGCCTCGGCGAGCAGTGCTTCCTTCTGCGCGGCCGCCTGCATCGCGTTCTGCATGCGCGCGATCGCATCGCGACTCGCCTTGTGCGATCCGCGGCCGAGCACGAACGCGCCGAGGAAGCCGAGCTGGAGCAGCACGTGGCCGATCGTGTTGACGATCATTGGCTGCGAGCTCGTGATCAGGCCCGGATCCGCGAGCTGATGCGTGATCACGAGCGCGCCGAACACCGCCTGCGCGATCGCATTCATCGTGTAGAGCGCCATCGACCACGTGAGGCTCTCGCGGCGGCTGAAGAAGTAGATCGCGAGCGCGGGGAACAGCTGCACCGCGCTGAAGATCCCGAAGTAGAGGACGGCGGCGAAGATCCCCGGCGACACGCTGATCGCGAGCACGAGGGCGGTCTCCGAGAATGCAGGCCCCTGCCGGCTCGCCAGCCGCTCGACCCAGAACCCGACGCCGATCGCGAACGCGACGCTCGCCGCCATCACGATGCGCAGCGTCTGGCTGCCGCCGATGAAGGGCAGGGCAGCGAGCGCGGCGAACCCGATCCAGCGGCCGACCCAGATCATCGTGCGCGCGCTGTCGGCCTCCTCTTCGCGCAGCGTCGCGAGCGCGAGCTGCATCGACTGGTTCGGCGTCGGGCTATGGCTCGCCTGAGCCCGCCTCGCGCGCGCGCCGGCCGGCAACGCATTGACGGTCGCGTCGCCCACCGTCACCGTCGTCTCGCTCGACCGCACGGATCGATGGTACGTGTATCGGCAGGCCAATGGGTGAGTCTCGCGGGCGGACGATCGCGACGACGGGTGGCGCTCACTCGGCGACCGCGGCCGCGAGCACGGAGGTCGCGCCCGACAGCCCCGGCAGCGGCGGCGAGCGCAGTGGTCCTCAGCGCGAGCCCAAGCAGATCGGGCGCTACCAGCTCGTGCGCCGGCTCGGCGAGGGCGGCATGGGCGTCGTGTGGGAGGCAATCGACCCCGAGCTCGGGCGCGGCGTCGCCGTCAAGGTGATGCGCGAGTCGCGGGCCGGCAGCGCACGGCTGGCCGAACGGATGCGGCGCGAGGCGCAGGCGCTGGCGCGGCTCTCGCACCCCAACGTCGTCAGCGTGTTCGACGTCGGTGTCGATGCGGGCGAGCTCTACATCGTCATGCAGCTGATCGCCGGCCACACGCTCGATCAGGCGGTGCGCGATCGGCCGCTGCCGCAGATCCTCGCGCTGTTCGCCGGTGCAGGCCGCGGGCTCGCCGCCGCGCACAAGGCGGGCATCGTTCACCGCGACTTCAAGCCGACGAACGTGCTCGTCGATGAGGACGGCGTCGCGAAGGTCACCGACTTCGGGCTCGCGCGGCGCAGCGACGACTCGAGCGACGCCGGCGCATCGACGCCGGGCGACGAGAACGATGCCTCGCTGACGCGCGGCGATCTCGTCGGCACGCCCGCGTACATGGCGCCCGAGCAGTTCCTGCGCGGCCCGGTGACGCCGGCGACCGATCAGTTCGCGTTCTGCCTCGCGCTGTGGGAGGCCGTCACCGGCGAGCGCGCGTATCCGGGCCGCGACGCGAAGTCGATCGAGGAGGCGGTGCTCGCCGACGAGCGACGCCCGCTGCCTTCGAACGTGCCGCAGCAGGTGCGCGCGGTCCTGACGCGCGGTCTCGCGCGCGATCCGGCGGCGCGCTTCGTCTCGATGACCGAGCTCGTCGAGCAGCTCGCACCGAAGCGCCGCCGGCTGTGGCTGGTCGCGGCCGCCGGTGCACTTCTGCTCGCCGCCGCGGCCGTCGCGGTCGCCGCCGCGCTGCCCGGGGCCGACCCGTGCGCCGAGGTCGATCGCGGCGCCGAGGCGGTGTGGAGTCCCGCGGCGCGCGCGGCGGTCTCCACCGCGCTGGGCCCGCAAGCCCCGAGCGTGGTCGGCGCGCTCGATCAGCGCACCGCATTCTGGCGCGCGACGCGCGTCGAGGCGTGCCGCACGAACCAGTCGCATGCCGACCAGGCCGTGCTCGCCGAGCGCTATCGCTGCCTCGACCGCAGTCTCGCCGACGAGCGCGAGGCGATCCGCGTGCTGTCGGCCGCGCCCGATCCCAAGACGACCGCGCTCGCCCGCGACATCGCGGAGGCCGGCGTCGCGCCGCAGCGCTGCACGCTCGAAGCGGCGATGCACGCGCGCACCGCGAAGGTGGCCGCTCCGGTCGCCGGCGCGCTCTACGACGAGATCGCGCGAGGTCATGCCGCGCTGAAGGCCGGGCGGGCTGTCGATGTCATCACGGCCGATCCGTCGCTGACGCCGCGCGTGGTCGCGACCGGCGATGATGGCGTGATCGCCGATTACCTCGAGCTCGTCGGCGAGTCGTACGCCGCCGCCGGTGATCTCGTGCATGCCCGCGCGACGTTGCGCAGCGCCGCCGAGGCCGCCATTCGCAGCGGGCAGGACGAGCTCGCCGCGCGGTCATGGGCGCAGCTCGCGAAGTATTCCGCCGAGGTCGGCGAGCTCAAGGTCGCC
>JAFAOG010000201.1 GCA_019237945.1 Deltaproteobacteria bacterium | reverse complement strand
GCTGGCCGAGGCGCAGGTCGGCGGGCATCGGATCCGTCTCGAGGCGCGCGATCGTGCCCGCGACCGCGAGCACCGGATGGTCGCCCGTGCGATCGAGCGAGACGACCGCGACATCGCCGCTGTTGCGCTCGTCGATATACGCGACCGTCTCGTCGGGCGAGAGCGCGATGCCCTCCGGCATGTGGCCGGGCAGGGGGCGCAGCAGCGTCGACTCGACCTCGTGCTCCGCGTCGACGAGCAGCAGGTCCTCGCTGTTCGTGTCGACGACGAGCGCGAGCGCGCCATCGCCGGTGAACGCGAGCGCGTGCGGGCCCGACACGACGTCGCCGAACGAGCCGTCGATGCCGGGCAGGGCGAGCACGTCGATCGATAGCGTCGTGTGGTAGGTGCCGCCCGCGCGCAGGATCGACAGCGACGGGAACACCGTCGACTCGAAGTCGAGATCCGGCTGCGCGGTATCGGTGCCGAGCATGACGTGCGCGACCCACAGCTCCTCGGTGCCGGGGCGCGCCGCGACGTCGTAGAGGCCGCGGACCTGGCCGTGCGCGAGTCGCTTGTCGCCGCGCGGCTGTGTATCGGGGATCATCGACGTCGCGATCACCGACCGCGCGACCGGATCGATCGCGGTCACGGCCGGCGTCAACAGGTGCGTGACGAGCAGCGACTCGTCGGCCGGCGACCACGCGAGGCCCCACGGCTCGGCGGGCACGGCGATCGAAGCGCGCACCGTCAGCATCGCGGCGTCGACGACCGCGACCTTGTCGTCCTGCGAGCACGCGACGAACACCGTCGCACCGTCGGGCGTGACCGCGACGCCGACCGGCTCGCTGCCGACCGCCACCGAGCGCACGGCGCGGCTCGCGACGTCGATCGCGTACAGCATTCCCGAGCGCTCGCCGGTGACGTAGAGCGTCGTGCCGTCGGGAGACAGCGCGAGTGCGCGCGGCTGCACGGCCGGCGTGTACGTGCCGTCGGCGGCGGGGGCCGGGCGCGCGGGGGCGAGCAGGATCTCGGCCGACAGCGTCCGCGCGTGCGCGTCGATCACGGAGACCGAGTCGCTGTCGGCGTTGACGACATACACGCTGTCGGCGGTCGCGACGATCGAACCGGAGTGCGCGGCCGTGTACGCCGGTGGCGTCGCGCGCGGCGGCAGGTTGTCACCACACGCGACGAGCGCGAGCACGAGCAGCGCGAGGCGCCTCATCATTGCCGCACCACGTGGAACGTCACGCTCTCGGCGAGCGCCGCCGGCAAGTGGGCGTCGTCGATCTCGGGCACGCAGTCGCTCTCGCGATCCGACGTCGGCGGGCCCATGTTGCCGCCGATCTCGTCGACGAGACGTCCGGTCTCGCCGGTCAGCGTGCGCTCCGCCATCTGCAAGCCGCCGCGCGGCAGCCCTGCCGTGACGTTCGTGCACTCGCCCGGCCAGCTGACGTGCTTGTCGCGGTCGCGATCATCCCAGCCGTTGAGCACCAGCTTGTCGAGCCGGCCGACGCGGCTCTCGAGCACGGGCTCCAGCGCCTCGTAGCCAGGCCGCGACGCGACGAGCTCGTAGACATCGCGCAGCGTGCTCTGCAGCAGTGCGAACCGCAGCGGCGTGTACGTCACATCGGTCACGGGCGCCGGCGTCGCGCCCCACACGCGCGCATCGACGTCGTAGAACACCTTGTCCATGCGATCGAACACCGCGATCGCGCGGTCGCGATAGCGCGTGTCGCCGGTCGCGAGGTACGACGCGAACAGACCGCGTACGGCCGCGGTGTGCGCGTCGAGCGTGTCGTCCATCGTCGTCGGCGCGTCGGCGTCGAGATCCCAGCCGGCGTACGCGTGGCCATCCTCGGTCGTCAGCTTCATCAGCAGATCCGCGTGCGCGCGCACCAGCTGCGACACGCGCTGCGAGAACGTCAGCGTCGGCGCGCCGGGATAGTGAATCGGCAGCGCGTCGAGCGGCGTGCGGCCGACCGCCGTGTCCGGCAGGTTGTTGGAGTACAGCTCGAGCTGCGAGCTCGTCGCGCGCAGGACGACGCGCAGCGCGATCACGCTGTACGCGGCAGCCGGCGCGCTGATCGTGTGGCCGCCGACCGTATCGACGAACACGCCGTGCGACGTCTGCCGGCGATCGAGATCGATCACGGCGACGCGGATCATGCCGAGCGCGCGGTCGTGGAGCGTCGGCTCGCCGTCGGCCATTCCATCGTCGGCCTCGAACGGATCGCCGTCGAAGTACGCGAGCACCGGCTGCGAGCCGCCGACGTCGCGGTTGTCGGGGTCGCCGAGCGCATACGCCGTCGCGTAGCCGAGCAGCACGCCGAGCATGTCGAACAGCTCGGGATCGCCGGCGCTGATCGAAAACCGCAGCGGCCCCTCGGTGACCGCGAGCTTGCCCGGGAACCAGCGCACCGGCGCGGCGTAGTCGTACGCGAGCGCGGCCTGCAGCGACGAGAAGCCCGACAGCGCGGCGCCGTCGGTCGTCGCGAGGCGCAGCAGCCAGTCGTCGGCGCGCGCGTTCATCATCAGCACGAACATCGCCGCCTGAAAGCCCTCGATGTCGCTCGATCCGAGCCACGTGCCGCCCGCGCCGCCGACGGTGTTGCCCGCCGAGCCGACCTGCGCGAGGTCCGCATCGGCGACGCTATCGACGGCCTGGTTGAGCCCGTCGTGCATGATCTGCATGTAGTTGATCGTCCACAGCGCGTACTTCCACGTCGTGAAGCCGTCGGCGCCGGGCGTGATCGTCGGATCGATCTGCGTCGCACGATCGCGCAGTCCGAGCGAGACGCAGCTGCACTCGTAGTCACCGCTGACGAGCGCGCCACCTTGCTCGTTCGGATTGTCGTCGCTCGCGATCGAGCACTGGAGCGTCTCGGCGCTCGTCGGATCGATCGTCGGATCGAAGCTCGCGAACACGTGCGCGGTCGGCCGGATGCCCGGCCAGCCGAGCGGGTTGTCCGCGCCCGAGCCCGCGCCGGTCGGATTGACGTCGCCGATCGCATTCGCACTCGGCCACGTGCCCGCATGGAACACCCATCGCCCGAACGAATTCGCCCCGACGGCGTAGTGCTCGATCGTCGTCGCGAGACCGCCGCCGAGCGCATTGCTCGCGAGGTCGGTGCCCGCGCCCGACTCGAACGCGAGCATGTTCATCGGCTGCTTCGAGTACTCGTACGACTCGACGGCCGTCGAGAACCCCGCGAGGTCGACGCCATACACGCCGTGCGGGCCGTCGATGTAGACGTCCGACGGCACGAGGTTGCGGCTGTACCCCGTGAGCACCCGGCCCATCGCCTCCGCGAACGGCTCGCCGCTGATCTGCATCTCGCCCGATGCGAGCATGTGCTCGCGCGTGACGAACCGCGTGCTGTCGACGGTCGACGTGATCGTCACGTTCGGCGGCGGCGCGTCGATCGCGGCATCGATCATTGCCGGCGCGTCGACCCCGGCATCGCTCGCGTGATGCGGCGACGACGAACAAGCCGCGAGCCCGAGGGCGAGCGCTGACCACCGCACGTCGCGAGACTAGATCAGAACGCCTGGTTCGTGAACGAGAACATCCGCACGTGCGCCGGCGACGACAGTGGATTCATCACGATCATCCCGTCGTGCCCACCGCCGTTGCGATGGATGAGGTGCGCGCCGTCGGGGCCGTAGCCCGTCCCAAAAACACTGATGTGATTCACGCTCGCCAGGTCCGCGGTGATCTCCGAGGCGATCTGCGCGCGCGGCTCCTGCGTCATGTCCGTGGAATGCACACCGAGCGACACGTAGTCCTCGATCGCCCCGGGGTGCCAGCCCTCGGACCACTGCGGCAGCGGGATGTCCTTTGTCAGCGTGCGGACGTCGTCGACGTTGCCGCTCGATCCGACGTTGATCGCGACGTCGTAGATCGCGCCGTTCATCTTGACCTGCAGGTGGACGTGGTCGGAGTCGCCGTTGCACGAGCTGCCGCTGCCCGGCTGCACGATCGCGACGAGATAGCCGTCGAGCCGCCCGTACACCGACGTCAGCGCGGTGCCGAACCGGCCCGTGCACGGCTGGCGCGTCGGCGTGCCGTCGACGGCATCGAGCAACGCATCGGCGCTTCCGCCCGCGGGCGCGTCGATCTTCGCGGTCGACGACGAGCCGCACGCACCCAGCAAGCAAACGAGAACGACCGTTCGCACGGAGCTGACTCTACGCCAGTTTCGCGGTACAGCGCGCCTCGCGATGTCCTGGACGGCAATTCGCCACGAGCTCGCCACCGAGCTGGGCGAGTCGATCTCGATCGACGCGCTGACCGGAGCGTGGCGAATCGCACAGCGCGATGCGGGCCACCGCCACTCCGCGGACGACGTGCTCACCGCGTGGTTCGCGCTGCGCGAAATGCCCCATGCGCCGATCGCGCTCGACCTCGGCACCGGGATCGGCGGCGTCGGGTTGCTCGTGCTGTGGGGGCTCGGCGAGGCCGCGCGCCTCGTCGCAATCGAAGCCCAGGCGATCAGCTTCCGGCTCCTGCAGGCCAACGTCGCCGGCAACGAGCTCACCGCGCGCGTCGACGCGATCCACGGCGACCTCCGCGAGCTCGCCGACGCGCGGCGCTTCCCGCTCGTCACCGGCAGCCCGCCGTACTTCCCGCTCGGCACCGGCATCGTGCCCGCTGACTCGCAGAAGGCGCACGCGCGATTCGAGCTGCGCGGCGATGTCGCCGACTACGCGCGCGCCGCTGCCCGCCACGTCACCGACGACGGCGTGTTCGTGTTCTGCTTCCCGACGCCGCAGAAGGAGCGCGCGCTCGCCGCCGTTCGCGATGCCGGCCTCGTGGCGACGCGCGTGCAGGACGTCGTGCCGCGCGCGACGCTCCGGCCGCTGTTCACGTTGTTCGCGGCGCGCCGCGCCGGCGACGTCGTCGAGGAAGCGCCGTTCGTCGTGCGCGAGCAATCCGGCGAGCTGACGGCCGCGATGCAGCAGGTGCGCCGCGGCTTCGGCTTCTACTAGCGGCGCTGCAGCTTGCCGAGGCCCCACGCGACGATCGTGCCGGCGGCCGCGACGAAGAACACGGTGCTCTTCCAGCCCTGATCGGTCATCGGCGTGCGCGCGTAGCAGACCTTCGACTTGTGGCCGACGGTCTCGAAGAAGCCGGCGTCCTTGTCCTTGTCGACGACGTTGTCGGCCGTCGGGTGCTCTTCATCGAGCGGCGTTTCCTTGAACGCCACGAACGCGCACTTGCCGACCGGCGCGAGCAGCCAGACGGTCATCACGACCGTCGCGAGCAACATCCAGCGCGAGATGCGGGGCCAGTCGAAGTCCACGCCTAATTATAGGATGACCGGCGTGCAGACGCCCGCCCCGTTGATCTGGGCGTTCGTGCGGAACGTATTGAGGCGCTGCCAGCTGGGGGCCTCGACCATCGGGATCGTGCCGTCTTCCCGAACGTTCGTGACGTGATAGGCGTGCTCGTTCCAGATCCGGCGGGCCTGGATCCAGCGGTCCATCTTGTCGCGGATCACCTGCACGGTGGGCGACGAGCTGATGTACATGTTCGACACCACGACGATCTCGGCGGACCCGTCGTTATCGACGTCCGCGACGACCGGGTACTCGCTGAGCGTGCCGCTCGTGCGCGGCGTCTTGAGCAGCACCTGGCCCTGATCGCCGAACACGTACATGAACTGCTCGTCGGCGTACATCGCCTCGGCGTGCCCGTCGCCGAGGAAGTCGAACGCGGTGCCGGCGGCGATGCCCGACTGATCGCTGACGGTCGCCATCCAGCGGATCGTGCCGTCGGCGTTGTACGTCGTGTAGTTGTTCGCGGAGCTCATCGCATACTCGGCGGTGCCGTTGCCGTCGAAGTCGTGCACGGTCGCCGGGCGCAGCCACGTGTCGAAGCCGACCGGATCGCCGGTCGGGCGCTTCGCCGAGTACTTGACCGTGCCGTCGTGCTCGATCACGGCGAGCCCATCGTTGTTGGTCAGCAGGATCTCGGGCTCGGGATCGCTGTCGAGGTTCGCGACCTGCGGATACCCCGGCTGGAGGTTCGTCATCCACGCGAGCGTGCCGTCGTGGTGATACGCGGCGTGGCCGAGCACGACCTCCATCATGCCGTCGCCGTCGAGGTCGGCCGCGGTCGTCGCGTTCCAGTTCGCCTCGGTGATCGGCGCGGTCCACAGCATGTGGCCCTGGTCGTTCCACACCGTGTTGCCGCCGATGATCTCGACGTGCCCGTCGTGATCGAGGTCGGCGAGCGCGATCGCGCCCGAGTACCAGGGCACCGTACCGGCGGGAGTCGTGCCGCCCCACACGTCGCCGGGGCCGAACAGCACCGCTCCCGTGTGATCGAACGCGTAGATGTGGCCGGTCGTATCGGTCGTCACGATGTCGGGGACGCCGTCGTGGTTGAGGTCGCACAGCGCGGGCGTGACCGACGA
>JAFAOG010000264.1 GCA_019237945.1 Deltaproteobacteria bacterium | reverse complement strand
GCGATGTGCTCGGAGCGCAGCTTGACCGTCGCTTGGGCTTCTCGGAGAAAGCGGGCCACGGTGGAGGACGACTCCGCCATGTTCGAGAGCAGGATCTTGATCGCGACCGGCTGCTGCAGGTAGAGGTGCGACGCCTTGACGACGCGGCCCATGCCACCAATGCCGATGACCTCCTCGACTCGGTACTTGCCGAGCAGGATGTCCCCGGGATTCGTTGACTGCGGCAGCGGCTGCACGCAGACCGAATGATAGCAGCGTTCGGTGCGGAAACCGTAACGTAGGGCGGGTGCCTACACGAAGGCGAGCCAGTCGTTGTGCTTGGTATCCGTGCCTTTGACGACCGAGAAGAACGACTCCTGGAGGCGGCGCGTGACCGGGCCGGCCTCGCCGCGGCCGATCTTGCGGTGATCGATATCGCGGACCGGCGTGATCTCGGCGGCGGTGCCGGTGAGGAAGACCTCGTCGGCGATGTAGAGCTCGTCGCGCGCGATCGGCTCCTCGCGGACCTCGACGCCCTGCTCGCGCAGGAGGGTGATCACGGTGTCGCGCGTGATGCCCGCGAGGATCGCGGCGGAGGTCGGCGGCGTGCGGACGACGCCGTGCTTGATGATGAAGATGTTCTCGCCCGAGCCCTCGGCGACGAAGCCCTGCGGGTCGAGCATCAGCGCCTCTTCGAAGCCCGACTTGATCGCCATGCGCTTCGCGAGGACGGAGGTGACGTACTGGCCGCAGATCTTGCCCTTGTTCATCACCGCGTTCGAGTTCGCGCGCGTGAAGCCGGGGATCATGCAGCGGATGCCCTTCTTGAGGCCTTCATCGCCGAGGTAGCTGCCCCACTCGTAGCAGGCGACCATCGTGCGAATCGGCGGCTCGAGCGAGCCGAGGCCGAGCGCGCCGTAGCCCATGTAGACGAGCGGGCGGAGATAGCAGCTCGTCATCTTGTTCGCGCGGACCACATCGATGCAGGCCTGCATGAGCTGATCGCGCGTGAACGGCACGTCCATCGTGCAGATCGCGGACGAGTCGAGCAGGCGCTCGATGTGCTCGCGGAGCCGGAAGATCTGCGTACGGCCATCGGTGCGCTGATATGCACGAATGCCTTCGAAGGCACCGACGCCGTAGTGCATCGTGTGAGCGAGGACGTGCTCGGTCGCGTCATCCCAGGGGACGAGATGTCCGTCGACCCAGATGCTCTCGACTTTCTTGATGCCCATGCCTGCTTCGTACCAATGCCCTGTGACGATCACAAGGTGAGTACACACAACGGCATGTGACGCGGTGCGGCTGCGTAGGGGGTTACGCGCCGAGGAGCGCGAGATACGCCGCACGGATGTCGTGCTGCCAGCGCGCGACGCGCTCCAGTAGCACACCGCCGTCGGGGAAACCACAGCGGCGCGCGAGTCGGGCCAGCTCGTCTCGCTGCTCGGGAAGTTTCGAGATCGGCTGGTCATGAACGACGCGCAGCCGGTGCTCGATCCCGCGCAGAAAGCGGTAACCCTCGTCGAGGACCTCGAGTGTGCCGGTGTGAGCCAGACCCAGCTGTGCCGCCGCGCGCAGCGCAGGAGACGTACCGGTCGTGCGCAGCGACGGATGGGCGTGGCCGTGAACGAGCTGCAGAAATTGAGCGGCAAACTCGACGTCCATGATGCCGCCCGGGCCGATCTTGAGGTCGCCGGGCGTCGCGCCGAGCTCGCGCTCGATCCGTTCGCGCATGCTGAGGATCGCGTCGCGCGCATCGTGAGACTTGCCGTAGACGGTCAGCTCGGCGTGACGGGCAACGGCCTCTCCGAGCGCCGCATCGCCGGCGACCGGGCGCAGCTTGATCAGCGCCTGGCGCTCCCACATCCGCGCGTCCTGCTCGTGATAACGGCGCCACGCCGCGAGCGACGACACGAGCAGGCCCTGCGTCCCCGACGGCCGCAGCCGCGTGTCGACCTCGTAGAGCCGGCCGCGCGCGGTGCGCATGCGTAGGGCGCCGAGCAGACGCTGCGCGAGGCGCGAGAAGTGCTCGACGGCATCGTCGTCGCCCGTGTAGACGAACACGACATCGAGATCCGCCGCGTAGCCGAGCTCGCGACCACCGAGCTTGCCGAGCGCGAGGACGCTGATCGCACCGGTGCGCGTCGGCAGTTGCTGCTGGACGATGCCGAGCGCGACCTGCAGGCACGCCTCCGCGACGACCGTCAGCTCCTGGCACACGCCGAGCGGATCGAGCGCGCCCGCGAAGTCGGCGAGCCCGACGCGCAGCACGTGACCGTTCTTGACCTCGGCGACCGCGGACCACACCGCTTCCGGATCGTCGCGGTCGACCGTCGCGAGCCGCGCCTCGAGATCCGCGCGCACCTGCGCGATCGTGCGCGTCGGCGAGGACTGGCCGAGCTCGACGAGCAGGTCGATCAGCTCGGGCGTGTCGACGAGCGTGCGCGCGAGATACGCGCTCGCGCCGAGGATCGAGCCGAGCAGGCGCGCGATCGCGGGCTGTTCGGCGAGCAGCGGCCAGATCGACCACGCCTCGCCGCGACGTGCGATCAGATCGCCGAATGCGCGCAGCGCCTGATCGGGATCCGCGCTCGCCGCGATCTCGCGGATCAGCTGCGCGCCGACGGCGGCGGTGCGATCGGTCGCGGCGGGCGACAGCGGAGAGCCGGCGCGGCGGCGCGCGCGGGCGAGCTCGGCCTGCGCGGCGGTGACGTCGACGAAGCCGAGGCGGGCGAGCGTTGCGGCCTCGTCGTCGGGCGAGAGCTCGCCGCGCAGGATCGCGAACGCGTCGAGGTCGATCGCGGCGGAGCTGCTCGTCTCGCTGACGCCGCCGCCGAGCGTCGCGAACGCCCGCGACACAGCCTTCGTGTGGCGCGCGAGGTCGGTGCCGAAGCGGAGCTCGTCGGGATAGCCGAGGCGGCGCGCGAAGCGGGCGCGGGCGGCGGGATCGTCGGGCAGCGTCTGCGTCTGCAGGCCCGCCTCGAGCTGCAGCACGTGCTCGGCGTGGCGCAGCCAGCGGTAGGCGCGCGCGAGGGCGTCGTGCTCGTCGTCGGTGACAAGGCCCGCGAACAGCAGCGCATCGAGCGCGGCGAGCGTGCCGCGCGGGCGCAGCGCAGGCTGCTTGCCGGCGTGGATCAGCTGCAGCGCCTGGACGAAGAACTCGATCTCGCGGATGCCGCCTTCGCCGTTCTTGAGGTCGAAGCCGCCGTGGCCGCGCACGAGCTCGCGCTTGATGCGGCGATTGAGGTCGCGGACGTCGTCGACGACGGCCGGCGATGCGATGCGCGGATACACGAACGGCCGCAGCGTCGCGAAGATCGCCGCGCCGAGCGCGGCATCTCCCGCCGAGAGGCGCGCCTTGAGCCACGCCTGGCGCTCCCACGGCCGGCCGAACGTCTCGTAGTAGCGCTCGGTGCTCTCGAGCGAGCTCGCGATCGCGCCTCGTCCGCCTTCCGGACGAAGGCGAAGATCGACGCGGAACACGACGTCGTCGTCGGTGACCTCGGCGAGCGCGGCCGTGACGTCCTTGCACAGCTTCGCGAAGTACTCGTGCAGCGAGAGCGAGCCGGCGCTGCCGTTGTCGCTCGAGTAGATGTAGATGACGTCGACGTCGGACGAGAAGTTGAGCTCCTCGCCGCCGAGCTTGCCCATGCCGATCACCGCGAGGTGGGCATCGCGCTCCACGCCGTCGTCATCGACGTATCGCGGCGCGCCGTGCTTGGCGGTCAGCTCCGCGCCGCACACGCGGATCGCGGCGTCGAAGCACGCATCGGCGAGGTGAGCGAGCTCGCGGCCGACCTCGGTCTGCAGGCCGAGCTCGAGCTCGCGTACGCCGAGCCGCACCAGCTCGTCACCGCGAACGCGCCGGAGCACCGCCTTGAGGTCAGCGGATGTCGCACCGGCGAGCTCGGTGACCACCCGATCGACGGGCTTCTCCCGCCGCAAATACGGGTCGGCGGCGACCCTCGCCAGCCGGTGAGGATCGCGGGTCATCAGGGTCGCCAGGTAGGGTGCACGCTGGCATGCCAGCGTCGCGATCTGGAGCGCATCGCCGGCCAAGTCGGTGAGATCGATGCCGCTTTGCGCGGCCGCCTCGAACAGGCGCTCGGCCCGCCGGAGGGCATCCGCCTCGTCGGGCGCGCCGCGAGACAGATCGGCGGGCCTGGTCATGGCGGGACCATACCTTGACACGACGGGCGGCCGGCATTACCTAAGCTGCTGATTCTGCTAGCGCCATGCGTGATCTCTATGAAGTCCTGGGAGTCGAGCGTGGCGCGAGCCAGGCCGATCTGAAGAAGGCATATCGCCGGCTCGCGCAGCAATTCCATCCCGACAAGAACCCCGACGACAAAGCCGCCGAAGAGAAGTTCAAGGAAGCGGCGAACGCGTACCAGATCCTCAGCGATGACGAGCAGCGCGCCGTCTACGATCGCTACGGCTTCGACGGGCTCAAGCGCGGCGGCGGTGGCCCCGGCGGTCCCGGCTTCTCCAACGTCGAGGACATCTTCTCGGCGTTCGGCGATCTGTTCGGCGATTTCTTCGGCGGTGGTCGCGGGCGTTCGCGCCAGCCGCGCGGCGCCGACCTGCGCCTCGATCTCGAGCTGACATTCGCGGAAGCGGTGTGGGGCACGACGAAGGACGTCAAGGTCACGCGCGACGTCGCGTGCGGCGCGTGCAACGCGACCGGTGCGGCGCCGGGCAGCAAGGCCGAGATCTGCAAGACGTGTCAGGGCAAAGGCCAGGTCGTGCACGCCCAGGGCTTCTTCATGGTGCAGACGACGTGTCCGCACTGCCGCGGCGCGGGCAAGACGATCAAGGACCCGTGCCCCGAGTGTCGCGGCCGCGGCCTCAAGGGCGAGACCAGCGAGCTGACGGTCACGGTGCCAGCCGGCGTCGACGACGGCCAGACGCTGCGCCTCGCCGGTAAAGGCGAGACCGCGCCCGGCGGCACGACCGGTCATCTCTACGTCGTGCTGCACGTGCAGGGCGACGAGCGGTTTCGCCGCGACGGCGAAGACATTCTCACCGAGGTGCCGGTGTCGTTCGTCAAGGCGGCGCTCGGCGGCGAGGTCGAGGTCTACACGCTCGAAGACAACTGTAACGGCGTCGCGAACGTCGACATCAAACCCGGCACGCAGCCCGGTGATGTCCTCGTGCGGCGCGGCCACGGCATCCCGCGCGTGCAGGGCAACGGCCGCGGCGATCAGGTGATCCAGTTCAAGGTCGAGATCCCGAAGAAGCTGACGCAGAAGCAGGAAGACCTGATGCGCGAGCTCGCGGCGGACCTCGGTGAAGAGCACGTCAAGCCCGAGAAGCGCGGGCTATTCAGCCGCAAGAAGTAGGCGCATAGTGCCTTCGTGCGGCTCAAGTCGCGCTTCGATATCGCGCTGATCGTCGTGCTCGTCGCGTTCGCGCTCGTGTGCGCGATGTCGTGGCTCGGCGCGGGCATGATGTCGAACAGCGTCGCGTCGCAGCGCAAGACGATGGAGGTGATCCATCGCCTCGACAGCGTGCTCGAGGATCTGATCGACATCGAGACGGGCGTGCGCGGCTTCTCGCTGACCGGCGAGGACGCGTTCCTCCAGCCGTACGAGCGTGGCTCGCGCGATTTGCCGAACCACCTCGCTCTGCTCCACGCTGCGGTGACCGGCGACCCCGAGCAGGCCGCGCGTGCGCAGCAGCTCGACGACATCGTGCGCCGCCGCTCCGAGCACGCGCTGCTGACCGTCAACGAGCGCCGCGCGCAGGGTCTCGAGAGCGCGGTCGCGCGCACGAAGACCGGCGTCGGAAAGGAGTTGATGGATCAGGCGCGCGCGGTGATCGCAGAGATGCAGCGCGCGGAGACGCGCAACCTCGAATCGGAGAGCCAGGAGTTTCTCGGCCGCACGAACGCGGCGCGCTGGTTGATCGTCGGCTCGACCGTCGCGATCGCGGCGCTCGGCATCACCGTGCTGCTCGCGTTTCGCCGCCGCATCATCACGCCAATCGCGAAGCTCGCGACCGAGGCCCGCCGCGAGAATAGCGGCGCGTGGCACGCGCTCGGCGAGCGCCACGACAACGAGATCGGCGAGCTCGATCAGGCCCTCGCGCAGATGGTCGATCGCTATCACGAGGCGGAGCGCCGCCTCAGCGAGCTGATCGAGGACGCGCCGGAGGCGATCATCGTCGCCGGTCCCGACTACTTGCTGCGCACCGCGAATGCGGCGGCGGTGCGGCTGCTCGGGTACGCGCGCGAGGAGCTCGTCGGCCACAACTTCGAGCTCGCGCTGCCTCCCGCCGAGGCGCAGCGGCTGCGCGAGGCGCGCGTACGGCTGTCTGCGATCGGCGCGAGCGAGACCGCGGAGTGGACGCTCAAGGCGAAGTCAGGCGAGCTGATTCCCGTCGAGGTGACGTCGCGCGTGCTCGAGGACGGCGGACGCCAGGCGTTCCTGCGCGACCTTCGCGATCGCAAGCGCCTCGAGGAAGAACGCACCGAGAGCATGCGCGCGCGCGAGCAGCTGATCGCGATCGTCGCGCACGACCTGCGCAACCCGCTCAATGCGATCGAGCTGCGCGTTCGCCTGCTCGAGAAGCGCGTCACCGACGATGCGCCGCGCGAGCACCTCCACTCGCTGCGCCGCTCCGTCGCGATGATGCAGCGGCAGATCCACGGCCTGCTCGACGCGAGCGTGCAGGCGGGCCGGCTCGAGCTGCACGTCGGCGAGCACGACCTGCATGCGGTCGCGGCCGAGGTCGTCGACGTGCTCGGTCCCGTCGCGGCCGATCAGGAGATCGCGTTCGCGAGCGAGGTGCCGGCGGGCCTCGTGCGGCGGATCGATCGCGACCGCATCGAGCAGGTCATCTACAACCTCGTCGGCAACGCGCTCAAGTTCACGCCGGGCGGCGGCCGCATCACGATCAGCGCCGCCGTCACCGACGAGGCCGTCGCCGTCACCGTCCGCGACACCGGCGCCGGCATCGCGTCGGAGGCGCTGCCTCACATCTTCGACCGCTTCTACACGAGCGGCGGTCGCACGGCGGGCACCGGCCTCGGCCTCGACATCGCGAAGGCGCTCGTCGAAGCGCACGGCGGATCGATCGCGGTGACGAGCACGCCCGGCGAGGGCAGTGCGTTCACGTTCACGCTGCCTAGTGCGCCACGAATAGCGTGAGCGAGGCCGGCGCAACTAGTGCGCGACGAATAGCTTGAGCTCGACCCGGCGGTTCGCGAGGCGACCCTTCGCCGAGTTGTTGTCGGCGACCGGCTCCTCTGCGCCAACGCCGTCGACGACGATCCGGCCCTGCGGCACGCCGATCGCGGTCAGCGCCTCGCGGACGGCCTCGGCTCGCGCGCGCGCGAGGTCGGTGTTGAGCGACTCGAGATCCGGCGCCGGCTTGCCCGCCGCGGGCGGCTCCGCGAACGCCTTCGCCTCGCGATCGTCGGTGTGGCCGATGAGGACGATCTTCACCGACGGGTGCGCGTCCATCACCTTCTTGATGTTCTCGAGCGATCGCTTCGCCGAGTCGCGCACCGCGGTCTCGCCCTCGGCGTAGAGCAGGCCCTCGATCGTGCCCTTGAGGCCGTCGACGTCGGCGGGCACCGTGTCGGGACAGCCGTCATCGTCCTCGAAGCCGTTCATCGTCTCCGGCTCCATCGGGCACTTGTCGGCGATGTCGAGCACGTGATCGTTGTCGTTGTCGATGTCGGGGCAGCCGTCGGCGTCCTCGAAGCCGTCCTTGTCCTCGGGGCGGTCGGGGCACTTGTCGACGTTATCGGGGATGCCGTCGTCGTCCCGGTCGGCGGGCGCGGCGGGCAGCGTGCTCTCCAGCTGCTTCGGCTGACGCGGCACGCCGACCGTCATCTCGAGGCCGATGCCGATGTCGCCCTCGAACGCGATCTTGTTGTCGCCGGTCGCCGGATCGACGCCGGGGAGGACCGCGAGGCGCGCATCGATGCGCAGCGCGAAGCCCTTGTGCGTGTCGAAGCGCGCGCCGGCGCCGGCGTAGCCATCACCGATGATCCCGGAGTTGATCGTCTTGCGTGCGCCCGAGACGGCGATCGGTGTGCCGCCGCCGATCACGATGAACGGCTCGACCGGGCGCTTCGGCGCGAGCTCGAACCGCAGCTGCGCGCGCGGCTCGAACCAGTAGACGTTGACCGCATCGACCATCGCGCCGTTGACCATGAGCGGTGACGTGTGGGTCGGCGCGAACGCGAGCTCGAGCTCGGGGAACAGCCACGGGAACCCGAACTGGCGCGCGGCGCGCACGCCGAGCTCGATCGAGTTGTGGAGCATCGGATGGGCCGGCGCGTCGTCGATGTAGCCGAGCGTCGACTTGCCCGAGAAGATGCGCGGTCCAAAGAACGCGCCGAGCTGGGTCGGATCGGCGGCCGCCAACCCCGGCACCAGCAAAATCGCGAGCGTCACCCGGAGCATCGCCTGCGAGTATATCGGGCCTTACACGCGCCTTACACGAGGCATGACACAATAGAAGAAGCCGTGCGGATCCTCGTGGTCGAAGACGAAGCCAGCCTGCGCGACGGGCTCGTCGACCTGCTGCGAGGCGACGGCCACACGGTCACGGCCGTTGGCGATGGGCAGGCCGGCGTCACGGCGGGCCTGGGCGAGGCGTTCGACCTCGTCGTGCTCGATCTCATGCTGCCGCGTCTCGACGGGATCACCGTGTGCCGCCAGCTGCGTGCGGCGCGCCCTGGCATGCCGATCCTGATGCTGACCGCGCGCGGCAGCGAGGACGACAAGGTGCGCGGCCTCGGCGAGGGCGCCGACGACTACGTCACCAAGCCGTTCTCGGCGCGCGAGCTGCTGGCCCGCGTGCGGGCGGTCGGCCGGCGCGGCGCGCCCGAAGCGGTCGACGAGCTCGCGGTCGAGGATGCGGTGATCGATCTCGCGCGCATGGTCGTCGTGCGCGGCGGCACCAAGACGACACTGACGCCGCGCGAGGTCGGCATCGTGAGGTGGTTGTTTCGCCATCAGGGCCGCGTGGTCTCGCGCGCCGAATTACTCGAGCAGGTCTTCGGGCAGCGCGGCGATCTCCAGACGCGCGCGGTCGACATGGCGATCGCGGTCCTCCGCAAGAAGCTCGAGGTCGACCCGGCGAAACCGACCCTGATCGTCAGCGTGAAAGGCGCGGGATACGCGTGGAGACTCGAGCGCTAGCCCCGCGCGCGCCGCGTCGCGCATTGCATGCGGCCGTGCTGGTGACGGCGCTCGTCGCGGCGCTGCTCGCGGCGTGGGGCTTCTCCGGCTGGTCCGATGTGCGCGCGCGCCAGCAGGCGGCGCTTGGAGCACCCGTGCACGCCGCCGACGAGCGCGCGGCCGATCTGGCTCGCGAGCTGCGCGGCAACCTCGACGGACTGCTCGCGCGCGAGGGCGACCGCCCGTACTTCCACTACCAGAACCTGTTCCACGATCCGCGCGCGTCCGAGGGCAACAGCGTCGCGCCGTCGCCGCTGGCGGCCGGGCCCGGCGATCCGCTCGTGCTCGGCTACTTCCAGATCGACGCGAAGGATCAGGTGACGACGCCGACGCTCAATGACGAGGTGCCGTCGCTGTCGGAGCCAACGCACGTCGCGGAGCACAAGGCGTTTCGCGATGCGGTCGCGCGGGAATTGTCGGCGGCGCTGGCCCCGACGAGCGGCCCGACCGTCGCGATCCACGAGCACCACACGGCCGCGCCCGTGCAGCACGTCGAGGTCAGCGCGAACGCGTACGCGCAGAACCTCAACGGCAACTACATCTACGAGAACAACGCGATGCCGACGCCCCCGAAGCCGCCGAGCACGACGACGCACACGACGACGACGATCGTGCAGAGCGACACCGTGCGCGTGACGGTCGCCGTGTCGGCGCTCGAGTGGCGCACGCTGCCGTTTCAAGGCGCGCCGGCGCTCGTCGCGGTCCGCGACGTCGGCACGCCCGACGGTGCGTTCGCGCAGGGCTTCGTCGTCGATCGCACGACTGTCACCAGCTGGCTCGCCGCGCACGCCGGCGACATGGTCGCGACGCTCGCGCAGGGCACCGGCCGCACCGAGATCGCGCCGGGCTGGCTGCTGACGATCGCGCCGAATCCGCGCGCGCTGGCCGCGGCGGCCGTCGAGGCACACGCGATCGAGCACGGCTTCATCGTGCGGTTCGCGCTCGTCGGCAGCGCGGCGGTACTGCTCGCGGCGCTGATCGTGTTGCTCGTCGCGCGCGCCGAGCAGCTTGCTCGCGAGCGATCTCAGTTCGCGGCCTCCGCGGCGCACGAGCTCCGCACGCCGCTCGCCGGCCTCCAGCTCTACGGCGACATGCTCGCCGACGGCCTCGGCGATCCCGACAAGGCCCGCGACTACGCGCGGCGCATGGCGGAAGAGGCTGCGCGCCTCGGCCGCGTCGTCTCGAACGTGCTCGGCTTCTCGCAGCTCGAGCGCGGCAACCTCAGCGTCGACGCGCAGCTCGCGCCGCTGACCGATACGCTGCGCGACCTCGCCGACCGCGCGCAGCCCGCGCTCGACCGTGCCGGCGCCGCGCTCGCGCTCGACACGCCGCCCGATCTGCGCGCGCGCTTCGACCGCGATGCGCTGACGCGGATCGTCGGCAACCTGCTCGACAACGCGGAGAAGTACACGCGCGGCATCGACGACCGCACGATCGATCTGACGGCGCGCGACTGCGGCGATCGCGTCGAGGTCGTCGTCGCCGATCACGGCCCGGGCGTCCGCGAGCCCGACGCGCTGTTCAAGCCGTTCGCACGCGGCGTCGGCGCCGACGCACCGGCCGGCCTCGGCCTCGGCCTCGCGCTGTCGCGGTCACTGGCGCGCGCGATGGGCGGCGAGCTGCGCTATCGGACCGGCGACGGCGGCGGGGCCGCCTTCGTGCTCGAGCTGCCGCGCGCCTGACCCGGGGACGCTTTCTCACTTCACAACCCACGCGATCGAACGTTTCCGCGTGCTTGAGTGGGGACGCTTTCTCACTTCACAACGTTGCCTTCCGCAACGTGCCCGCCGAAGGCGCGTCCGGCAATCGCGGGGTTGCGAGGGCATTGCCGTTGCAGCCCCCGCGCGCATGAGGCTGACCGGGTCGCCCGCGGTCGCGTCGCGCACGAGGCTCGCGTGCGCCCTCGTCGTCGCAGCCTGCACGCACGCGGGGCACGCGCCGGTGCAGCCGGATGGCCCGCCGCCCGATGCGCCCGGCGATCCCGGGCTCGGCGCGCATCCCGATGGCGATGGCGTCCGCTTCCAGGTCGCCTCGACGCGCGCGACGCGGATCGAGCTGTGGATCTACGCGGCCGCGACCGGCCCCGAGATGCTGCGCGTGCCGATGACGCAGCAGGGAAACGTATGGACCGCGCACGTCGCGGCCGCCGACCTGCCGCCGACGATCTACTACGGCTACCGCGTGTGGGGACCGAACTGGACCTACGACCCCGCGTGGACGCCCGCCTCGCACACCGGCTGGATCGCCGACGTCGACAGCGACGGCAACCGGATGAACCCGAACAAGCTCGTGTTCGATCCGTACGCGCGCGAGCTCTCGCATGACTCGCCCGGCACCGGCGCGCGCGACGACGACGACGCCTCGGCGGCCGCGAAAGGCATCGTGCTCCGCGACGACGCCGCCGACACCGGCGCGCGCCCCGATCGCCCGCTGCGCGACGACATCATCTATGAAGTGCAGCTGCGCGGCTTCACGCAGTCGCTCGGCACGCCGTGCGCCGGCACGTACGCGGGCGCCGCGGCGCAGGCGCCGTACCTCGCGAGTCTCGGCGTCACCGCGGTCGAATTCCTGCCGCTCGCCGAGACGCGCAACGATCACAACGACGACGACCCGACGAGCGACAGCGGCGACAACTACTGGGGCTACTCGACGCTCGCGTACTTCGCACCGGATCGTCACTACGCGTGCGACCGCACCCCCGGCGGTCCGACGCGCGAGCTGCACGCGATGGTCAAGGCGTTCCACGACGCGAACATCAAGGTGCTCGTCGACGTCGTCTACAACCACACGGCGGAGGGCGGCGGCGGCTCGCAGCTCTCGCTGCGCGGCATCGACAACGCCGGCTACTACCAGCTCGACAAGGCGGGCACCGGGTTCACGAATTCAAACGGCGTCGGCGCCGACGTCGCGACCGACAAGCCGCTCGCGGCCGCGCTCGTGCTCGACTCGCTCCGCTACTGGCATGACTCGCTCGGCGTCGATGGCTTCCGCTTCGATCTCGCGCCGGTCCTCGGCAACGTCTGCGGCCCGGGCTGCTTCAAGTTCGACCCCGCGTTCCCCGCGCGCATCGCGGCCGCGCTGCCCGGGGCGCCGCTGATCGCGGAGCCGTGGGGTGTCGTCGCGGGCAGCTACGAGGTCGGCCACTTCCCGGCGGGCTGGTCAGAGTGGAACGACCGGTTCCGCGACACGATCCGCGCGGATCAAAATCAGTTCGGGACGTCGGCGGCGGGCACGCCGGGCTGGCTCAGCGACCGGATCGCCGGCTCGACCGACCTCTATCACGCGCGCTCGCCCGAGGCCGGCGTCTCGTATCTCGTCAGCCACGACGGCTTCACGCTCCACGATCTCTACGCGTGCAACGCGCCGAACAACACGCAGGCGTGGCCGTACGGTCCGTCGAACGGCGGCTCGACGACGAACCACTCGTGGGACCACAACGGCGACGCGGCCGCGCAGCGCCAGGCGGTGCGCACCGGCCTGCTGCTGATGATGACGTCGGCCGGCGTGCCGATGATCACCGGCGGCGACGAGCTCGGCCGCTCGCTTCGCTGCAACAACAACCCGTACAACCTCGACTCGCCCGCAAACTGGCTCGACTACTCGACGCAGTCCGATCCGCTGTGGACGTTCGCATCGCGCCTGTTCCACTACCGCACCGCGCATCCCGAGCTGCGGCCCGCCGCGTTCACCGGCGACTACCAGTGGTACGACGCGACCGGCTCGCCCGCCGGCGGCGCGTACATGGACGACGCGACGAAGCCCGTGCTCGCCTGGCGCATCGGAGCGACGTACGTCGCCTACAACCGGTCGCCGAACCCGCTGACGATCACGCTGCCGAGCGGACCGACCTGGTACCGCGTCGCCGACACCGGCGCGTGGATGGAGCCGCAGGCGAACTCGAGCGAGGCGGGGAGCGAGTACCAGATGCACCAGGCGCAGTACACGCTCGCCGGTCGCTCCGCGGCGCTGTTCCTGACGCGCTAGCGGAACATGTCCTTCGCGGTGCGGCGCGCGGCGAGCTCGTCGACATCTTTCGCGCGGACGAACGGATTGGTCGCGAGCTCGTCCGCGATCGTCGATGGCGTCGATGGAACCTGCATCGCCTTCGCGCGCGCTGCGATCGCCGCGTTGCCCGGCTCGGCCTCGGCCGCATACCGCAGATTGTTCGCGGTGTACTCGTGGCCGAAGTACACGCGTGTCGGCGGCGGCAGCGCGGCCAGCTTCTGCAGCGACGCGTGCATCATCGCCGGCGTCCCCTCGAAGATCCGCCCGCATCCCGCGCCGAACATCGTATCGCCGGTGAACACGCAGCCGTCGACGACATAGGAGATCGCCCCGAGCGTGTGCCCGGGATTGTGGATGATGCGCGCCTCCAGCCGGCCCAGCCGCACGACATCGCCTTCCTCGACGGGGCGGGTGACCCCCTCGATCCGGCTGACATCGGACGCATGCGCGACGACCTCGATGCCATCTCCTGCCAGCTCGGCCGCCCCTCCGACGTGGTCGGCGTGATGGTGTGTCAGCCAGATCGCCGCCAACCTCAGATTTTCGCGGTCCAGAGCCTCCCTCACGGGCCCCGCCTCGCCCGGATCTACGACTGCAGCAAGCGTGTCGTCGATCACCAAATAGGCATAGTTGTCTCGCAAGCATTTTATCGTGACAACGCGCATGCACCTGACTGTATAACCCCGCGCGAAATGCGCACGCTCCTGGCTCTTCTCATTTGCTCCGCGGCGGCCTGTGGTAGTGGGAGCCGTCCGCACGGTGACTTCGACGCGCAACCGCCGAAGGAGGCCTGCGTCGGGATCGAATGTCTGATCGTCGACTGCTCGCACACGGGCTCCGGCAATCCGACGTCGATCTCCGGCACGGTCTACGCGCCGAACGGGACGCTCGCGCTCTACGGCGCGACGGTCTACGTGCCGCGTCTCGATCCGGGTCCGCTGCCGGCCGGTCCGCAGTGCGACCGCTGCGATCCGTCGGGCGAGCTCCCGGGTGGCGCGATCGCGCGCACGACCTCCGACGAGGCGGGCCACTTCTCGCTCTCCAACGTCCCCGCGGGCACCGACATCCCGCTCGTCATCCAGATCGGCAAGTGGCGCCGCAAGGCCCTGCTGCCGATGGTCACGCAGTGCACGGACAACCCGCAGCCGGCGAATCTGACCTCGCTGCCCAAGAACCACACCGAAGGCGACCTCCCGAAGATCGCGATCGCCTCGGCCGGCTGCGACGCGCTCGAGTGCCTCGTTCGCCGCCTCGGCGTCTCCGATTACGAGTTCACCTCCGATAGCGGCTCGGGCGCCGTCCACATCTACAACGACGGTGGCTTCACGACGATCGGCTCGTCGAACCTCACCGCCGCGACCGCGCTGTGGGCCGACCCGAACAAGCTCAAGAACTACGACATCGTCATGAACAGCTGCGAGTGCAGCCAGAACGCGTCGACCAAGCCGCAAGCGTCGATGGACAACATGAAGGCGTACGCCGATATCGGCGGCCGCCTCTTCAACTCGCACTACGGCAACGTCTGGATCGCGGGTGACCTCACGGCTCCCACCCACGCGCCCGCGGTCTGGAAGGACATCGCGACCTGGGTCGACAACTATCCGACCGCGTCCTCCGACATGATCGATCAGGCCTCGAACCCCAAGGGCATGTCGTTCGCCCAGTGGATGAACAACGTCGGCGGCTCGACCACGATCGGCCAGGTCGCGATCGACTCGTCCTCGTTCCGCCAGACCGTCAACACGCTCGACCCGGCCAAGGCCGAGCGCTGGATCTACTGGGACACGGGCTCCGCGCAGTACCCGCAGAACTTCCAGTTCACCACGCCGAACGAGGCCGCCCAGAACGCGCGCTGCGGCAAGGTCGTGTTCTCCGACATGCACGTCGCCGGTGACTCGTTCGCCTCGGGCACGTTCCCGACGGGCTGCTCGACGGCCCCGCTCTCGCCGCAGGAGAAGGCGCTCGCCTTCATGTTCTTCGACATCGCGTCCTGCGTGCAGGTCATCCAGTAGCGACCGCCCGTCCGCGAAAACCGACCTTTCATCCGCGCGCGCCTTCCTGACGCGCGCTCTGCGGTTATCGTGCTCGTATGCAAGCAGTCGTGCTGCGCGAGCATGGCGGTCCCGAGGTCCTCAGGCTCGAGGACATTCCGACGCCCGAGCCCGGGCCTGGTCAGGTGCGCGTGCGCATTCGCGCCGTCGCGCTGAACCATCTAGACATCTGGGTTCGCAAGGGCGGGCCGGCGTTCAAGCTCGAGTATCCGCACCGGCTGGGAAGCGATATCGTCGGCGAGCTCGACGACGGCACGAAGGTCGTCGTGCAGCCGGGGTTGTCGTGCGGCAAGTGCGCGGCGTGCCTTGGCGGCCACGACAACTTGTGCCGGTGGTACCGGATCCTCGGCGAGAACGCGCAGGGCGGGTACGCGGAGTACATCGTCGTGCCCGAGGTCAACATCGCGCCGTATCCCGCGCGGCTCGACTGGGCGCACGCGGCGGCCGGCATTCTGACGATGCTGACCGCGTGGCAGATGGTCGTGCACAAGGCGCGGGTGGCGCCGGGCGATACCGTGCTCGTGCAGGGCGCCGGCAGCGGCGTCGGGGTCGCAGCGATCCAGATCGCGAAGCTGCACGGCGCGCGCGTAAT
Source organism: Deltaproteobacteria bacterium (assembly GCA_019237945.1). GTDB lineage: Bacteria > Myxococcota_A > Polyangia > Haliangiales > Haliangiaceae > JABFXX01. The sequence goes on along the minus strand of JAFAOG010000264.1, from coordinate 11,151 downwards.
CGCGACGGCGGGCACGGATGACAAGTGCGCTCGCGCGCTGCAGCTCGGCGCGGATCACGCAGTGAACTATGCGAGCGGCGACTTCGTGGCCGAGGCGAAGAAGCTGACCGGGAAGGCTGGCGTCGACGCGGTGATCGAGCACGTCGGCGGCGAGACGTTCGAGAAGAGCATCCGCGCCGTCCGCAACGGGGGGCGGGTCGTGACGTGCGGTGCGACAGCGGGCTTTCACCCGGCAATCGACCTGCGCCACATCTTCTTCCGGCAAGTGGAAGTCCTCGGCTCGACGATGGGCAGCAAGGCGGACCTGCTTGCCGTGCTCGGGCATGTCGCGGCGGGACGGCTCGAACCGATCGTGCACGAGGTGCTGCCGCTCGCGCGCGCGGCGGATGCGCATCGGTTGCTCGAGGAGCGCAAGGCGTTTGGCAAGGTGGTGCTCGCATGCTGACGCTGCGCGGGCTCGGCAAGGACTACGGCGAGCGGACGGCCGTCAAGGCGGTCGACCTCGACGTCGTGCGCGGCGAGATCCTCGGGTTGCTCGGCCCGAACGGCGCCGGCAAGACGACGACGATCTCGATGGCGTGTGGGGTGGTGACGCCGACGCGCGGGTCGGTCGCGATCGGCGGCGTGGCGCTCGCGAGCGAACCGTTCGCGGCGAAGGCGAAGCTCGGGCTCGTGCCGCAGGACCTCGCGGTGTTCGAGGAGCTGTCCGCGCTCCAGAACCTGCGCTACTTCGGCGCGCTGTATCGCACGCGCGATGTCGAGTGGGCGCTCGATGTCGTCGGGCTGCGCGACCGCGCGACGGAGCCGGTGAAGAACTTCTCGGGCGGCATGAAGCGCCGGCTCAATATCGCGGCGGGGCTCGTGCACCGGCCGGAGCTGCTCGTGCTCGACGAGCCGACGGTCGGCGTCGATCCGCAGTCGCGCAATCACATCTTCGAAACGGTCAAGGCGCTGCACGCGCAGGGCATGACGGTGATCTACACGTCGCACTACATGGAAGAGGTCGAGGCGCTCTGCGATCGCGTCGCGATCATGGATCACGGCGCGATCGTCGCGCTCGGCACGATCGGCGAGCTGATCGCGAAGCACGCGGGGCAGGGCGTCGAGCTCGAGCTCGCGGGCAACGCGGAGGCCGGGGCCGCGGCCGCCGTGGCGCATGGCGCGACGCGCGACGGCGCACTGCTCCGCTTTCCCGCCGGCGCACCGCTCGGCGCCGCGCTCGCCGCGATCGAGGCCGCGGGCGCGACCGTCGCGCGCATCGAGTCGCGCCAGGCCAACCTCGAGACCGCATTCCTCGCGCTGACGGGGCGTGCACTGAGAGATACCGAATGATCGGCGCGGCGATCCTCAAAGACGTCCAGCTCCTGCTCCGCGATCGCGGCCGGCTGCTGTCGCTGTTCGCGCTGCCGGTCGTGTTCATGGTCGTGTTCGGCTCGATGTTCAAGTTCGGCCCGGACCGCGGCGCGCCGCGCCCGATCCCCGTCTGGAGCGGCCGCCCCGAGCTGCACCTGGACTCGCTCGGCGAGGGCTTCACGGTCGAGCCCGCGCCATCGGCAGATGCCGTGCGCCACGCGGTCGCGACCGGCGATCGCGTCGCGGGCCTCGTGATCCCGCCGACGGGCCCGGTCGAGCTCGTGATCGATCTCGCAGGCCCCGTCCAGGTCCGCGGCCCGGTGCAGGGTGCGCTGACCGCCGCGGTGATGCGCGCGCTCGCGCCGCCGATCCCGATGCCCGCGCTGATCGAGGCGAAGTCGCCGCCCGGCATCGCCAAGCCGCTCGATTCGATCAGCGCGTTCCAGGTCACCGTGCCCGGCAACGCCGTGCTGTTCGGCTTCTTCCTGTCGATGACGGTCGCGATGACGTTCGCCTCGGAGCGCCGCTCCGGCACGTGGCGCCGCCTGCTCGCCGCGCCGGTCCCGCGCTGGAAGGCGCTCGTCGGCACGCTCGTCCCGTACTTCGTGATCGGCTGCGTCCAGCTCGCGTTCCTGTTCGGCCTCGGCGCGCTCGGCTTCGGCATGCAGATCGCGGGCTCGGTCGTGGCGCTCGTCGCGCTGTCGCTCGCGGTCGTGCTGTGCGCGACATGCCTCGGCCTGCTGTTCGCATCGGTCGGCGGCACCGAGAAGCAGATCGGCTCGACGGCGCCGGTCGTCCTGCTCGTCATGGGCCTGCTCGGCGGCTGCATGTTCCCGCGCATCGCGATGCCGGACTTCATGAAGAGCCTGGGCCACGTCGTGCCGCACTCGTGGGCGCTCGACGGCTACTACGACGTGCTCGTCCGCCAGGGCACGAGCCTCGCGGATCTCGCCCCGTCGATCGGTGCGCTCTGCGGCTTCGCGGCGCTGTTCGCGGCGCTCGGCCTGTGGCGCTTCCGCTTCGAGTAGACTGCTCGCATGAAGTGGCGAGCACGGCACTGGTTGCTTGTCGTGGCAGCGCTATTTGCCGCCGGTTTCATCGCGAACCTGGTCACCGGCGAGGCGAATCTCGGCGATGCGATCGCCCAGCTGGCGATCATCGCGATCTCGCTGGCGACGTTTGCGTTCGCGCGTCGCGAGGAGCAGATGCGCGACGAATTACTCGCCTTCATCCACGCGAACACCGACGCGATTCGGTCGAACACGGCCGTCTATCGAGGCCATCCGATCGGCTACGCGACCCGCTTGCGCACGTGTCACGCGGTGATGTCGCTGCTCGTCGCGAGCTTCAGGTTGCCGAGCCGCCTGATCGTCGATGAGAGCGCGTCGGACCGCGGCGTGCGGTCGGCGTGCAGCCTGATCTCCTTCGTGTTCGGCTGGTGGGGGATCCCGACTGGCCCGCTCTGGACGCTGCGTGCGATCTCGAACAACATCCGCGGCGCGCACGTGATCACCGTCGGCGAGCTCCTCGAGGGCAAGTCGGACCTCGATGTGCCGCCAGCCCGCGCCGCGTATACCGCGTAAATCGCGCGGCTCTGCTGATCCGATCGCGCGGCCCCGGCGTACGATGGACGGTGATGAGTCAGCCGCCACCTGGGTCGATGGGCGTTCCGTTTCTGGGCGAGGCCCTCGCGTTTCTCAAGGACCCGTTCACGTTCACGCTGACGCGCACGCGCAAGCACGGGAACGTGTGGAAGACACGGATCCTCGGCGATACGACCGTGTTCTTTGCGGGGCCGAAGGCGTTCTCGTTCTTCATGAACCCGGAGAACTTCACGCGCCAGGCGGGCTCGCCGAAGTTCTTGCAGGAGATCCTGCATCACGACGCGGTGCCGTTCCTCGACGGCGACCGCCATCGCACGCGCAAGCGGCTGCTGCTCAGCGCGTTCACCGAGGAGGCGCTCGCGACGTACGTGCCGAACATCGTGCGCATCTTCGAGCGGTTCGTCACGCGGTGGGCGGATGGCAAGGAGCGGGCGGTCGGCGACGAGCTGAGCCAGCTCGGCTTCGACATCGCGGACATGCTGTTTGCCGGGTCGAGCCCCGAGGCGTCGAACGCGGAGGTCGCGGCGGACTTCGCGACGATGATCAAGGGGACGTTTGCGCCGCCCGTCAACATGCCGTTCACGGCGTACGGCAAGGCGATCAAGGCGCGCGATCGGCTGCGCATGTACCTCAAGGGCTCTGTCGCGAAGAACGACGGCAAGGGCAGCGCGCTCGGCGTGCTCAAGGCGGCACGCGGGCCGGGCGGCGAGCAGCTCTCGACGACCGAGCTCGAGGTCGAGCTGCTGCACTTCTACTTCGCAGCGCACGGCGGCCTGACCGCGGCGATCGCGTGGCTGCTGGTCGTGCTCGGCGAGCATCCCGACATCGCGGCGAAGCTGCGCAGCGAAGCCGATGCGAAGCTGCCCGACGGCGTGCCCGCGCTCGCGCAGATCCGCGGCCTGCCGCAGGCCCGCGCCGTATCGCGCGAGGTGCTGCGCGCGTACCCGATCGCACCGACGACGTTCATCGGCGTCGCGAAGCGCGACCTCGAGATCGACGGCTACGGCATCCGGGCCGGCTGGAAGGGCGCGGGCGCGATCTGGGCGACGCTGCAGGACGGCACGACGTTCAAGGATCCGACGGCGTTCCGCGACGACCGCCTCGGCGACGATGCGGTCAAGGCACTGCCCGAAGGCGCGTTCGTGCCGCAGGGCGGCGGTCCGCCGGAAGGCCATCGCTGCCCGGGCGAGGCGCTGATCCAGGTCGTGATGCCGCTGTTCCTGGGCTGGTTCACGCGGCGCTTCGATCTCGCGTGGCCCGCGCAGGACACGACGCCCGCGGGCGCCGGCCTCGGCCCGCTGCCGAAGGATGGCGTGCGCGTGATGATCACGCCGCGCGCGACGTAGCGCGAGCTACATGCCGGGGATCGGCATGATCTCGACGATCTCGATCCAGCCATCCGGCATCATGAAGTGCGGGTGGCCTTCGAGCTGCTTGGCGAGCGCTTCCTTCGACTCGGCCTGCAGCACGGAGTAGCCGCCGAGGTCGTTCGGGCTCGCCGAGACCTGGCCGCTCTTCTTCACGGCGACCGCCTTGCCGAGCGGCGCGCCCATGTCGACGATCGACTTGCCGGCCTTCTGGCTCCAGCTCATCCACGCCGCCATGCCCGCCTGCTGCTGCTCCGGCGTGCTCTTCATCATCTGCTCGAAACCCGACTGCGATGCTTTGTACAGCACGAGGAATTTCTTCATGGGGCGACCATGCGCGCCGTTCGCGACGCGTGCAACCGCGACACGGCAACATCCACGCGACGGTACGCTCCGGAGCCGCGGGCGGTGACCGCGATGTGATAGATGGCGGTGATGATCAGTGTATCGGTCAGCATCGATGTGCCCGACATGGAGCGCGGCGTGCGGTTCTACTCGGAGGCGTTCGGGTTTGCCAAGGTCGTCGAGCCGTATCCCGGCGTCGTCGTCATGCGCGCGGGCGACGCGACGATCACGTTGCTCGAGAAGCGCGAAGGGTCGAAGCCGTCGCCGGATACGAGCGATGCGCGCCGCTACGAGCGCCACTGGACGCCGGTGCATCTCGACTTTCACGTCGACGATATGGCCGCCGCACTCGACCGCGCGCTCAAGGCCGGCGCGCGCAAGGAGCAGTTCTTCGAGCATCCCGACCATGGCTCCGCCGCGTTCTGCGCGGATCCGTTCGGCCACGGGTTCTGCTTGCTCGAGCGGAAGTAGCAGCCGCGGGCGCTCTAGGCGGCGCGCAGCCCGCGGAGGCGGGCATCGACCGCGCGTGCGCACTCGCGGCCTTCGGCGATCGCCCAGACGACGAGCGAGGCGCCTCGGCGGGCATCGCCGGCGACGAACACGCCGGGGACGTTCGTCGCGTAGCGGCCGTCGATGTTGCCGCGCGCGTCGAGACGGATGCCGAGCTGATCGACGAGGCCGCGCGGGTCGGGCCCGGTGAAGCCGAGTGCGAGGATCAGCGCGTCGCACGGGTGGCGCATCTCGGTGCCCGGGATGTCGACGAGCTGGCCCGCGCGGCGCTCGACCTTGATGCCGTGCAGCGCGACGAGGCGGCCGTCGGCGCCTTCGAGGTGCGTCGTCCGGAAGCCGAACGCGCGCGTGCCGCCTTCTTCCTGCGACGACGACGTGCGGAAGACGAGCGGCCACTGCGGCCACGGGTTGTCGGTGGCGCGCACGAGAGGCGGCGGCGGCATCAGCTCGATCTGGGTCGTACTGGCCGCGCCGTGGCGGAGCGCGGTGCCGAGGCAATCGCTGCCGGTATCGCCGCCCCCGAGGATGATGACGTGCTTGCCGGCGACCGGCGCCGGATGCGACGGACGCTCGCGGCCGACCACCTCGTTCTGCGCCGTGAGAAAATCCATCGCGAGGATCACGCCGGCGAGGTCGCGGCCGGGGACATCGAGGTCGCGCGCGCGCTGGGCGCCGATCGCGAGGACGAGCGCGTCATGATCCGTGCGCAGCTGCGTCCACGTCGGGTCGCGGCCGACCGAGACGCCGCAGCGGAATTCGATGCCCTCGGCGCGCATCACGTCGAGGCGGCGATCGATGACCGACTTCCCGAGCTTGAAGTCGGGGATGCCGTAGCGGAGCAGGCCGCCGGCGCGCGTGGCCGCTTCGTACACGATCACGGTGTGGCCGGCCTGGTTGAGCTGCGAGGCGGCGGCGAGTCCCGCGGGTCCCGAGCCGACGACCGCGACGCGCTTTCCGGTGCGACGCGCCGGCGGATGCGGGACGACCCAGCCCTCGGCGAACGCGCGCTCGGCGATCGCACGCTCGAGCGACTCGATCGTCACCGGCGCGTTGTCGATGTTGAGGACGCACGAACCTTCGCACGGGGCGGGGCAGATGCGGCCGGTGAATTCGGGGAAGTCGTTCGTCGAGGCGAGCTGGCGGTAGGCGTCGTGCCAGCGGTCGCGATAGACGGCGTCCGCGAAGTCGGGAATCGGGTTGCCGAGCGGGCAGCCCTGCGTGCAGAACGGGACGCCGCAGTCCATGCAGCGGCCGGCCTGATCGCGCGTCTCGCTGACCGCGACGTCGGTCTCGACTTCCTGCCAGTCGCGCAGCCGATCGGGGACCGGGCGGCGATGCGCGTGCGCGCGATCGTGCTCGAGGAATCCGGTGGGCTTGCCCATCAGCGTGCTCCTTCTGCTTGCACCACGGACAGGCGCGGGCGCGCTCGCCGTTGCGCCATCACGCGCTTGTACTCGGTCGGCATCACTTTGACGAACCGCGCCACGAGGTTGTCCCAGTTGTCGAGGAGCTTCTTGCCGCGCGCGCTCTTCGTGAACCGCACGTGGTCCTCGATCATGCCGTACACGAGGTAGAGGTCGGAGTCGTCGACGAGCGGCTCGAGCTCGACCATCTCGAGGTTCGTCTTCGCGCGCAGCTGCTGCGTCGGGTCGTAGACGAACGCCATGCCACCGCTCATGCCGGCGGCGAAGTTGCGGCCGACCGGACCGAGCACGACGACCGCGCCGCCCGTCATGTACTCGCACCCGTGATCGCCGACGCCTTCGACGACCGCGCGCGCGCCCGAGTTGCGCACCGCGAAGCGCTCGCCGCCGAGGCCGTTCGCGTAGAGCTCGCCGGCCGTGGCGCCGTAGAGCGCGACGTTGCCGATGATCACGTTGTCCTCGGCCGCGAAGCGCGCGCCGACCGGCGGCTTGACGATGATGCGGCCGCCGCTCATGCCCTTGCCGATGTAGTCGTTCGCGTCGCCGGTGAGCTCGAGCGTGACGCCCGGCGCGAGGAACGCGCCGAAGCTCTGGCCGGCCGAGCCGGTGAAGCGCACGGTGATCGCGCCGTCGGGCAGACCCTTCGCGCCGTGCTGCCGCGCGAGGTTGCCGGAGAGCAGCGTGCCGGCGGCGCGCTTCGTGTTGTCGATCGGCAGCGCGATCTCGTTGCCGGTGATCTGATGATCGATGTGGTCCTCGAGCGGCCACGGCTGCGCGCGCAGGAAGCGCCGTGGCACATCGGCGGGGGCGACCGGCGCGGCGATCAAGCCCGTGAGGTCGAGCGTGCTCGCCTTCGCGTGATCGACGTCGCGGATGCGTAGCAGGTCGACGCGGCCGACCAGCTCGTCGAGCGACCGCACGCCCAGCTTCGCGAGCCAGCGGCGCACGCCTTCGGCGACGAACGTGAAGTACGCGACGACATCCTCCGGCTTGCCGGCGTAGCGCTCGCGCAGGCGCGGGTCCTGCGTCGCGATGCCGACCGAGCACGTGTTGAGGTGGCACTTGCGCAGCATCACGCAGCCGGTCGCGACGAGCGACGCGGTCGCCATGCCGAACTCCTCCGCGCCGAGCAGCGCGCCGATGATGACGTCGCGCGACGTGCGCAGGCCGCCATCGACCTGCACGCGCACGCGATCGCGCAGCCGGTTCTCGACGAGGACCTGCTGCGTCTCCGCGAGGCCGAGCTCCCACGGCAAGCCCGCGTGCTTGATGCTCGACAGCGGCGCCGCGCCGGTGCCGCCCTCGTAGCCCGCGATCACGACCGCGGCCGCGCGCGCCTTGGCGACGCCCGCCGCGATCGTTCCGACGCCGACCTCGCTGACGAGCTTGACGCTGACGCGCGCCGTCGGGTTGACCGCCTGCAGGTCGTAGATCAGCTGCGCGAGATCTTCGATCGAGTAGATGTCGTGATGCGGCGGCGGCGAGATCAGCGTCACGCCGGGCGTCGAATTGCGCGCCTTCGCGATGCGGTCGTCGATCTTGTTGCCGGGAAGCTGGCCGCCCTCGCCGGGCTTCGCACCCTGCGCGACCTTGATCTGCAGGTCATCGGCGTTGACGAGATAATGCGTCGTGACGCCGAACCGGCCCGATGCGATCTGCTTGATCGCGGAGCGGCGCCAGTCGCCGTTGTCGTCGCGCTCGAAGCGGTGCGGCTCCTCGCCGCCTTCGCCGGAGTTCGACTTCCCGCCGAGGCGATTCATCGCGATCGCCAACGTCTCGTGCGCCTCCGCGCTGATCGAGCCGAAGCTCATCGCACCGGTGACGAAGCGGCGAACGATCGAGCTCGCCGGCTCCACATCGTCGAGCGCGATCGCCTCGCCTTCCTGGATGCGCAGCATGCCGCGCAGCGTGACGAGCGCCTTGTCTTCCTCGTCGCACAGCTTCTCGAACTCGTCGAAGCGCGCCTGGTCGTTGCGCCGCACGGCATCCTGCAGCGCCGCGATCGTCGCCGGGTTCCACTTGTGGAGCTCGCCGGTGCGCCGCCAGCGGTACTGCCCGCCAACGGGCAGCAGCTCGGCCGTCCCCGGGAATGCGCGCGCGTGACGCATCAGCGCCTCGACCGCGAGCTCCTTCAGCGTGACGCCGCCGATCCGCGACGGCGTGCCGGTGAAGTGCTCCTCGACGAGGTCGCGATCGAGCCCGACCGCCTCGAAGATCTGCGCGCCGCGATAGCTCTGCACCGTCGAGATGCCCATCTTGGACATCACCTTCATCAGGCCTTCTTCGAGCGCGTGGATGTACTTCTCTTCGGACCCGCCGCGCGCGCGCACCGTATCGAGCGCGAGGTACGGATTGACCGCCGCCGCGCCGTAGCCGACGAGCAGCGCGATGTCATGCACCTCGCGCGCCTCCGCCGTCTCGATCACGATGCCGACCTGCATGCGGATGCCCTCGCGCACGAGGAACTGCTGCACCGCGGAGAGCGCGAGCAGCGACGGGATCGCGACGCGCCGGCTATCGACACCGCGGTCGCTGAGGATCAGCACGTTGTGACCGTCGTCGATCGCCTTGACCGCCTCGCGACACATCCGCTCGATGCCCTTCTGCAACCACCGTTCGTCGCCAATGGGGCACACCATCGACAAGGTCGCGCTCTCGAACACGCCCTCGCTGGTCGCGCGAATGCGGGCGAGGTCGCGGCTCGTGATGATCGGCCCGCGCAGGTGCAGCTGGTGACACTGCTCGGGCGTCTCGTCGAACGTGTTGCCGTCGGGCCCCATCGTCGTCTCGAGCGACATCACGAGCGCCTCGCGGATCGGATCGATCGGCGGGTTCGTCACCTGCGCGAACAGCTGATGAAAGTACGCAAACAGGTTCGGCGCGCGATCGCTGAGCACCGCGAGCGGCGTGTCGGTGCCCATCGAGCCCACCGGCTCCTTGCCGGTCTGTCCCATCGCATCGACGATCAGCTCGACATCCTCATCCGTGTAGCCGAACGCGCGCTGCTGCTGGAGCAGGGCCTCGCCCGCGATCGCGGGAGGCGCCTCCGCATCGTCGAGCTCGTCCATCTCGAACACGTTCTTCGCGAGCCACTTGCGGTACGGGAACCGGCCCGCGACGTCGTGCTTCAATTCCGCGTCGTCGACGATGCGCCCCTCGACCGTATCGACGACGAACATCATGCCGGGCGTCAGCCGTCCCTTCTGGCGCACGTTCTCTGGCGCAACATCGATGACGCCGGTCTCCGACGCGAGGATCACGCGGTCATCCGTCGTGATCGTCCAGCGCGCGGGCCGCAACCCGTTGCGATCCAGGGTCGCGCCGACGAGCTGGCCGTCGCTGAACACGATCGCGGCCGGCCCATCCCACGGCTCGACGAGCGACGCCGCGTAGCGATAGAACGCCTTGCGCTCCTCGTCCATCGCCGCGTTCCCCTCCCAGGCCTCGGGGATCATCATCATCATCGAGTGCGTCAGCGTGCGGCCGCCGAGCGTCAGCAGCTCGACCATGTTGTCGAACTGCGCCGAGTCGCTCTTGCCCGGCACGATGATCGGAAACAGCCGCTCGAGCCCGCCGGAGAACTTCGCCGAGCGCAGCTGCTTGCGGCGCGCCTGCATCCAGTTCGCGTTGCCGCGCAGCGTGTTGATCTCGCCGTTGTGCGCGATGTAGCGGAACGGCTGCGCGAGGTCCCACGTCGGGAACGTGTTCGTCGAGAATCGCGAATGCACGACCGCGATCGCGCTCTCGAAGTCGGCGCGCTGCAGATCGAGAAAGAACTGCGGCAGCTGGCCGGGCAGCAGCAGGCCCTTGTAGACGATCGTCTCCGTCGACAGGCTCGCGACGTGGAAGTAGCCCGCCGGATCCGCGGTGCGCTCGCGCACGCGATTCTCCGCGAGCTTGCGGATGACATAGAGCGTGCGCTCCCACGCGCTCGGCGGCACGCGCTTCATCCGCACGAACACCTGGCGGAACACCGGCATCACGTCGCGCGCGACGCGCCCGACGAACCGCGCATCGATCGGCACATCGCGCCAGCCGAGCACGCGCTGGCCTTCCTCTTCGATCGCATCCTCGAGAATGCGCTCGCACGCGACGCGCATCGCCGGATCGGGCGGCAGGAACACGTTGCCGACCGCGAACCGCTGCTTCTTCGGCAGATCGAAGCCGAGGCGTTCGCCCTCCGCGCGCAGAAAGCGCTCGGGCCACTGCAGCAAGATGCCGGCGCCGTCGCCGGTCTCGGGGTCGGCACCACAGGCCGCGCGGTGCGAGAGCCGGCGCAGGACCTCGAGGCCCTGGTCGACGATCGAACGGCTGCGCTCGCCCTTGATGTGCGCGACGAAGCCAACGCCACAGGCGTCTCGTTCCCCGGTCTTGAGCATGACGCGGTGAGTCTAACCGGTCGCCCTGACATCCGATCCGGAAATCGTAACTAGGGAAGACTCTTGAGCTCTGAGACCAAATCAGCCGCCGCCAACACCACGATTCCTGACGCAGTGCGTGGATCGAGAACGTAGCCGGTCGAGCCCGCGGGAAGCGTCAGGTCGGCGC
>JAFAOG010000263.1 GCA_019237945.1 Deltaproteobacteria bacterium | reverse complement strand
GATGCGTGCCGCACGTTCGGTCCCGACGTCGTGTCCGCCGGTTATCGCCCGCGCGATCCGGATCCGACCGGCGGCTACTACCAGCCGGTGCGCGCGACGACGCCCGATGCCGGCATCGCGTTCGGCTTCCCGCGAATCACGTGCGGTCTCGCGAACGCGCCGGGCCCGGTCGCGCACGACTACCTGACGATGTATCAGCCGAATGCGAACCCGGTGCTCCATCCGATCGCGCTCGCGCAGGCCGCGGCGAGCACCGACGTCACGCTGACCGCGGCATGGGACGAGCCGGAGTCCTACCTCTATTACGATCCCCAATCGCAGTCGCTGGTCGTGCGGCGCGAGAGCATGCGCGCGTCGTGGTTCGCGACCGCGGGCACGCTGCCGGTCGACGCGACGGCCGTTGGCGAGGACGACACCGCGACGAGCGCGACGACGACGTGGCATACGCCGGCAACGCCGGGACCGGTGTGGTTGTGGGTGGTGCTGCGCGACAGCCGCGGCGGCATCGCAACCCAAACGATTCCCGTGACGATCGGTCCGTGAGGCAGTCTCTCGCTCGACGCGTTGACCGTCGACGGAGGGACACCGCATGATAGGAGTGTCATGGGGGCCACGGCACGTGCGGAGCACGACCTCGCGGTGGGCGAGAAGGTCGGCGAGTACGTCATCGACGAGAAGATCGGCGAGGGCGGCTTCGGCACCGTGTTCCGCGCGACGCATCCGCTGATCGGCAAGCGCGCCGCGATCAAGGTCCTGTCGCGCAAGTACTCGGGCGATCCGGAGATCGTGTCGCGCTTCGTCGCGGAAGCGCGCGCGGTCAACCAGATCCGCCACCGCAACATCATCGACATCTTCGGCTTCGGCGAGCTCGAGGACGGCCGCAGCTACTACGTCATGGAGCTCCTCGACGGCGCGCCGCTCGACGCCCGCCTCACCGACGGCGGAGGCATGCCGCTCTCCGAGGCGCTACCCGTGCTCCGCGCGATCGCACGCGCGCTCGACGCCGCGCACGCCGCGGGCATCGCGCATCGCGATCTCAAGCCGGCGAACGTGTTCCTCGCGCAGGAATCCGACGGCACGCTCTATCCCAAGCTGCTCGACTTCGGCATCGCGAAGCTGCTCGGCGAGCTCAGCGAGAGCTCGATGCATCGCACGCGCACCGGCGCGCCGATCGGAACGCCGTACTACATGTCGCCCGAGCAGTGCCGCGGCGCCAACGTCGATCACCGCACCGACATCTACTCGTTCGGCATCATGACGTACGAGCTGTTGACCGGGACGCTGCCGTTCGAGGGCGACAATCACCTCGAGGTGCTGATGAAGCAGACCTCCGAGGAGCCGGTGCCGCCGACGCTGCGCGCCGCCGAGAATGCCGCGCTGCCGCCGCTGCCGCCGGGCGTCGATCAGACGATCGCGTGGATGATGAAGAAGGATCCCGCGGAGCGTCCGCCGACGTGCGCCGCCGCCGTGCACGCGCTCGAGGAAGCGGCCGGCCTCACCGATACCGCCGCCTCGTGGCGCACACCGCCGCGCGGCACGCCGGTCGTTCGCACGACGCCTGCGCAAGGCGTCACCGCGCTCGCAAACACCGTGCACGCGACACCCGCGCCGCCGAAGCGCCGCCGCTGGCCATTTGCGGTCGCAGCTGTCGTCCTCGTCGGGGGCGCCGCCTCGGCCGCGTTCGTGATGACGCGCGAGCGCGAGACCCCGCGCGCGACGCAGCCGACCGCCGCTCCGGCTCCGACGCCCGAGCCAGCCCCTGCCCCGATGCCCGCGCCGATCGCGCAACCCGAAGCGGCGCCGCCTCCCGCACCGGTCGCGGAGCCCGTCGCGAAGCCCGAGCCCGCGCCCGCCGCGAAGCCGGAGTCGAAGTCCGTGGCAAAGCCTGCCATCGCGAAGAAGAAGCCGGTCGCCGCACCGCCCGCCACGCCGGCAGAGAAGAAGCCGGACGCGCCCGCGAAGCCCGCGTACGATCCGTTCTCGCGCGAGTGAGCGAGACCTTGGTGAGGGGCAACTACCCGCGCGCGCGCGTTGGTAGTGTCGAATCATGGGGAAACTGATCACCGTGGTGGCGGTGATGCTGGGCGCCGTGTCTGCACACGCGCAGCCCAGCGATTCCGTCGCCGCCGCCGAGCAGCTGTTCGAGCAGGCGAAGACGATGATGGATCAAGGCGACTTCGTCGGCGCGTGTCCGCGCTTCGAGGCGAGCCTCAAGCTCGATCCGGCGCTCGGCACGCTGCTCAACCTCGCGACCTGCTACGAGAAGCAGGGCAAGCTCGCGAGCGCGTGGGGCCACTATCGAGAGGTCGTCGCGCTCGCCACGAAGGCCGGCGACACCGCGCGCATCGACATCGCGAAGGAGCGTGCGAAGGCGCTCGAGCCGCGGCTTCCGAAGCTGACGATCCATCCGCCGAAGCCGGCGATCTCGGGGCTCGTCGTGACGCGCGATGATCAACCGGTCGAGTCGGCCGCGCTCGGCGTCGGGTTCTACGTCGATCCCGGCGAGCACGTGATCTCCGCGTCGGCGATCGATCACAAGACGTGGTCGACGAACATCACGATCAGCGAGGCCGAGGTCAAGGAGATCGAATTGCCGCAGCTTCCGGCGGCGCCGCACGCGAAGCCCGCCGCGGGCACGGTGACGACGATCATCCAGGAAGGCGATCCGGGCTCGAGCCAGCGGATCTTCGGCCTGACGCTCGGCGGCGCCGGCATCGCCGCGCTCGTCACGGGCATCGGCTTCGGATTCGCCGCGCGCGACAGCTACAACAGCGCGTTCGATCAGGGCCTCTGCCACAAGGACACGTATCAGTGCACCGCGATCGGCCAGGATCGCATCGACACCGCGCACACGCGCGCGCTCGTCGCGAACGTCACCGGCGGCATCGGCCTCGCGCTGATCGCGGGCGGCGCGGCGCTGTATTTCACGGCGCCGAAGCGCGCGCACGTCGACGTCGCGCCGACGGCCGGCGGCGCCGCGGTCGTGATCGGAGGTGTGTGGTGAACAAGCTCCTCATCGCAGTGCTCGCGCTCGCGGGCTGCCAGAAGATCCTCGGCTTCCACGACACCTCGCTCGAGCCGGATGCGTCCAGCGACGCGCACGCCGACGCACCGCCCGACGCACCCCCGCCTCCGATCGACGTCGGCACCGGCGCCGACGGTGACGTCATGGTCACCGGCGTCACGACGACCGATGACGTGCGCACCGCGGTGACCGCGGATGTCGGCGCGAACTCGACGCTGATCCACGTCGTCGATGCGAGCAAGTTCAACATCGGCGACGAGGTGCTCGTGATCGAGATGACCGGCAGCGCCGCCGGCCAGCACGAGACTCATCGCATCGCGTCGACGCAACCGGCGCAGCTGCTGCTCACGACGGCGCTGCGCGACTCCTACGGCGGCGACGGCGTCGTGCAGGTGATCAAGGTCCCGAACTATCACAACGTGACGATCACGAGCACCGGCACGCTCACCGCGAATGCGTGGGACGGCGCGACCGGCGGCGTCGTGTTCTTCCGCGCGAGCGGCACGGTCGACGTCGCGCAGGGCGGCCGGCTCACCGCCGATGCGATCGGCTTCAAGGGCGGCGACTCCGTCACCGGTGGCGGCGCGGGAAGCGGCGGCGCATTTGGCGCCGGCGCCGGGAAGCTCGCCTGCCCGCTCGGCTGCAGCAGCGCCGCGAACGCGCAGCCGGGCGGCAACGGCCTCGTCGGCACGGGCGGCATGGCCGGCGAGCCGGGCGCGCGCAACAACCAGTGCGTTGCGGGCAAGGGCGGCGACGGCGGTCCCGGCGGCAACGACGGCGCGACAAGCCCGGGCAACACGGGCACCGGCATCACGCTCGCCGCGCTGTCGACCGGCGGCACGAATGCGAGCGCGAACGCGGCGCATCCCACGCTCGGCGGAGGCGGTGGCGGCGGCAACGGCGGAACCGGCGGCAAGGGAGCCGGCGGCGGTGGCGGCGGCGGCGCACCGATCAGCAACAACTCGCTCACCGGCCAGACGCCGAGCGACGGCGGCAACGGCACCGCGGGCGGCTCCGGCGGCGTCGGCGGCGCGAGCGGCGCCGGTGGTCGAGGCGGCGGCGTGCTGCTCGTCGCGGCGAACACGATGACGCTCGAAGGCACGATCACCGCCGACGGCGCGATCGGCGGCAACGCGACGAACGGCACCGCGGGCGGCACCGGCGGCAACGGCGGCACGGCCGGTCTCGCGGCGGCTGCCTGCAATGGCGGCGGCTTCCTCAACGGTGGTCGCGGCGCCGGCGGCGCGGGCGGCGACGGCGGCGACGGCGGTAGCGGCGGCGGTGGCGGCGCGGCGGGCGTGATCGAGCTCGACGCGTTCTCGTTCACGGCGAGCGGCACCGCCGATGCGATCGGCGGCACGGGCGGCACCGCCGGCAGCGGCGGAGATCCGGGCACCGGCGGCACCGGCTTCGGCGGCGTCGCGGCGACCGGCACCGCAGGCACCGCAGGCAGCGCGGGCACCGCCGGCGGTAACGGGTTTCTGTTCCTGCGTTACGTCAACGCGTGCACGGGGTGCGATGCGTTCGGCACCCCGACCGCGGTCGTCACGAAGCTTCCGTGACTAGTGGCGGTGGTCGCGAATGACGGGGCCGTTGTTCACGGGCGCCGCCTGCGCCTGCCAGCTGCCCTCGACCCAGATGTAGCGATCGCCGCGCAGCTCCCAGCGCCCGCCGACCCACATCTGGCCCGCGCGCTCGCGCTCCCAGTGACCGTCGACCCAGTCCCAGCGGCCGCCGCGCCAGTCCCAGCGACCGGCGACCCACACGAACCCAGCGCGCGGCTGGAAATTCTCGACGCGCGGCGGAGGCGGCGCGGCCGTCGGGTACGCACCGACGGTGACCGTCACGCCACCCGACGCACCGCTGTTATCCGGCGGCGGCGGGTTGTACGTCTGCACGGTCGTCGTGGTCGTGCCGCCGGTGACGGTGACGCCACCCGACGCGCCCGAGTTATCGACGACCGGCGTGCTCGACACCGTCCACGTGCCATCGACCCAGATCCACGCGTTGCCACGGCGCTCCCAGCGACCCTCGCTCCACGCGTAACCGGCGCGCTCGCGCTCCCAGTGGCCCGACGTCCACGTCCACTGACCGTTCATCCAGACGTAGTGGCCGCGCACCCAGACAAAGCCCGGACGCGGGCCCATGTTCTCGACCTGCGGAGGCGGCGGCTCCGAATACACGGTCGTCGTGCCCTCGACACCGACGGTACCCGAGCCACGAACCACGCACGCAGGCGCCGCGGCCAGCGCGATCACGGAAACCAGTTGCAGTACACGCTTCATGTGAGTCTCCCTTGTGCCGATGGGACGGCCATGTCCCCGGATTCCTTCAACGCTGCGCAGTATCAGCAGGACGTCACTCGGTGTCAACGCGGCTAGGGTTGCAGACTTACACCGAAATGTATGATGCGCCCCAATGCGGCTCGCTCTGCTCGTGGTGCTCGTTGGATGTGGTGGAAGTCATGGTGGGAAGCAGCCCGATGCGGCGCCTCCGGATGTCGCGATCGACGCGGCCACCGTCCCCGTGTTTCGCAATCCGGTGTCGCTTCCGGATAACGAGCTCGCATCGCAAGCGCTGACGATCCTCGGCGCGACCGGCAGCGCGCAGGAGTGCAACGCGTGCCACGGCCTGACGCGACAGCACCTGCGCTACTGGCGCGCGCTGACCGACACGTCGATGTCGGCGTGCCTCACCGACCTCTCGGTCGCGACGCAGCAGTCCGCGCAGCAGATGATCGACTGCATGCGCATGATGCCGTCGGTCTCGACGAGCGACTTCGCGCCCGAGAAGCTCGGCATCGCCGCCGCCGCCGCGCGCCTGCCGTGGTTTCAGTACACGTTCTGGAAGGCCTACGGCGATCAAGGCGCGACCGAGCTCGCAAACTTCATCGGCCAGGCGGGCATGCCGAAGGACACGGTGCCGCCGCTGACGCAGGCGCAGTTCGACATCGTCGCCGAGTACTTCGCGCGCGGCCTGCCCAACCTCGACATCACGCTGCCGCAGGATCCGCGGCCGTCGACGTGCACGCCCGGCATCTCGAACGACGTCGCCGTGCACACCTCCGCGCTCGCCACCACCGGCTGGCGCGCGGTCAACCGCGACAACATGATGGCGATGTTCGACTGCGGCACGGCGACCGATCCCAAGCAGTGCCTCGCCGACAAGTCCGACACGACGTGGGGCGTCCACGGCACG
Organism: Deltaproteobacteria bacterium; assembly: GCA_019237945.1. Taxonomy (GTDB): domain Bacteria; phylum Myxococcota_A; class Polyangia; order Haliangiales; family Haliangiaceae; genus JABFXX01. The sequence continues at coordinate 863 of JAFAOG010000263.1, read as the reverse complement.
CTGCGCCTGCTCAAGGACGTCACGTACCAGTCGTCGTACTGGACGCGCAGCTCGCCGGACGGCCGCTTCGTCGCGCACGGCGTCGCGAACGTCTCCGGCTCGTACGTGCTCGACCTCCAGCGCGACGCGACGATCTCGATCGCGACGCAGTACGATCCCGGCTTCTTCCCCGACAACACCGGCTTCGTGTTCCAGGGCGGCACGAAGAACGTGTGCGCGGAGAGCGTGCTGACCTCGAACCCGACGTCGATCGCGATGACGGAGACCGGCTGCTCGCACATCGGCGCGATCGGCCTCTACCAGCACGTCGGCCGCGCGCTCGGCGGTGGCGACTACTTCGCGATCGACAGCGAGTTCGTCTCCGACGACGGCGGCCACGTCGCGACGCTGCAGGATCCCGACACCGCGTTCGGCAGCCACGGCTACTTCGATCTCACGCCGATGATGTTCGACGGTACGAAGTACGTGCCGAAGACGCCGGTCAAGGTCGCGACGCCGTTCGAGGGCGACTCCGTGCTATCGCCGTCGAGCCGGCTCGTGCTGTCGCGGGTCGCGAACCCGAGCGATCACCAGATCGGCTACGTGCTGCGCAAGGTGATCGCGACGCCGAGCGGATCGAGCTACACGATCGCCTCTCCGGAGATCGCGCGCTACTGCTTCTCCGGCGGCAAGCCGGCGTTCTCGTACGACGAGCGCTGGATCGCGTTCCACCACTACGTGACGTCGGATGACGCGAAGGAGCTCGGTTTCACCGGCCCGAGCGACCCGGCGTTCCAGCCGTACCTGCAGAAGGGTGCGGCGAACATCTACGTGATGGAGCTGACGACCGGCATCTCGAAGCGGGTCACGAACATGGCGCCCGG
>JAFAOG010000241.1 GCA_019237945.1 Deltaproteobacteria bacterium | reverse complement strand
TCGTGCTCGTCGATGCCCTCGCCCGCGTGCACGACGAACACGTCGAGCTTGTGGTTGAGGATGTCGCTCTTGATGCTGTCGGCGAACGACGGCTGCCCGGAAACCGAGCGGCCGAAGCCGGAGATGTCCATCACGTTCTGGCGAACGCGGTCCTGACAGAAGTTGATGCCTTCGACATTGCGAACGAGCGAGCGCGTGCACGCGGTGAGCGGCGTGCCCTGGATCGACGTGACGCCGCCGACCAGCGCGCGAGTCTCGCCATGGCGCAGCGCTTCGCACTGCAGGCCGGCCGCGGTGACCGCGTTCTTCGGATCCTTGACGAGCGTCTGGTACTTCGACGCCTTCGGCCACTGATCGCGATCCTGGTAGCGCTTGCCGAGGTCGGCGAGCGGGATGTGGTTGTACTCGACGTGGTTGTGACCGTCGATCAGGCCCGGGAAGATGACGCCGCCGGTCTCGATCACCTTCACGCCCTGCGGCGCGAACGGCGTGACCGCCGCGATCTTCTCGTCCGTGATCTCGACGTAGTAATTCGTCAGCACGCCGTTCTGCGTGACGACGTCGCCGTGCAGCGCGTAGCTGCCGGTACGGATCGGCGCGCCGCAGCCCGAGCGATAGGACTTCGATGCGACGGTGCCGCCGTCATCGGCCTTGGAGTCATCGACTCCCACCGAGTCGTCGTTCTCGTCTTGAGCGTCTTCGTAGGCCTGATCGAGGCACGCGGTCAGCGCGACCCCGAACAGAAGAGTGGAGATGATTTCCCGGCGCATTGGCGACGGGGCGTATTGCGCCGGACGTGCCATTGCGCAATTTGCGCTAAATGGCCGTCAGCACATGGTCGCGGGGCATGTCACAGGCTCCGCCGGTAGCCGGGGCAGGAAGCCGCGCTAGCCGCGACGCGTCGTGAGCAGTCCCCAGACCCAGGGGTGTCGCAGGGTTAGGTGGCTTGTCGAGGCGCCACTGCTCAGGTCAGCTCGACCAGCAGGTCGCCGGTATCGACGGCCTGTCCGGCCTGCTTCGCGACCTGCGCGACGGTCCCGCCGCGCTCGGTCACGAGCTCGTTCTCCATCTTCATCGCCTCGAGCACGATCACCGGTGCGCCGGGAGCGACGGTGTCGCCGACCGCGACGAGCACCTTGACGACCTTGCCCGCGATCGGCGCGCGGATCGTCTCGCCACGCGCAGCGCCACGCGGCGACGCGGCGGTCGCGAGGCGGCGATGCAGCGCATCCTCGACCTGCAGCATCGCCTCGCTCGCACCGACCGACGCGGCGATTCCCGCGCGCCGCTTGTCGAGATCGACGACGAAGCTATCGCCATCGAGCACGAGCGACCACGTGCCCGGGCGGATCGGCCTTGCATCGACCTCGCGAGCGTGGCCATCGATCGTCACGCGAAACCGTCCGTCCGGAAGCGGTCCTTCGACGACCACCGTCCGATCACGTCCGTCGGCGGTAACGATCAGCTCGCGCTTCATGTGCGGTCACTTATATGCTATCCGCGACCAGCAGTGCCAACCCTAGCCGACGTCTTGCTCGAGCGAAGGATCCTCGTGTGCGTCGGCTCCGGAGGCGTCGGCAAGACAACCACGGCCGCCGCTCTCGCGCTCGCCTCCGCGCGTCGCGGCAAGCGCACACTCGTGCTGACGATCGATCCGGCGAAGCGGCTCGCGAACTCGCTCGGGCTCGCCGCACTCGGTCATCACGTTCAGGAAGTCCCGCGCGAGCTCGTGCGGCGGGGCGCGCCCAGTGATCGCGGCGAGCTGCACGCGATGATGCTCGATCAGAAGGCCGCGTTCGACGAGGTCGTCGCCAAGCACGCGAAGGACCCCGCGGCCGTGCAGCGCGTGCTCGCGAATCCGATTTACGCGCAGATCTCGGGTTCACTCGCCGGCGCGCAGGAGTACGCCGCGATGGCCAAGCTCCACGACTTCGATGCCACCGGCCAGTGGGACCTGATCGTCGTCGACACGCCGCCGACCGCGCACGCGCTCGACTTCCTCGATGCGCCGCGCAAGCTCTCCGAGGCGATCGACTCGCCCGCGATCGAATGGTTTCGCAAGCTGCAGGGCGGCTCGGGTTCCGGCTGGTCGCTCGTCGGCAAGACGGGCGCGTTCGTGCTCAAGCGCCTCGCGAAGTTCGTCGGCAGCCAGTTCATCGACGACCTCGGCGTGTTCTTCACCGAGTTCAACGACATCCTCGGCGGCTTCAAGACGCGCGCCGAGGAGACGTTCGCGCTGCTGCGCCAGCCGCGCGTCGGCTTCGTGCTCGTCGCATCGCCCGAGCCGATGGCCGTGCGCGAGGCGCTGTTCTTCCACGAGCGCCTGATCACCGCGAAGATGCCGTTCGTCGGCTTCGTCGTGAACAAGATCCACCCTGCCCTGCCGATCCGGGCCGACGTCACCGCGATCGCGTCCGCGCTCGCCGCGCAGCCGCAGGTCGCCGCGCTCGGCCTCTCCGGCACGACGCGCACGATGGCGGCCCAGGCGCTCTTCACCTCGCACGGCGAGCTCGAGACGCTCGCGGAGGCCGATCGCATGGCGATCACCAAGCTCCGCGAGGCGAGCCCCGGCGCGCTGCTCGTCGGGGTGCCGCTGCTGCGCGACGACGTCCACGACGTCGATCGCCTCGTCGGCCTCGAGCGCTACTTGCTCGCGTCGTGACGCGTTAGCGCGAGCATCTGCACGCGCTGATCGCCGTGCGGGAAGTGATCGAGGTAGCGCTGCGCCAGTGGACGCGCCTCTTCGCGGCGATCCGTCGCCACGAGGATCGCGATGTGGAGCACGAGCCCGCGCTCCTCGAACAGCGAGCCCGGCACATCGACGTCCGCGCTCGTCAGGACAGAAAGCGCGCCGGCCGCGTCGTGCAGCTCGTGCCAGCGCAGGTACGCCGCGCTGTACGCGGCTTCGGTCTGCGCGGTGCCGTCGAGGACCGCGGCCGCGGAGGCGAGCGCATCGGCGGCGTCGCGCTTCTTGCCGAGCGCACGAAGGGCATCGGCATCGACGAGCAGCCACGCGCCGGAGAGCGGGTGCGGCGCGGCGGTGACCTTGTCGAGCGCGGCCTGATAGCGGCCGGCGGCGATGTCGGCGCGGGCGAGCGCGAGTCCGTCGTCGGCGGCGGGAGCAGGAGCGGGAACGGGAACGGCAGCGGGAACGGCAACGGGAGCGGCAGCGGAAGCGGGAACGGGAACGGCGGCCGGCTCGGTTCCATGCGACGCGACCACATAGACGGGGACCTGAACGGGCACGGGCATCGGCACGAGGACGACGCGCGTGGTGGTCACCGGTGCCTGCGGCGCGCTCGCGACGTGCAGCTGCGCGCGGGCACGAGCCGCCGTCTCGCCCGCATCGCGCAGCTCGCGCGGATCCTCGCCCGCCCCCGACGATGCACCGGCCGCGAGCCGCTCGACGTGCCCGGCGCGCGAGACCTCGACCGATCCTTCGTAGACGTGGACGTGGCCGCGCGAAGACACGGAGAACACGGTGCCGGTCGCGACGACCGTCGCGTCGCCGGCGGTGACCTCGAAGCGCTGGCCCGCGACGACGTGCGCGACGTCGAACACGATCGTGCCGTCCTCGACGCGAAGCTTGCGCGAGGCCGGCGTCAGCTCGGCGATCGCGAAGCGCGCGCCGGCGGTGCCGGTCAGCGTGTCGCCGGTCGGCAGCGCGACGTGCATCGTCACCGGCGGCGTGGGCTGCGCGCGCAGCACGACGATGGCGATCACGGCGGCGGCAGCGAGCGCACCGGCCGCGGCCCAGCGCAAGGGCGACGGGCGCGGCGCGACCTCCGGCTCGAAACGCGCGCGTGCGATCGCCGCATCGACGAGTCGGCGGCTGGCCGTGTCGTCGAGCGCGGGCGCGTCGGCCTTGCGCGCGAGCTGGGCGAGCTGATCGACCGTGCGAGACGTCATGGCTCGTCCTCCTGCGCGTCGGCGTGCTGCGCGGCGCGCTCGAGATACGGCGCGAGGTAGGGATCCTTGTCGAGCAGGCGCGCGACCTCGCGGCGCGCCCACACGAGGCGGCAGCGCATCGCGACGGCAGTCGTGCCCGCGAGCTCGGCGGCTTCCGTGGGCGTCTTGCCTTCGATCGCGCACAGCGCGAATGCCATGCGGCGCTTCGCGGGCAGGCGGCGCAGCGCGCGCTGCAGTCGGGCGAGTGCCTCGCGGGCGAGCAGGCGTTCGTCGGCGGCGGTCTCAGGATCGATCGGCTCGGGCACGGCCTCGAGCGCGACCTCCTTGCGGGTGCGGAAGTAGCGGTAGGCGACGCGGACCGTGATCTTGTGCGCGGCCGTCTCGAGCTTGCTGCGGCCCTCGAAGCGCGGCAGGAAGCGCGCGATCTCGGTGAGCGCGTCTTGCGTGGCGTCGTCGAGATCCGGCGAGCGGCCGAGCAGGCGAACGAGCCAGCGCCGGACGTGCGGAAGCAGCGCGCGCAGCGTGTCGCGCGTCGCATCGGCGTCGGGCAGCGGCCGCGCCGTGTTCACAAGGCGAACCCGATGCGGAACGAGGCGTAGATGCCGGGGACGGTGTCGTTGCCGCTGTGCATGATCAGCGGCACGAGCGAGATCGAGCGGTTCGTATTCTCGTGCTCCCACGCGTACGCGAAACGCGCGCCGCCGAACATGAGGGCGTTGTCGCTGTGATCGAGCAGCATCGCGGCGCCCGCGATCGGACCGATGTCGAAGTGGTGAACGCCGCGGCCGACGTGCCGCAGCTCGACATCGGCGACGCCCAGGATGTGGTTCGCGTCGGTCGGGATGATGTTGAGCGCGCTGCCGACGCCGAGGCGATAGGCATCGCCGACGGGGAACGCGAGCCCGAGCTCGGCGCCGTAGGTGAGCGGGCTGACCATCGGACCGATCTCGACGAGCGTGCGGTTCATCTTCGCGCGCGCATCGAGCGGCATCGGCATCGGCATCGGCATGCCCTGCTGCAGCGCGATCGGCGTCACCGACGGCGCGCCGCCCGGGCCGACATGGACGTGGACATCGACGTCGATCGGCGGCGGCTCGCTCGTCAGCAGCTCGTCGAGCAGGCTCGTCGCAATCGCAGCGAACATCCGCGGCGTGTCGCCCTCGCCGACCGGCAGCGGCGCGTGGCGGAAGAAGCGGCCGTCGGCGGAGACGGCGCAGACCTCGGTCGCGTCGGCGTCGTGATCGATCCACAGCGCGGCATCGGCGTTGAACGAGATCGCGGCGTGCTGCGCGGCAGCTGCGCGGTCCATGCGCAGCGAGCCGTCGGGTGCGGGCAACGTCGCGATCGCGACGCCGCGGCCGGCGAGCGTGACCTGCAGCGCGGAGCCGAGCGCGGGCGCGTTCTGCGGCTCCGACAGCACGACGACCGTCGACGCCTGCGCGGCATGAACGCAGATCACCAACCCCAAGGCGACGACAATGGCTCGCATGTCTCGATGAGTGCGGGGACCCTAGGCCAGCGTTACA
>JAFAOG010000236.1 GCA_019237945.1 Deltaproteobacteria bacterium | reverse complement strand
CCGACGCCGCGAAGCAGCTCGTTACACGCGCGTGGCCGGGACCGTTGACGATCATCGTCAAGCGCGGGCCGCGAGTCGCCGCCGCGACGACCGGCGGGGCCGACACGGTCGGCCTGCGCGTGCCCGCGCATCCGATGGCGCTCGCGCTGCTGCAGGCGTTCGGCGGCGGCATCGCGGCACCGAGTGCGAACCGGTTCGGCGCCGTGTCACCGACGACGGCCGATCACGTCGCCGCGGATCTCGGCGACGACGTCGACTACATCCTCGATGGCGGGGCGTGCGCGGTCGGCGTCGAGTCGACGATCGTCGACTTCTCGCGCGGACGGCCGGTGTTGCTGCGGCCCGGCGGGATGCCGCGCGAGGCGATCGAGGCGATCACGGGGCCGCTCGGCGCGCCCGATGCGGAGGCGCCCGCCGCTCCCGGCACGCTCGCGAGCCACTACGCGCCGCGCGCCGAGGTGATCGCCGTCGACCCCGACGATGTCCCGGCCGCCGTCGCCGCCGCGAAGGGCCGGGTCGCCGTGCTCGCGCCGAAGAGCGCGTTCGGGCCGTGGGGCGAGATCAGCGTGCTCGCGTACCCGCTGCCCGACGATGTCGCGGGGATGGCGCACGAGCTGTATTCGGCACTGCGAGATCTCGACGCGGCGGGCGTCGATGTGGTGATCGCCGCGTTGCCTCCGGCGGCCGGGCTGGGCGAAGCTGTCGGCGACCGCCTCCGCCGTGCGGCAGGACCAAGGAAGGCTTGAACCCGTGAACCCGAAAGTCGGCATCATCATGGGCTCGCAGAGCGACTGGGCCACGATGAAGCACGCGGCCGACGTGCTCGATGCGCTCGGGGTCTCGTACGAGGCGAAGATCGTCTCGGCGCACCGCACGCCGGATCTGCTGTTCACGTATGCCGAGCAGGCGGCGATGCGCGGCCTCCAGGTGATCATCGCGGGAGCCGGCGGCGCCGCGCATCTACCCGGCATGACCGCCGCGAAGACGCGACTGCCCGTGCTCGGCGTGCCCGTGCAGAGCAAGGCGCTCAATGGCATGGACTCGCTGATGTCGATCGTGCAGATGCCGAAGGGCATCCCGGTCGGCACGCTCGCGATCGGCGATGCGGGCGCGACGAACGCGGGCCTGCTCGCGGCGGCGATCATCGCGCTGCAGGACAGCGAGGTCGCCGTGAAGCTCGACGCCTACCGCGCGAACCAGACGCAGCGCGTGCTCGAGGACAAGTTGACGTGATCCTGCCCGGCGGTACCGTCGGCGTGCTCGGGGGCGGTCAGCTGGGCCGCATGATGGCGCTCGCGGCGCGTCGCATGGGCTATCGCATCGTCGTGCTCGATCCGAGCGCGAGTTGCCCGACCGCGCAGGTCAGCGATGACGTCGTTGTCGGCGCGCTGACCGACGTCGAGGCGGCGAAGCAGCTCGCGAAGAAGGTCGACGTGATCACGCTCGACACCGAGCACGTGCCGGCCGACGTCCTCGATCAGCTCGAGGCGATCACGCCGGTGCGGCCGGCGGCGAGTGTGCTGCGCACGATTCAAGATCGTCAGACGCAGAAGCAGTTCCTCGACAAGCTCGGGATGCCGCAGGCGAAGTGGGCGCCGTGCGAGGACGTCGACAAGGCGCTCGGCGTCGTCGGCCGGCCGGCGATCGTCAAGGTCCGGCGCGCGGGCTACGACGGCAAGGGCCAGATCCGCATCGAGCCGGGCGCCGACGCGAAGGCCGAGTTCGCGAAGCTCAAGGGCGAGCCGGCGGTCGCCGAGGCGCTCGTGCCGTTCGCGCGCGAGATCAGCGTGATCCTGGCGCGCGGCATGCGCGGTGAGATCGCGATCTATCCGCTCGCCGAGAACGTGCATCGCCGCCACATCCTCCACACGACGCGCGCGCCGGCGCCGATCAGCGCGCAGGGCAAGAAGCGCGCGGAGGAGATCGGCTTGACGGTCGCGGAGGCGCTCGGGCACGTCGGCGTGATCGCCGTCGAGATGTTCGAGCTGCCCGACGGCACGCTGCTCGTCAACGAGATCGCGCCGCGCACGCACAACAGCGGTCACTACACGTACGGCGCCTGCGCGACGACGCAGTTCGAGCAGCACGTGCGCGCCGTGTGCGGGCTGCCGCTCGGCGATCCGCGCGCGCTGACCGGCGCGGTGATGGTGAACCTGATCGGCGATCTGTGGCGCGACGGTGCGCCGCCGTGGCGCGCGGTGCTCGAGCGTCCCGAGGCGCGGCTGCACCTCTACGGCAAGGATGCGCCGGCGCCGGGACGGAAGATGGGTCACGTCGTGCTGCTCGATGACGATACCGATCGCGCGCTCGCGACGGCCGAGCAGATGATCACGGCGCTCACCCCGCCGTGATAGGTTCGGGGCCGGCGGATGGCCACCCTGGTCTATAGCGACGTCGACGGCGTCGACCGCTCGTTCTCCCTGGGTCCCGAGCCGGTCGTGATCGGCCGCGCGCAGGAGTGTGCGATCCGCTCGGAGGACCCGCGGGTGTCGCGCATGCACGCGCGGATCTACTTCGATCAGGGGTCGGTGTGGGTCGAGGATCTCGGCTCGAGCAACGGCATCTTCGTCGGGCCGCAGAAGGTCCAGCGCGCGCCGATGCCGGTCGGCGAGATCGTGCTCGTCGGCTCGCTGATGATCCGGCTGTTGCCGCCGAGCGGCACGCTGCCGCCGCCGGTCGGGCTGCACGGCACGCTCGCGCAGTGGCTCGAGATGGAGCGCAAGGCGCGAGGCGCCGTCGAGGAAGAGCGCGGAGCGTTCGCGCGGCGCGTCGGCGAGCTGCACGAGGAGCTGCGCACGCTGCGCGAGGCCCAGGGCGTCACCGAGCAGGAAGCGGTCGCGCTGCGCGCCGAGATGGACGCGATCCGCAAGGAGACGCAGCAGGAGCTCGAGCAGATGCGCGTCGACCTCGCGAAGGCGCGCGAGGCGAAGATCGTCGCGGAGACGCAGTCGGGCATCACGGTCGCCGAGAAGATGGCCGAGGCCGACATGCAGATCTCGGCGCTGCAGCACAAGCTCGCGCAGCTCGAGAAGGCGCAGCCCGCGCCGGCGCCCGTGGTCGACAATCGAGCCGAGCTCGCGGCGGTCGCGGCGCGCGCGGACCGGGCCGAGAAGGAGCTGCAGACCGCGCAGATCCGCGCGCAGGGCGCCGAGCGCAACCTGACGTCGGCGCAATCGGCGGCGGCGAAGGCGGAGACGCGCGCGGCCGAGCTCGACGGCAAGCTCAAGGACGCGATCGAGGCGAAGCAGGCCCTCGAGACCGAGGTCGCCCAGCTGCGCGAGAAGGTCGCCGCGCTCGATGCACGCGCGGTCGATGCTCCGCTGCAGGCGGCCGAGGCGCGCGCGCAGAAGCTCGCGACGGAGCTTGCCGAGATGACGCAGCAGTTCGAGACGCGGCGCGATCGGATCGCCGAGCTCGAGGCGGCGGTGACGGCGGCGAAGAATGATGTCGCGGCGCAGGCGGCACACGTCGCGACGGCCGAGAAGGCGCGCGTCGAGGCCGAAGGCAAGGTCCGCGACGCCGAAGCGAAGGTGCGCGAGGTCGAGGGCAAGGTCCGCGAGGCGGAAGGCAGGCTCAAGGAGCTCGCCGGCGCCGGGGCCGAGATCGAGTCGGCGCGCAAGGCGGAGCTGCGGGCCGTCGAGGCGCTCGCCAAGGCGGAGGAGAACGAGAAGCGGGCCAGCGCGGCCGACACGATGGCCAAGGCGATGGCGAAGGACGTCGCGGAGGCGCTCAAGCGCGCGGTCGATGCCGATGCGAAGGCGCGCAGCGTCGGTCGCGAGCTCGACGGGGCGCACAAGCGCGCGGCGGCGGCGGAGGCGAAGGAGGCCGAGCGGGCCGCGCAGGCCGAGGCGGCCGAGAAGCGCGCGGCGGCGGCGGAAGCGAAGCTTGCCGAGACCGAGGCCGAGGCGACGGCGAAGCTCGCGGCGCTGCAGAAGGAGCTGACGGACAAGCTCGCGGAGGCCGAGCAGGCGCTGTCGGCGAAGGCCGATCAGCTCGCGAAGGATCTCGGCGCCAAGCTCGCCCAGGCGCAGCGCGAGCTCGCGGCGGAGCGGTCGACGGCGATGAGCCTTGTCGATCGCAAGACGCAGCTCGAGCGTGACCTCAACGAGGCGCGCACGCAGAACGCGGGGCTGCAACAGCGCATCGAGCACGCCGAGAGCAAGGCTGCCGAGTACGAGGTGCAGATCGAGCAGCTCGAGGAGCGCATCCAGGACCTCGAGGCCGGTGTTGCCGTCGAGAAGACAGCGGCGTCGTCGTCGCTCGAGGAGTCGCGCGCCAAGCTGACGAAGCTCGAGGAACAGCTCGCGGAGGCGAAGGCGGCCGCGAAGAGCGCGGCGAAGACGGCGGCGGGTCTCGACAAACGCCTCGACGCGATGGAAGCGGATCTCAAGGCGGCGCAGGCGGCGAAGGCGGAGGCCGACGCGGCGTTGACCGAGGCGCGCGCGAAGATCGCGGAGCTCGAGCAGGCCGGCGAGCGGCTCGCCGAGCAGCAGAAGCGCGCCGACGACGCCGAGCAGCGCATCCGCGAGATCGAGGCGGGCATCGATCCGCTCAAGGCGAAGGCCGAGGCCGCCGACCTCGCGATCGGCCGCGCGGGCGCGCTGCAGCGCCAGCTCGACGAGGCGCTGCAGAAGCTGTCGTGGATCGAGCGCGACGGCGCCGCGAAGTCGCGCGAGGCCGACGACGGCAAGCTCGCCGCGATCCAGGCGCAAGCCGATGCGCGCGTAAAGGAGGCGGAGGCGCGCATCGAGGCGCTCGAGGCGATGGTGCGCGACGCCGACGTCCAGACGCGCGAGGCGCACGCGGCGGCATCGCGCACCGAGGCGCGTGCGACGGCGGCCGAGGCCCACGCGGCGCAGCTCGAGGCGCACGTCCGCGAGGTCGAGGCGCGGAGCAAGGAGATCGAGACCCGCGCGGCGTCGATCGAGGCGAAGGCGAAGGAGGCGGCCGAGCGGATCGCGGCGACCGAACGGCGCGCGCGCGAAGCGGAGACCGAGCTCGAGCAGGCGAGGGCGCAGCGCCCGTCGGCGCGGATGGCGGCCGTCGATCCGAACGCGGATCGCAAGCTCGCCGACGCACTCGCGAAGATCACCGCGCTCCAGCGCGAGGTCGACGCCGCCGAGAACGTCCGCCAGTTTGCCGCGAACACCGAGCGCGAGATCGCGCAGCTCGAGCGCGACCTCCGCGAGGCGAAGGCGAAGATCTCGGCGCTGTCGCTCGAGCGCGACAACCTCGCATCGCAGCTGCGCGACGTCCACGAGGACGACGAGACGCGCATGCGCACCGCCGCGCCGTCGCAGGGCGAGATCACGGCGCAGGCCGACATGTCGCGCTACACCGCGCTCGTCTCGCGCGCCTCCGAGCTCGAGCGCAAGCTCGCCGAGACCGAGGCCCGCCTCGCCGCGCAGCAGCGCGCAGTCGACGACGACGAGGAGCCGACGAACACCGGCACCTCGCTGCCGATCGAGTTCGCCGAGAACCTCAGCGTGCTCGAGGAGTCGATCGACTCGCTGCGGGCGAACATGCGCGCCGCCTCCGACGAGACGGCGATGATGGATCAGTCGGACTCGGTGATCGCGATCTCGGCGGCGGTGTCGTCGGCGGCGGAGCACGTCGAGCGGGCTCGCGATGCGCTGCGTGCGCTGGCGAAGATGCGCCCGAGCTGACCGCTAGCCCTGCGGCTTGCTGAGGTGATCGCGCAAGAACGCGAGCGACTTCGGCTCGCGCGGGATCCAGAACCCGAAGTCGTGGCCGCCCGGGCCGCTGAAGTAGACGTGCTCGAGCTTCTTCGACGTCAACAGCTCGTCGACGTACGCGGCTTGCGCGTCGAGGCCAAACACGTCCTCCGTGCCGCAGTCAAGATAGAGCGCGAGCTTGCCCGGCGGCAGCGACTGCAGCAGCACCGACGGATCGTGCGCCTTCCAGTTCTTGATGTCCGGGCCGAACAGGCCGCGCACCCACACGCCGATCGCATTGATCTGCGGATCGCCGGAGCGCGCCCAGTTCGCCGGATCGGTGACGAACGAGACGTTGCCGGTGCCGTACGGGTGTGGCCCCGCGTAGAGCAGCGCGATGACGCCGGAGTGTGACGCGGCGGCCGAGAACTCGTCGGGGTGGCGCATCGCGAGCTCGAACGCGCCGAGCCCGCCCATCGACATGCCGGCGAGGCCGCGGCCCTCGCGCGTCGCGACCGTGCGGTACTGCGTGTCGACGTCGCCGACGAGATCCTTCGTGACGTACGTCTCGTAGTTGCGCTGGTGCACGCACGTCTTGTCGTGGCGCTGGAACGCGGGCATGAACAGGCCGGTGCCGTCCTTCATGCACGCGTCGTAGTCGACGGGCGTGACCGCGTCCGTGTAGAAGCCGTCGTCGCCATCGGGCGTCACGATGATCGCCTGGAGACCGAGCTGATCGGCGGCGTCGTCGAGGTGGCCCTTGCGGAACCACGCCGTCTCGTCGCCGCCGAGGCCGTGCAGGTAATAGAGCACCGGGTACCGCTTCTGCGACGTCGCGTAGCCCTCGGGCAGGTACACGAGGTACGTCTTGTCGACCCCGAGCGCCGCCGAGTGGAACGTGCGCTCGGTGACGGTGCCCTTCTTCGCAGCGGGAGCCGCCGCGGCGGCGGAGCCGGTGGGCGCGGCAGGCGTGGCCGGCGGCGTCGATGCGGGCGGCGTGGTCGACGACGAGCAAGCGGCGAGCAGCAGGAGCAAGCGCTTCATGGTCGCCGAGCCTACCAGGCGTTCGCGGCAGGACGGGAACGAACGCGCGGTCAGGGCAGGGCGGGCAGGATCGCGACCGTCTGAACGTGGGTCGTCTGGAACGACTCGACGAGCGCGAGCAGCCGCAGCGCCTCGCGCGCGACCCGCGGGTCCAGCGCGGCCAGCTCCGCGCCCAGCGATGCCGCGAACGACGTGTCGAGGCCGAACGACGCGTGCACGCCCTCGCCCCAGCCCGACAGCACGTCGCGCAGCGTCGGCGTCGGCGGATAGATCTCGAGGTCGACGGCCGGATCGACCTTCGCCAGCTTCTGGGCGTCGGCGACCGCCGCGTCCAGGCCGCCGATCTCGTCGACGAGGCCGAGCTCCTTCGCCTTCGCGCCGGTCCACACGCGGCCCTGCGCGATCGGCTGCACCTCGTCGGGCTTCTTGTGCCGGCCCTCCGCGACGCGCCCGACGAACACCTTGTAGACGGTCTCCATGTTCGACTGCATCAGCGCGCGCTCCTCGTCGGTCCACGGCGACAGCGAGGCGAGCATCGTCGCGCGCTTGCCGCGGCCCATCGGGAACGTGTTGACGCCGAGCTTCGCGAGAGCGGCCGCGGGCGCGATCCGCCCTCCGACGACGCCGATCGAGCCGGTCAGTGTGTCGTCGAGCGCGTAGATCTTCGTCGCGCCGCTCGCGATGTAATAGCCGCCGCTCGCCGCGACGTCGCTCATCGACACGATCACCGGCTTCTTCGCCTTGAGCTCGGCGACCGCATTCCAGATCAGCTCGCTCGCCTGCGCGCTGCCGCCGCCCGAGTCGATGCGCAGCACCACCGCCTTGACGTTGTCGTCGGCCGCGAGCGCGCGCAGCGCGGCGACCATCGTGCGCGATGCGATCTCCTCGCGCGCACCGATCACGCCGCTGCCCTTGCCGTCGACAATGTTGCCGAGCGCGTACACGACCGCGACGTGATCGCCGAGCGGCCGCTCCGGCGGCATCGCGCCGATGAACCGCGCGACCTTGAGCATCGCCGCGAGCTGGTCCTTCTGATCGGGCTCGAGCTCGATCTTCGTCCACGGCTTGCCAACACCGCCGAGCACCGACTCCCACGTCGCGACCTCGTCGACGAGCTTCGCCGCCTTCGCCTGATCCGCCGGAAAGAGCGCGGTATCGATCAGCGCCTTGACCGCGCCGGGGTCGAGCTTGCGCTCGGTCGCGATCGTCTCGACCATCGTCTGGAACCTGCGGTCGAGGATCGCGCCGAGCGTCTCTTCCATCTCCTTCGACGGCGCGTCGCGCGTCAGCGGCTCCGCGGCGCCCTTGTACGCACCGACGTGGATGAAGTCCGCCTGCACGCCGAGCTTGTCGAGCAGCCCTTTCACGTGCACCGGCATCGCGGCCGGCCCCGTGATCATGATCTCGCCGAGCGGCGCGAGCGCGATCGAGTCGCACGCCGACAGCACCATGTATGTACCGTTGTTCGCGGCCTCGGTGTGACAGCGCAGCTGCTTGCCCGCCTTGCGGAAGTCGTGCATCGCGGCGCGCAGCTCGCCGATATCGGGCACGCTGACCTCGAGCTCGCCGACGCGCACGAGCAGCCCCGCGATCTTGTCGTCCTTCGCGAGCGCGCGCAGCCGCTGTGACAGCTCGCGCAGCTCGGTCCCGCCATGCCCGCCGAGGATCGAGAACGCCTGCCGCTCGACGATCGCACCATGCAGCTCGATCACGCCCCAGTGCACTACCGTCTCGTCGAAGTCCTTCGACTTCTCGAGCGCCTCGTACGGCCCCGGCTTCTCGATGCTGTCCTTGATCTTCGTCAGCATCCCCTGCAGGTCGAACCCCTGCTCCCCGTCGTCGCCGCCGCTGCCCTTCGTCGCGCCGAGTGCCGCCGCCCACGGATCCGCCGCGAGCGCATCGGCCTTCGGCTTGCCGTCGAACGCGTGGTCGAGCGGCGAGGGATGGTTCGCGCACGCGGCTACGGCCACCAAGACGGGAAAAGCGCGCATGCGATCATCATATCGCGCGCGCGAGCAGGGCGTGCTCCAGAGGATCTAGCCCCAAAGAACCCAAAGCGCCCAAAGGTCAGAACCAGAAACGGATGTCCGCTCCCCTTTGGGTCCTTTGGGTTCTTTGGGGCCCAAACTCTTCGTTGTTTGTTCGCGCGCTATGACGCCGAGCCGGCAGGTGCAGGCGCGGGGGCCGGAGCGGGTGCAGCTTGGTCGGAGCCACCACCCGAGGGCGGCGGCGGCTTCGGCGCGTCACCGCCCGTGTCGCCGAGGATCTGCAGCTGCTTCTTCGCCTTCGCGGAGTCCGGGATCACGTCGAGGTAACGATGCCATGCCTCGATGGCCTGCTCCTTGTTGCCCTGGCGCTGATACGTCTCGGCGACGCCGCCGAGCGCCGGCTCGTAGCGGCTGGAGACGGCGAGCGCCGCGCGGAACTTCGAGAACGCGCTCGCGAACTGCTTGGCATCCAGGTAGCAGTAGCCCTGGCCGGTCAGCGCCTCGACGCCGGTCGGCTTCTGCTCGAGCGCCTTGCCGTAGATCTCGAGCGCCTTGCTGCAGTTCGTCTCCGCGAGCTTGTTCGCCTTCGCGAGCAGCGAGTCGTAGTCGCCGCCGCCACCACCGCCGCCGCCACCACCACCACCGCCGCCTCCGCCATTGTCGACGGGCGGCGTGACCTTCGAGGCCGAGCCGGCCTTCGAGCCACCGTTGCCGCCGTCCTCGGGCGGCAGCGGATCGGTCTTCGCGACGACCGTCTCGAGCTTCTTGCCGAGCGCGCGCGCGCCGTCGTGGTCGGCCTGCGCGGCGATCAGCGCGTCGATGATCGGCTTGGCGTCGGCGGGCTTGCCCGCGAGGTACGCGACGAGCGCGGTCTCGAACTTCACGCGCGAGTCGTCGGCCGCGTCGATCGCGGCGAGCGCCTTGGCGGCGTCGTCGAGCTTGTTGTCGCGGACGCTGACGAGCGCGCCGCACAGCGCGAGAGAGCGCGCGAGCTCCTTGTCGTCCTTGGCCGCGGCCTTCGCCTTGTCGAGGTAGCGCGCGACGTCCTTCGCCGGCTTGCCCTGCAGCCGCAACACGTCCGCCATCGCGAGGTTCGCGCTCGGGTCGTCGGCCTGCGCCTTGACCGCCTTCTGCGCGAGCGTCGCGGCGTCGAGCACGGTGTCCTTCGCGGTCTTGCGGAGCTTGTCGCCCTCGCCCTTGTCGACGAGCTGCGCGCGGTCGGTCATCGACTGCGCGGTGGCGGTCAGCAGGCGCGCGCGCATGGCCATCGACGCCGCGTCGTCCTTGCCGGCGAGCGAATCGGCGGCGCCCTTCATGCGCGCCTCGACGTCGCCCGCGAGCTCCGCGCGCGCCGGATCGAGCGGATCGCTGGGCGGCGGCGGCGCGGCCGCATCGACGACGGCGACCGGCGCGGCCGCATCGACGACGACCGCGACCGCGGAGCCGGCCGAGCCGGTCCCGGCATCGATGAGCTTCGCGACCTTCTTCTCCTTGACGACGAACATGTAGACGGCACCCGCGGCGCCGCCGATCACGAGCAGTGCGAGCAGCGCGATCCACATGCCGGCGCGCGAGCCGCGGTTGGGCGAGATGAACTCGTCGTCGTCGTCGACCGGGCGAACGCGGCCGGTATCGAACGACGCCTCGTCGCCCGGCGTCATGCGGATCTTGCCGCTGAACGCGGGCTCGTCGCCGGGCGCGGCCGACAGCTTGCCGCCGCGCGGGCCCTGCGGCATCGCGGCCATCGAGTCGGTCGCCTTGATGTCGCTCGCGGCCCACGCCGCGGTCGAGCGCGCACCCT
>JAFAOG010000630.1 GCA_019237945.1 Deltaproteobacteria bacterium | reverse complement strand
GCCGCTGCCGCCGCCGGAACCGCCGCCGCTGCCCCAACCGGAACCGCCGCCGGAACCGCCGCCGCTGCCCCAGCCGCTGCCGCCGCCGGAACCGCCGCCGCTGCCCCAACCGGAACCGCCGCCGGAGCCCCAGCCGCTGCCGCCGCCCGAACCCCAGCCGGAGCCGCCATCGCAATCGGTCGGGCACGAGACATCGTCCTCGCCCTCCTCGCAAAATCCGTTCCCACAAACTGGAACACACGCGCCCGAGCCCGTGGTTGCGCAGCAGTCGCTCGGACACGACGCGTGGTCCTCGCCAAGCTCGCAGAATCCGTTGCCGCAAACCGCGACGCAGCCGCCGGAGCCGGTCGTCTCGCAGCAGTCGCGCGGACACGATGAATGATCCTCGCCGACCTCGCAGAACCCGTTGCCGCAGACCGCAGTCCCGGTCGACGATCCGCTGCCGCCGCCCGAGCCGCCCGAGCCGCCGGATCCGCCGGAGCCGCCCGCATTGAGGTGATGATCTTGCGTCGATGTCGGCTGGTCGAGACAGGCGACGAACAGCGCGGCGCCGAGGACACAGAGAATACGGAGCGATCGCATGGGAGTTCCTTTCGACCTGGATATCCGCGACGGGTTGCCAGGTCGCGCGCGATCGCGAGCGCGCGTGAATTCACTAGCTGAATTCGCCGGTTGGCCGTGCGCGCGCCGGACCCCCCAGCACCCACGCGAGCACGACTGCCGTCACGACCGCCGCCGCGCCATGAATCACGAACGGCAGATCCGTCGACCAGGGACCGAGGTGCATCCAGTAGCGCTGATCCGGAAACCGAAACGAGTCGTGGTAGCGCTCGTAGCCGATCGACCACCACAGCTTGCTCCACACAACCGTCAGCGCGACGTAGATGCCGAGGGCGCGTGGGGTCCACGCATCGCGTGTGGCGTGGACCGCGAGCACGACGATCCACGGCAGGAATGCGATCAGGTGCCGCGTCTCGGGCGTGATGCTCACCATGACGACCGCACTCATCACGACGAATGCGGCAAGCCCGAGCTCGCGCGTGGTCCCCGCGATCTGCCGAAAGCGCGCGACGAAGACGAGCACGATCGGCCCGAAGTACACGACGTGATGAACGAGCGACCACAGCGGCGCACGGAGCGCGTTGCCAGCGTAGTAGTACTCGAGCTCCTCAAGCCCGAACCCGTGTTGCGGCGCGATCCGATCGACGACGACGTCGCGCGCGAGCACGCATGCGATGACGAACGCGCCGCCGGCGACCGCACGGCACAACGCACCTCGCGTCAGGTACGCCGCGATGACTCGCTTTCCCCACGGGCGGCCGAGGTGCCAACCGGCGAGCGCGAGTAAACCGATCGTCAAAACGATCGTGATCGGCCATAGCCCACGGTGGGAGCGCTGGATGATCGCCTCCATGCCGTCGACGTCGTGGTACCCGGCGAGGGCCTTCCAGAACCACGCGCAGCCGGTGCACAGGAACACAACCGCGGTGGCACCTGCTACGTGCCGCGTGGATCTCGCGTCGTCGTCGTCCGCCAGCGAGCGTCGCGGGAACATCAAGGCGGCGGCGTTGACGACGATCAGCGCGGGCCACACGAACAGCGACACGACCAGCGAACCCGCGACCAGCCACGTCCTTCGCGTGAGAAATCCGACCAGCGAGACGGAGCCGAGCATCAGCGCCGTGTCGTCGGTGAGCACCGGCACGTAGAGCGCGTGACGCGCGACTGCGAATCCGCCGAAGCAGCTCGCGAACGCGACCCATGACGCGCACCTCGACCACCCCAGCGCGCGCGTGATGGCGCACAGGCACACGCAAACGATCATCAGGTCGAGGCAATCGAGAACCTGGAATCCCTCGATGACGTGATCGGTCGTGTGCGAGATGCCGAGCGTCGCGTCGGCATAGAACACGGCGGCCGAGGGCAGTAGCCGCTGCGCCTGAAACGAATCGAGATCGTGACGCTGCACGACGCCCGGAACGTCGCGCGCCCATGCCGCGTAGGCCCGGCCGTCCCAGCCGAGCCCCGAGTTCACGCCGATGCGTTCGGCCCACGCGAGCGTGAACAGCTCGCCGGCGAGGACGAGCAGCAGTGCGAGGAGACAGTCGCGCCGAGTCACGCCGCGCGCGACCTGCAGGCGTCGACGATCAGGAAGTAGGGCAGGCGCGCCGCATCCGCGAGCTCGGGCCGCTTCGCGATCGCGGCTTCGCTCGGACGTGGCTCGCGCAGCCGTGCGATCACGAGGCCGGCGTCCTCGATCATCCGGCTCCATTGCTCGAGCGTGTAGCGGTACTGCACCGTCGCGAAGTGGTGGACAAGCCGCTTCATGTTCCACTGCATCACGGTGGTCGTCGCATCGAAGTAGCGATCGATCTCGAGCGCGAGCTTGGTGCCGCTGGCGTCGCGCTTCCACACGCGGTGCGGCGCATCGGTCACCGGGCTGGGAATCGAGAACACGATGCGCGGCGCCAGGCGCGCGGCGGCGGCGAGCACGGCGCCCGGGCTCGGCATGTCCATCAGCGACATGCACGCGGTGACGAGGTCGAACGTGTCGGGCGCGAAGTGCGTGGCGATGTCGGCCGCATCGAGAACGTCGTACGTCACGCCGCCCGCGAGCTCGCCCGCACGAAAGTGACGCGCCTCTTCGATCGCACGCGCGTGCTCGATCAGTCCGTGCGACCAGTCGACGCCGGTGACCTGCGCGCCCGCGGCGGCGAGCTGGCGCGTGAACCAGCCCTGGCCGCAGCCGAGGTCGAGCACGCGTCGTTCGCGGACGTCGCCGCACGCGTCGAGCAGCGCGGGACCGTGGAGGTCGGTGCGGTAGTAGTCGAGGCCGGTCTCGACGAAGTGGTGATAGGCGTCGGCGGCGTCGTTCCACAGGCGGCGCGCGGTCGCCGGATCCGTGTCGATGCGATCGTGCGCCATCGCGCGACACTGTACCCGGCGCGGGCGCGCGTCTCATCGAAGTTCGGACTCCCGCGGTGTAGACGGGCCTTGCGTTCCCTTCCGCTGGGCGTCTCGCGGTAGGATGGGCGTTGGGTGAACGTGGCGGACTCGGAACAGAGCGCTCTGTTGAGCACCACGCTCTCGTCCACGCCCAACGAGACGATGACCGAGGGCAGTCGCGGCGGCTCCCACGAGCCCGCGCGCGTGTACCTGCTCGTGTTCCACGGCGATTCATCGCGCATGATTCCGCTGCGGGCGGATGGCGATGTCGTCATCGGGCGTGATGCCGTCGCCGATGTCGTGCTCTCCGACGCGGCGGTTTCGCGCAAGCATGCGTGCCTGACCCTGATCGACGGTCTCGCGACGCTTCGCGATCTCGACAGCGCGAACGGCACGAAGATCAATGGCGAGGCGATCACGGGGTCGCGCCCGCTGGTATCCGGCGACGTGCTGACGATCGGCTCGGCGACGATCTCGTTCCAGACGTCATCACGACGGCCTGCCGCCCGCGAGTTCCTGAGCCTCACGCAGCTGCAGGAGCACGCCTCGACGGAGATCGAGCGCTCGTCGCGGTTCCAGCGGCCGCTCGCGATGCTCGCGATCAACCTCGGGCTCGATGGGCGCGTCGATCGGGTCGCCGTCGCGCGCGCACTCGAGGCGCGACTGCGCGTGCTCGATTCGATCGGCTGGTCGGGTAGCGATCAGCTGCTGCTCGTCCAGCCCGAGACCGATGCCGCGGGCGCGCGCATCGCCGCCGACGCGCTGCTCGGCGTTCTCCAGCGGATCGCGCCCGCGGCGCGCGCCGGCGTCGCGTCGTGGCCCGACGATGGCGACGATGTCGACACGCTGATCGGCAGCGCGCGCATGGCGGCGCAGGTCGCCGATCCGGGCGGTGTCGCCGACGCGGATCGGTCGCCATCGACGCGAACGATCGGTACGCAGGTCGTCGTCGTTGCCGATCCGGCCATGTCGCGCGTGTACGGGCTGATCGAGCGGCTCGCCAAGACCGACCTGACCGTGCTCGTCTATGGCGAGACCGGCACCGGCAAGGAGCTCGCGACGACCGCGCTGCACCACTGGAGTGCGCGCGCGGCCCACCCGCTGGTGTCGCTCAACTGCGCGGCGATCACGGAGTCGATCGTCGAGCGCGAGCTGTTCGGCCACGAGAAGGGCGCATTCTCCGGCGCGGTCGCGACGCGCGAGGGCCTGCTCGAGGCCGCAGACAAGGGCACCGTATTCCTCGACGAGATCGGCGAGCTGTCTCTCGCGATCCAGGCGAAGCTGCTGCGCGTCCTCGAGACCAAGCGCCTGACGCGCATCGGCGACGTGCGCGAGCG
Organism: Deltaproteobacteria bacterium; assembly: GCA_019237945.1. Classification (GTDB taxonomy): domain Bacteria; phylum Myxococcota_A; class Polyangia; order Haliangiales; family Haliangiaceae; genus JABFXX01. The sequence continues at coordinate 3,957 of JAFAOG010000630.1, read as the reverse complement.
CGAGATCGATATCCGGATTGTTGCGGCGACCAACCGCGATCTCGAGGCAGCGATCGAGGCGGGGACGTTCCGTCGCGATCTGTACTACCGGCTGTGTGGCGCGACGCTGTGGCTACCGCCGCTGCGTGACCGCCGTCGCGAGCTGCCGTTGCTCGCGCAGCGCTTCCTGTCGGAGGCGTGTTCGCGGATCGGGCGCGACGCGCTCGTGCTGTCGAGCACCGCGCTGCACGTGCTGTCGAGCTACGACTGGCCCGGAAACGTGCGCGAGCTCAAGAACGTGATGGACTACCTCGCCGCGACCTGCGAGGACGTCGTCCAGGCGGAGCAGATCGCGGCGCGATTGCGCACCGTGCGCCCGCCGATGCGATCCGAGATGCGGCCCGAGATGCGGTCGATCGTCGAGCCGGCACCGCCGGAGCCACCGGCCGCGGGCGGCAAGACGTTTCGCCCGCTCGAGGACGAGCTCCGCGAGCTCGAGAAGCGCCGCATCGAGGAGGCACTCGCCGCGTTCGCCGGAAACCAGACGCGCGCCGCCGAGGCGATCTCGATGCCGCTGCGCACGTTCGTGAACAAGGTGCGGCAGTACAACCTGTCGCCTCGTTCGGCGAAGCGATGAGGCCGCGCAGCTCGACATGGGCGCCGCCGGGCGAGTTCGAGGAGTACCGCATCGTGCGCGAGCTCGGCGAAGGCGCGATGGGCAAGGTGTTCCTCGCCCACGACACCGTGCTCGACCGGCCGGTCGCGCTGAAGTTCCTCGGCTCGCGCGACCTCGGCGGGCTCGCTCGCGATCGCTTCTTGATCGAGGCCCGCGCGCTCGCGCGCCTGCAGCATCCGAACGTCGTCGCCGTGTATCGCGTCGGCGAGCTCGGCCGGCGTCCCTATCTGGTCTCCGAGTTCGTCCACGGCAAGAGCCTCGACAAGGTCGACAAGCCGCTGCCATGGAAGCAGGTGCTCGAGCTCGCGATCCCGCTCGCACGCGGGCTGTCGGCCGCGCATCGACGCGGCGTGCTCCACCGCGACATCAAGCCGGGCAACACGATCCTCACCGACACCAACGAGGTGAAGCTGCTCGACTTCGGGCTCGCGAAGTTCATCGATGGCGGTGCCCCGGCCACCGGTGCGCCGGCCCCGCGCGCGCGCGCGAGCACGCCGGGACCGGTCGCCGTCGTCAAGCCGGCCGCCGATGTCGGGCTCGACGCGACCCACGACATCAACCGCACGCAGGTGCCGGCTGCGCCGCCCGCTGCGCCACCCGCGCAGGCACCGGGAACGGCCGATACGCTCGCGAGCTTCGATGGCGACGAGAGCGCCTCCGACTCGCCCGGCGCGTCGAGCCCGTCGCTGACGCGTGCCGGCGCGCTGATGGGAACGCCGTACTACATGGCGCCCGAGGTGTGGCGCGGCGAGCCGGCGACCGAACGCTCGGATCTGTACTCGCTCGGCGCGCTGATCTACGAGCTGCTCGTCGGTCACCCGCCGCATCGCTCGACGGCGCTCACCGAGCTCGCGGTGCTCGTGCAGGAAGCGCCGATCGCGCCGCTGCCCGACACGGTCCCCGCCGAGCTCGCCGCGATCGTGCGGCAGTGTCTCGAGCGCGTGCCGAGCGCTCGGTTCGCATCGGCCGACGCGCTGCGGGCGGCGCTCGAGGCGTTGCAGGCGCCGGCGCCCGCGGCCGTGCAGCTGCCCGAGGGCAACCCGTATCCCGGCCTGCGCGCGTTCGAGGCGACGCAGCAGTCACTGTTCCACGGCCGCGACGGCGACGTGCGCGCGATCGTCGAGCGGCTGCGCACCGATCACTTCGTCGTGATCGCGGGCGACTCGGGCGTCGGCAAGTCGTCGGTGTGTCGCGCCGGCGTCGGTCCCGCGATCGCGAGCGGCGTGCTCGGCGACGGCCGCACCTGGCAGACGGTCACCACGCATCCGGGCGCGCGCCCGATCCTCGCGCTCGTCACCGCGCTCGCGCCCGTGCTCGGCCTCGACGCGAGCGTGCTCGAGCAGGCGCTCATCGCGCGCGACACCGCGACGCTCGCCGAGCAGCGGCGACTCGCGATGCGCACGCTCGGCGGCGAACGCGGCGTGCTGGTCGTCGTCGATCACCTCGAGGAGCTGGTCACCGTCGCGTCCGAGCCCGAAGCGGCCGCCACCGCCGAGCTGCTCGCCGAGCTGATCGCGACCGGCACGCCCGGCCTGCGCGTCCTCGGCGCGCTGCGCGGCGACTACCTGACGCGCGCCGCGAACCTGCCCGCGCTCGGCGATCAGATCGCGCGAGCCCTCTACGTGCTGCGCCCGATGACGTCCGAAGGCATTCGCGAGGCGATCGTCGAGCCAGCGCGCGCGAAGGGCGGGCGCTTCGAGCCGGAGTCGATGGTCGACGAGCTCGTCGCGGCGGCGCAGAAGGGCGGGGGACTGCCGCTCGTCCAGTTCGCGCTCGCCGAGCTGTGGGAAGCGAGCGGCGCGGACAACGTGATCTCGGGCGATACGCTGCGGTCGCTCGGCGGCGTCGCCGGTGCGCTGACCCGCCATGCGGACAGCGTGATCGATGGACTACGCGATGCCGAGCGCAAGCACGCCTCCCGCATGTTGCTCGCGTTGATCGCGGCCGATGGCACGCGCACGCAGCGCACGCGCGAGCAGCTCGTCGGCGACGATCGCACGGCCGCCAGTGCCCTCGAGGCGCTGCTCAAGGGCCGGCTGATCGTCATGCGTGAGGACGAGGGCGCGCCCGCGTACGAGATCGCGCACGACGCGCTGATCCAGCAGTGGGATCGGCTGCGGCGATGGGTCGACGACGACGGCGAGCGGCGCATCGTGCGCCGGCGAATCGAGGCGGCCGCTGACGAGTGGCAGCGCCTGCACCGCTCGCCCGAGCTGCTGTGGCGCGAGAAGCAGCTGCCCGAGGCCGAGCGCGTCTCGCATGACTCGCTGGGCGAGGCGGCACGCGAGTTCCTGCATGCGAGCCGCACGGCGGTCCGCCGCCGCCGCTTGCGCCGGCTCGCGATCGCGATCGGCGTTCCGCTGGCAATCGCGGCGAGCATCGTGCTCGTGCGGCTGCGGATCCAGGCCGCCGCCGACGAACGCGAGGCCGCCGAGAAGCGCGAGCGCGATCAGCGCGTCGCCATCCACCTCGGTCAGGCGGCGAAGGCTGTCGATGGCACCGGCAATGCCGTCACCGCGCTACGCACCCAGCGCCAGGCCGCGTTCGATAACTTCGACTCGCGCAAGCTCCCCGACGGCGAGAAGCTGTGGGCCGCGGTGCTCGAGGCCTCGCGCGCGCTCGACACCCGCTACTCGCTCGCGTCGCAAGAGCTCGAGCACGCGCTGGTGATCGATCCGACGCGCGACGACGTGAAGCAGAAGCTCGCGCAGATCCTCCACGAGCGCGCCCAGCTCGCCGATGACTTCCATGTGACCGAGCGGCGCGAGGAGCTGCTGCGCCGGCTCGCGCTCTACGACACGCAAGGCACGTTCGTCCGCACGTGGAACGCGCGCGCGACGCTCGACATCAAGCTATCCCCCGCCGACGCGACGATCACGCTCGCGCCGATCGACCACGAGGGCACGCGCCGCGTCGAAGCGCCGGCCCAGCCGATCCACGGGACCGAGGTCGTGGCGCCGGGCGACTACATTCTCACCGCGACCGCGCCGGGACGCGCGAGCGTCCGTTATCCGCTGCACGCGCGCTCGGGCGAGACGCTGGCGATCGCATTCACGCTGCCCGCGGTTTCGGCGGTGCCCGCCGATTTCGTGTACATCCCCGCGGGCCGGTTCTTCCTCGGCACGTCCGACGAAGGCGCGCGCACGAGCTTCTTGTCGACCGTGCCGATCCACGAGGCGCGCACCGATGCGTACTTGATCGCGCGGCACGAGACGACGTTTGGCGAGTGGATCGCATTTCTCGATGCGCTGTCGCCGGCGGATCGCGAGAAGTATCGACCGCGCGTCTCGGCGGCGATGAAC
>JAFAOG010000606.1 GCA_019237945.1 Deltaproteobacteria bacterium | reverse complement strand
CGACGAGCTCCATCGCGATGAACACGCTCTGATCGAGCTCGCCCGCGTCGTACACGGCCACGACACTCGGGTGCCGCACCTGCGCCATCGCCTTCGCCTCGCGCAGCAGCCGTTGATGCGCGGACTCGCTGCGCGCGCGATCGCTGCGCACGACCTTCACCGCGACGCGTCGATCCAGCTGCGGATCATGTGCGACGTATACGCTGCCCATCGCACCCTCGCCGAGCAGCTCGCGCACCTCGTAGCGGCCGAACCGGCGCGGCCCGGGACGCTCGCCGTCGTCACTGCACGCGGCCGCGCACGCGAGCGTCAGGCACAGCTCGCACGACGACAGGTGCTCCTCGACGCGCGCCCGCTCCGCATCGCCCAGCGCGTGCGCGGCGTAGGCGGCGATCGCGTCGTCGTCGAGACAGGCGGCGGTCATACCTGCTGGTGGCACGCTGCCGCCGAGTTTTGCACGGTCTCACGCACGACCGGCGAGCCGGTCCGCGAGCGTGCGGTTCGCGAAGCTGCCGACGGCGTCGCGGCCCGGTGCCGGATGCGCCCCCTGGTTCGCCGCATGGACGCGCTTCATCGCGCGCACGCGCTCCGCCGACTCGCCGACGCGGGCGCGGAACCCGGAGTCGCGCTCGGCTTCCTTGATCAGCGCCTCTTCCGCGAGGTCCTGGTTGCGCAGGTCATTGCAGAGCAGCAGCACGTCGCAGCCCGCGCGCACCGCGCGCACCGCCGCCTCGCCGGCGCCGAGGTGAGCCGCGATCGCCTTCATGTCGAGATCGTCGGAGACGATCACGCCCTGATAGCCGAGCTTGCCGCGCAACAGGCCGGTGACGACCTGCTCGGAGAGCGTCGCGGGGCGCGTCGGGTCGAGCGCGGGGAACACGACGTGCGCGGTCATCAGCATCGGCAGCTTCGCGGCGGCCGCGGCGCGAAACGGCGCGAGCTCGACGGCCTCGAGGCGCGGCCACGGGTGATCGACGCGCGGCAGCTCGAGGTGCGAGTCCGTGTCGGTGTCGCCGTGGCCGGGGAAGTGCTTGCCGCAGGCGAGGATGCCGCTGGCGTCGAGGCCGCGCGCGAATGCGAGGGCCCGGCGCGCCACCGTCGTCGCATCGCGGCCGAACGCGCGGTCGCCGATGATCGGGTTCGCGGGGTTCGTGTGCACGTCGAGCACGGGCGCGAAGTCGATGTCGAAGCCGAGCGCGCGCAGCTCGCCGCCAACGGCGCGGCCGACCTGCTCCGCGGTGCGCTCGTCGTCGCCCTCGGGCAATCCGTCGTGCGCCATCATCGGCGGCCACTGCGTCGCGGGCGCGCGCACGCGCTGCACGACCCCGCCCTCCTGATCGACGGCGATCAGCGCCGGCGTGCCATCGGGCGCGCGGCGATGCAGCTCCGCGTTGAGCGCGGTGAGCGCATCGAGGTCGACGACATCTCCCGGCACCGCACCCGCCGCCTTCGTGAACACGAGGTTGCGCTTGAACAGGATCGTCGCGCCGTAGCGGCCGGCATCGAGGCGAGCGCGCAGCTCACCGGGAACGGTGGTGGACGGGAAGCCGACCCAGAGCAGCTGACCGACGTCTTCGCGCACGACGCGAGCGTAGCACTAGCCCGAGCACGGCATCGAATACGACGACGCGATCGGGCACACCGTGTCGACCGCGTCCATCTGGAGCTCGATGCCGACGTAGTGATGCGCCCCCTGCGCGTCGATCACGTCGAGGTCGACCGCGCCGACCGGATGCCCGGGCTGCCCCGGGATCGCGACGTGCTGGCCCTCGGGGCGACGCACCTTGAGCAGCACGTTGGAGCCGACGTTCATCGCGACCGGCCCGAACGTCGCCTGGTTCGCCGACACCTTCGCCTCCCAGCCGCCGTGCGTGCCGAGCACCTGCACCGTGCACGGCGAGCCGCCGCTGCAGTACAGCGAGATCCCGATCTGCCCGATGCCCGGCTGACACGGGACGGTCTCGTTCGGCGGCGGCGCGTTCGTCTCGTGCGAGAGCACGCACACGCGGCAGCCGCTGCCGGTTCCGTTGATGCACGCGCACGTCGGATCCGGGGAGCACGTCGAGCTGATCGTGCCGGTCGTGTCATCGCACACCGCGACGCCCATGCCCATGTTGCACGTGGCACCGCCGGGCAGCTGGCACGGCACCGCGATCGCGCGGATGTCGTCGCAGTTCGTGTCCTCCATGTCGCAGACCTCGGTCGCGCCGGCGTGGAAGCGCGCGCGCGTGTCGTCGCAATCGGCGGCGGCGTCGTTCGGCGCGACCGCGTGGCCGTCGCAATCGAGATCGAGGTCACGCGTCGTTGCATCGCCGTTCGCACCGGGCTCGGCGAGCACGACGCGCAGCTCGCCGCCGACGCGCGGCCGCCACACGATGCCGCTGGTGAACGGCGTCGGGTCCTGGCAGCTGACGGTCAGGGCCTGGCGAACGTCGACCGCCATCGCGTCGGTGACCTCGGCGACCGGCTCGACGGTCAGGCGATAGCGATCGACCTCGTTCTTCTTGACGAGGATCGGCGCGGGCGCACCCTGATCGGTCGCGCGAAACGTCCCCATTCCGACGAGTGCGCCCGCGCCATCACGAAGCAGGATGAACGGGATGTACGTGCCGTCGCCGCCGGTCGGCTCGACGAGGATCGAGTAGCCGTTGACGCCCGCGAGCGTGCCGGTCGCGCTGACCTCGGTCGCCTGCAGGTAGTACGTGACAGTCTCGGTCGCGGTGCCGGTCGGCGTCACGCGCTGCGGCGCGATCACCGGAATCTCGTCGGGGCTCGCGAGCACGATCTCGTAGGTCTTCGCCGTGGCCGGGCCGTCGGGCGCGTCCATTACGAGGTACGCGCCCTGCTCGGTGCCACATGCTGCGAGGACCAACGCTGCCGCCGCGAGCCGCATGACCGCGATCGTACTGCGACCGATGTGCCACGCCTAACTTCCCGGATGCCCCGCGAAGTGTGACGGAGCGCGCGCCCATCGTTGGCAACCCATGGCGCGAGCGCGGCGCGACGGTCAGTGCGCGCTGAGGTTGGGCGGTACGCGCTAGTGCGCGAAGGACGCACCTTCGCCGGCGAGCTCGAGGCGCTGCGGCGAGCCGGTCGCGGTGTAGACGACGATCGTGCGCACGGTTGCGAAGCGCTGCGCGAGCACGAGCTCCTTGCGGCCATCGCCGTCGAGATCGATCACGCCGAGCAGATCGACCATGACGACGGCCTTCGGGTCGGCGGGCTTGCCCGGATCGGGCTCGGGCGCGAGCCGGAGATCGTAGATCTGGAACTTCGGCGTGCACGAAGCACCGAGCATCGGCGCGGCCGTCCACTCCTGCGCGGGGCCGCGGATGCCATCGAGCATACCCGCGAGCGGGAACGACTCGATGCGACCATCGCCATCGATGTCGACCGCGAGCTGATCGCCGGAGATGCACGCACCGCCGGTCGCGAACGGCGTGACGTCGGGCGGCTCGTCGGAACGCGCGATCTCGCCGACCGCGAGCCCGCAGCCGGCCGTCGCCTTGCCGCACGCCGGATCCTCGGTGCGCGTCGCGACCTGCCCGCCGGCTCCCGCGTTCCCCGGCTTCGCGGCGACCTCGCCGGTGCACGGCGACGCGCCCGCATACGTGCCGCTCGCGACGGGCGGTCCGCCGGTGACGTCGACGAGGCCGAGCGTGTCGAACGCGCCGGCGAGCCGACCATCGATCCCGAATACGCTGAACCTCGGCACGCTGCCGCGCTCGATCGCAGCGCCGACCTCGTCCGCATTGTCCGTCCAGGACAACGTGCGCATGACGAGCGGCGCGACGGCCGGCCGGCCACCCGCGCCCTGCGGACACATCTCGCCGACCACGATGTGCCGTCCCGGTCCGACACTCGGACGCGGCTTCTCGACACGCGCAACCGGTCCGGGATCGGGCGGCGGCAAAGGCGGCTTCACGGTGGGCCCGCAGCTGAAAAAGGCGAGCGCGATCGGCACACCCCAGGCAACGCGAGGCGATAGGCCCGGGTCTCTAGCCATTACGTGGACCATAGCGCGCCCCCTGCCGGACCGGCCAATTCCCGCCCGGGCGGTTGACCCCGCCAAAGGCGGGTGCGTATAGTCCGCGCCACTCGCGCGATGCCCCAAAAACCAATGGCGTTCTAATGCGTTATATCGGATCCAAGCTTTCCTTAGGCATCGCGATTCTCATCGGCATGACCGAGCTCGCCTCGGCGCAGATGACCCCGGGACCGATGGGCGGACCGATGGGTCCGATGGGCCCCCAGACGCCGTCGGGCGAAGAGAAAAAAGAAGGCGTCGCCGAGGCCGCGCCCAAGACGCCGGGCCTGTTGCCGACGACGCCGGCGCTGCCGCCGCCCAAAGGCCGCCGCAAGCGCTGGAAGCTGTTCGAGATGGACGGCTACTACCGCCTGCGCACCGACTGGTTCAAGAACTTCAACCTCGGCTTCAACGACGATCCCGCGCTCGGCGGCGCCCCGTTCCCGCGGGCGCTCGGCTGTTCCGCGACGGCGCTCAACCACCCGTGCAACGACTCGCTCGCGAGCGCGAACATGCGGCTCCGCCTCGAGCCGACGTTCAACCTCGACGAAGGCACGTCGATCCACATCCAGGCCGACGTCTACGACAACCTGGTCCTCGGCTCGACGCCGACGGACCTCTCGCTCGCAGGCGTCTACTCGGGCTCGAACCTGCCGCCCGTCGGCGCGTTCGGCTCGACGCAGGCGCCCGGCGTCAAGGGCGTCAACTCCGACCGCGACGCGATCACCGTCAAGCGCGCATGGGCCGAGGTCGCCGTGCCGCTCGGCGTGCTCAAGGCCGGCCGCATGCCGAACCACTGGGGCATGGGCATCTATCACAACGGCGGCGGCCGCGATCCGATCAGCGGCACGTACAACTACGACGCCGACTACGGCGACACCGTCGACCGCGTCTCGTTCAGCGCACAGATCCCGGGCACCGGCCTGCGCGCGATGATCGCGTCCGACTGGGACACGACGCGCCTCGTCTCGAACCAGACGTCCGCGAACAAGGGCCACGAGGGCCACCCGTTCGACCTCGACGACTCCGACGACACCAACGGCTGGGTCGCCGTGATCTCGAAGATGACGCCGCCGCAGGACTTCAAGGACGCCGTCGATCGCGGGGAGACCGTCTTCGACTACGGCGCGTACTTCGAATACAAGACCCAGTCCTGGGACACCAACCTGACCGGCTTCACGCTCGGCGGCACGTTCGACCCGACCACCAACTACGTCCCGCGCGACCTCAAGACGTACACGCCTGACCTCTGGGCCAAGCTCGGCGTCGGTGCGGTCACGCTCGAAGGCGAGCTCGTCGGCCAGTTCGGCACCGTCAACCACCTCGACGACCTCGGCGTCGTCGGCAAGGCGGACATCCGCAAGCTCGGCGGCGCGGGCCGCTTCACCTGGAAGGGCGTCGAAGGCAAGCTGCGCCTCGGCGCGGAGACCGGCTTCGCGACCGGCGACCAGTGGGACAACACGGTCCAGGGCAACACGAACATCGCCTACGCGAACCAGCTCGGCGACCCGTCGATCTGCAACGCGCAGCATACGTGCACGCTGACGCAGTTCATGTTCAACCGCGACTACCAGGTGGACCTGATCCTGTGGCGCCATCTCGTCGGCGCAGTCACCAACGCCGCCTACGCCAAGCCGTTCCTGCAGTACGACCTGACCAAGTCGATCATGTTCAAGGTCGCCAACGTCACCTCGTTCGCCCTCAAGCCGGTCGCGACGCCGGGCAACAGCGTCATGTACGGCACCGAGTTCGACGGCGATATCGGCTACTACGGCAACCACATCTACATCGGCATCTCGTACGGCGTCCTCTTCCCGCTGGGCGCGATGGCGCACAACGCGAACGACTCGACCGTCCAGGGCCCCGGCTACACGTGGGGCACCGACGCCAACGGCAACCCGAACACGGGTGACCCGGGCACGGCGCACACGATCCAGTCGCGCCTCGTCCTGACGTTCTAGTCCGCCGCCCACCGGCCGAGCGCCAGTCCCGCGCGCAGCTCGCGCGAGCCGCGCCCGTGTGCACCGCGATCTCCACCTCGCGCGGTGCTCACGCCGTCGGTCGCGCGCTCGGAACCTCGTGCGTGCTGATCGCGCCGTGGCGCCGCCACCCCTCGCGCAGCAGCCACGTGCGCGGCAACCAGACCGGAATCGGATCGTACGTATCGCGCACCTTCCACGCGAACGGCGCATCGCCGCGCTCGCGCCAGCCATCGAAGCACCACCCAGTCGCGAACGGATCGATCTGCCAACGCCGCGCATCTGCCGTGCGGTCCTCGCCGTGCTTGCGCCAGTTGTTGAGCACGTACGCGATCTCGCGCCGCGCCTGCAGCGGCGACGTGATCACGCGCTGATGATAGCGGTCCGCAAACACGCGTCCCTTGCGACGCGCGGGCGGCGCTGCCATCTGCCGCCGCTCCCACCAGCTACCCGCGCGCGACACGGCCGCATTCAGATGCTTCGCCGCGCTGATCTGGAGCGCCTGCATGCCCGTCGACAGCGCGGCACTGGTCTCCGCCTCGACGATCAGGTGCAGGTGCGTGCGCTGGATGCTGAGGTGCACGATGCGGCAGTCCTCGTGCGCGAGCACGGTGATCGCGGCGCGCCGGATCGCCGCGTAGCACGCGCGCTTGCGAAGCGAGCCGACCTCCCGCTCGATGCGCAGCGTGACGTGAAGCGCCTGGCGCTTCGCGAAGACGGGCCGCTTCGCATGCCGTTGCTTCGCCCCGGACTTCTTCGGCCGCCCGAGCCGCTTCTTGCCGCGCCGGTTTGCGCCGCTTGCCTCACGCTTGCGACCGCGCAGATCGCCGGCGGCGTTCGCCCAGCGGAGCTGCTGCTGCACGTGCGTCGTGCGATTCGCCCTGCCCGCCATGCTCCTTTCATAGTCGCGACTTCGCCGGTCGTCAATAGTTTGAGCAGATATTTTGATAAAACAGATGCAGGGTCCAAACCGGATAAATCGCTGACAGATCAACCCGGATACATCGCGGAGGCGTGAAGAATCAGCGGCGTGCGGTTGGTGGACTTGTGGAGGGCCGCCGCCTCCCAATAACGGGGGCGGCCCTCCACAGGGTCCACAACCCGCCGAAAGGAACCTCGCGACCGGCGTGCGCAGCGTCGGAACCCAGCCGTAGACGCCGACCACGACGTGGGAATCGCGAGGAGCAGCGAAGCGTGATGAGGAGAGAGGCGCGCGTGACGAGTGAGCGGCGTGCGGGTTGGTGGACTTGTGGAGGGCCGCCGCCTCCCAATAACGGGGGCGGCCCTCCACAGGGTCCACAACCCGCCGAAAGGAACCTCGCGACCGGCGTGCACAGCGTCGCGTGCACCATCATCGGCTCGAGCACGCAGACCGCGAGGAGCAGCGAAGCGTGATGAGGAGAGAGGCGCGCGTGACGAGTGCGCGGCATGCGGGTTGGTGGACTTGTGGAGGGCCGCCGCCTCCCAATAACGGGGGCGGCCCTCCACAGGGTCCACAACCCGCCGAAAGGAACCGTGCGAGACGGCAACGCTCAGCGTCTAATGCAGCGGCCGTCTGCGGGCGGGCGCGGCTACAGCAGGCCGAGCGCCGTCTACGCGAACGCGGCTACAGCAGGCCGAGCGCCGTCTACGCGAGCGCGGCTACAGCAGGCCGAGCGCCGTCTGCAGGCGATCGACCGGCACGATCTCGAGGCCGGCCGCTTCGGACGCGGAGAGTCGGCGTGCGTTCTGGGCGGGGATCAGTGCGCGGCGGAAGCCGAGCCGGGCCGCCTCGGCGAGGCGGTGCTCGCAGAGGGTGACGGCGCGGATCTCGCCTGCGAGGCCGACCTCGCCGAAGACGATCGTGTGGGCGTCGATCGCACGGCCGCGGACGGACGAGGCGATCGCGCAGGCGACGCCGAGATCGATCGCCGGCTCGTCCAGGCGGAGGCCGCCTGCGACGTTGACGAAGACGTCGCGATCGAGGACGTCGCATGCGGCGCGCTGGGCGAGGACCGCGAGGAGGAGGGAGACGCGGTTCGTATCGACGCCCGCGGCGGTTCGGCGGCCGAAGCCCGCCGCGGCCGGGGCGACCAGCGCCTGGATCTCGACGAGGAGGGGGCGCGCGCCGTCTGCGGAGGCGACGACGACCGAGCCCGGGGCTCCGACCGGCCGCTCCGCGAGCAGGTGGGCGGAGGGATTCTCGACCTCCGCCATGCCGGCGCCGCGCATCTCGAAGACGCCGATCTCTTGCGTGGAGCCGAACCGGCTCTTGTGCGCGCGCAGGATGCGGTACGGGCCGCCATCGCCTTCGAGCTGGAGGACGACGTCGACCAGATGCTCGAGTGTTTTCGGGCCGGCCAGCGCGCCGTCCTTCGTCACGTGCCCGACGACGATCGTTGGCGTTGCCGTTGTCTTCGCGAACTGCATCAGACGAGAGGCGCACTCGCGGACCTGCGCGAGCGAGCCCGGAATCGAGTCGAGGATCGGGGTGTAGACGGTCTGGATCGAGTCGACCGCGAGGATCGCCGGCCGCACCGCGCGCGCGTGCGCGAGGATCTTCTCGACATCGGTCTCCGCGACGATCGAGATCGCATCTCGCGCGGCTCCGACCCGGCGCGCGCGCATCGCGGTCTGTGCGACCGACTCCTCGCCCGTCGCGTAGAGCACGTGGCAGGTACCCGCGCCGGTGGATGCGCCCCCGCCCGCCGAGCCCGCGCCGACCTGCGCGGCTGCGCCCGCACTCGCCGATGCCAGGCCGGCCAGCGCCTGGATCAGGAGTGTTGACTTGCCAACGCCCGGGTCACCGCCCAATAGCACCATGCTGCCCGCGACCAGGCCGCCGCCGAGCACGCGGTCGAGCTCCGTGATCCCGCTCGTGCGGCGCGGACCGCCGACGTGATCGCCGACGTCTGCGATCGAGATGGGGGCCGCGCCGTCCGCGACGCCGGCGGCCGAGGCGCGCGGTGGATCGGCGGTGGGTAGCTCCTCGACCAGCGTGTTCCACTCCTGGCAGGCCGGGCAGCGGCCAAGCCATTTGGGCTCGGTGTGACCGCACGCCTGACAGGCGTAGACGGTCTTGAGCGCTTTCACCTTGGCCATGCTGCTGTGTAGCAGCCTGGTCTGACGTTCAGTGCGTCAGCTCATCCGCTTGCGGACGGCATCGGCTTTCTGGCGCAGGCGGTTCGCGAGGTCGGCGCGGCTGAGCATCTCGGCGCGGACGGCGGCGATGCCGAGCCAGCGCACGGCGTGGCTGACCGAGCCGGCGGCGAGGAAGGCGCGCGAGGCGGTGAGTGCGACGGCGACGTCGTCGCGATCTTCTTCGTGGCGGCGCTCGAACAGGGCTTCGGCCTTGTCGATCTGCTGGACGGAGACGTAGAAGTCGGCGAGGCCATCGCGCGCGGCGCCGACCTTGGCCATGCCGTGCGGGATGTCGCGGAGCGCGCGGGCGTACGCGTCGACGAATTGCTCGTACGTGTGGATCGAGAGCTCGCGCTCGCCCTTGCCCATCTCGATCATCAGCTCGAGGAACGGCGCGTAGAAGACGTAGCTGTCGATGTCGCAGCGCAGGACCTTGATGACTTGATCGAGGTCGAGGGCGCCGTCCTGATGGGCGGCGGCGGCGAGGGTCGCGGCTTCGATCGCGACGCCCGAGGATGCGAAGCGCGCGCGTGCGGCGGCGAGCCCCTGCTCGCGAACGACCTCGGAGACTCGCTCGGCGCGCGCGACGTGCTCGGTGATTCCTTCCCAGTCGAGCAGCTGCGTGTTGGCCGGAGCGGGAGGCGTCTCGAACTCGGGATCGAAGTGATCGTCCCACGTGGCGCCGTCGGCCTTGAGTGCCTGGCGAGCCGCGGCGATTTCCTCGGCCGACAGCCAGCTGATCCTCATTCGTCCAGCGTAGCATCTTCCATGCGATCCGAAGCACAGGTGATCTCGTGGGGATTCGCGGTGCTACGCTGACCTCATGCGCGTTGTGCTGGTGCTCGCAATCGCGGCCTGCGGGCATAGCGCAGCGGGTCCCGATGCGAACCCCGACGACGTCGATGGCGACGGCGTGCTCAACGCGAGCGACAACTGTCCCGATCGCTACAACGTCGATCAGCACGACGAGGATGGCGATGGCGTCGGCGACGTCTGCGACAACTGCCCGACGATCTCCAACGCCAACCAGTCCGACATCTCGGAGACCGCGAAGCCGCTCCAGCTGCCCGACGGCGTCGGCGATGCGTGCGACCTGCGCCCCGGGCTCGCCGGCGACCTGCTCGTCGGCTTCTATCCATTCGCGGACCCGGTGCGCGACGCGCGGTGGACCGCCGGCGGCTGGGTCGTCGGCAACGACCACGCGACCGCGAATGGCGACGCGCAGTGGACATCGATGAAGAACGCGAGCGGCTACGGCCTGATCGTGCGCGCGCAGTTCGACTCGATCGTCTGGGAGCCCGTCGCGATGGGCAGCCCGCCGACCGGCCGCATCGCCCTCGGCACCGACGGGGATGCCGCGACCAGCGGCGGCATCTGCGCGCTCGAGGCCGACCGCAACAGCGACATGCTCGACGAGCTCCACGTCTTCGAGGTCGGCGGCGCCGACAAGACGATGAGCCTGGGCGTCGCGTTCGACGGCACCCAGCACGTCGAGCTGATCGGCTGGCGCACGATCGATGCCTTGCACAACACCGGCAGCATCATCTGCATCGCCGACATCGCGGGCACGAAGACGAAGATCGAGATCCCGACGATCGATACCGATGTGATCGGCGACCACGGCGTCGCGGCGACCGCCGTGCACGCCGAGATGTCGAGCGTCGCCGTCTACACGTCGCCCGGCCCGCCGACGAAGCTGCAGTAAGTCACTTCTTCTTCGGCGCGGGCGCAGGCTTCTTGTCGGGCGTCTTCGGCGCGTCCTTCACCTTCGCGGCGTCCTTGCACGACGGCTTGCCTCCGATGCCCGCCATCTCCTCGCCGATGCGCTTCTCGCCCTCGGCGTCGTGCTTGAGACACAGGTAGTGGTCCCACGCGTCGATCGCCTTGTCGTTGTCGTGATTCTTCTTGTACATGAAGCCGAGGTCGAACCAGCCGTCGGCGTTCGCGGGGTCGAGCGCGGTCGCCTTCTCGTACTCGGGGATCGCCTTGTCGGCGTCGTCCTTCCGGCGGTACGCGGCGCCGAGATCGAAGTGATACCGCGCCTCGTTCGGGTTGAGCGCGATTGCCTTCTCGTAGGCCTTGATCGCGTCGTCGTCGCGCTTGCTGAAGCGATAGGCAACGCCGAGGTTGTGCCACCAGTCGGGCTCGTCGGCCTTGATCGACGTCGCGAGCTCGAGCTCCTTCACCGCGCCGGCGTAGTCGTTCTTCTTGCGCATCACCGTGCCGAGCTTCGCGTGCACCTCGGCGTCCTTGGGCGCGAGCTTCTCGGCGGTCGAGAGCGCCTTGATCGCGTCATCGGTGCGATCGGTGTTCGCGTACGCGGTGCCGAGGTTCGTCCACAGCACGGCGTCCTTGGTGATGATCTGCGTCGCGTGCTCGTACGCGTCGATCGACTTCGGCAGGTCCTTCTTCTGCTTGTAGAGGCTGCCGAGCGACGCCCACGCCATCCCGTGCTTGGGGTTCTGGGCGACCGCCGCGGTCAGCGACTTGATCGCCTCGTCGATCTTGCCCTCCTGCTTGAACGCCAGACCTTCCTTGTAATAGGCGTCGGCGTCCTTGTCGGCGAAGGCCGGAGCAGTGAGTAACATCGCGACGGCAAAGGGGATCGCGGCTAGGCCTCTCATATTTCGATCGTATCAGACGGCGCGAGCCCCCGCCGAATTCATGTCATCGCAGCGACGGTCGCGTCCGAGGACGCCGCCGGGGTGTTTCCCGACGGTGCGACCCCGATCTCGAGCTCCGCGAGCGCCTCGCCGCTTGCGGCCACGGTCTGCGACAGCTCCTCGAGCTGCTTCACCGCCGGCGCACCCTCGGCCGCCGCGCGCACCGCGACCAACCCGCTCGCCGCGAGCTGGAACTTCTCGAGCGCCGCGACGTGGTTGTGCATGCGCGCGATCAGCCGCTCGCGGTTCTGCTTGATGTGGTCGCGATAGCGGCGCTGGTCCTCGAGCGCGGCCTTCGCCGACTGGTACTGCGCGCGGACCTCGCCATCCAGCGACGCGGCGATCCGCGCCTCGAGCTCGGTGATCCGGCGCGCGAGCACCGCATCCTCGCCGGCATCCTGCTCGAGCCCCGCGCTCTTGCCGGCGACCTCGAGCGCCTTGAGCACGCCGTCGCGAACGAGGTGCAGGCCCGGGTCATCGGCGCCGAGCTTGTCCTTCGCGTTGCGCCAGATCGCGGAGCCGCGCTCGCACAGGCCGCGCACCTCGCCGGTGACACCGGCCGGCAGCGCGCGCATCGCGGCGCTCACCGGATCGATCGCGAGCGAGAGATGCCGCGGGATCAACGCGAGCACGGCGGCCATGCCCATCGCGGCGCCACTCGCCGTCGACGTCGCCCAGAACGGCCACGTGATCGTGCGCTGCGCATGACCGACGCGGAACGCGCACCAGATCGCGAGCAGCGTCGTGACCGCGCCGAGCGCGACCGCGAGCAGACCGCGCCAGCCGCGCAAGCCGCCGACGGCCGTCGCGAGCGCCATCAAGCTCGCCGCGACCGCGAGCGCGGGCCAGCCCGCGGGCATCAGCAGAAGTGCGGCGGAGGCAGCGGTTGCCGCCCCCAGGCGCCACACCGGCCGTCCATAGCCGAGCGCTGCCCCCGCCGCGATGCCGAACAGGCCACCGATGAACGGCGCCATCGGCGTGATCGCATGAAAGCCAAACCCGAGGAGCGCGCCGCCACCGACCATGCCGGCCGCCGCGCGATGAAACGACGCGTGATCGCGAAACCGAATGTCCATGCGCACTACCAACGCGCACGCACGGCCGCGGATCTAGGGGCCGAAAAAACAGAAGGGCCCGGTTTCCCAGGCCCTTTTTCACCCAAGAATCGGGGTGACTAGAACGTCAGGCGGACACCGACCTGGACGTTGAGCGGGGCCTGGATCGCAGGACCGTAGCCGCCGACCGACGCCGCCGTGTGGCCGTAGTTCTTGTTCAGGATCGGCGTCACGTTGAGCTCGTTACCCGTGGAGAGGTCGAGCGTCTTGGCGTGCTTGAGATCGTTGAACGTACCGCCGACGATCGGGTTGACGGCGTCGAGCGTGTAGTTCTCGTCCGTACCCAGCTGGTCCTGCTGGTCGAACAGGTTGAACACGTTGAAGAAGCCTTCGAGGAGCGTGTTCTTGTTCAGCCGGCGGCCGTAGCTGATGTGGATGTCCGTCTCCGACGTCGTCGGCGAGCGGCCACCCGAGCCCGCGGGCAAGATGTACGACTCACCGGTGCCGTAGCCCGGGTGCGGCGAGGCGCCGAGCACGCTGTGCGCGATTCCCGACTGCGCGCGGAAGCTGACGCCGGTGGTCAGAACGCCCGCCTTCTTGAGATCGAACTGGTAGAACCCATCGATCTTGAGGTTGTGCGGACGATCGAGACCGAGCGCGCCGTAGCGGTTCGCGAGCAGGTCCGGGAGGTCGTACAGCGACGTGATGTTCGGGTCGGCCTGACCGGTCGCGGTCGAGAAGAGACCCGGGTAGTTACCGCGCGACTGCGAGTACGTATACGAGGCCAGGAGCAGCGAGCGCTTGGTCGGGCGCTGCGTCGCCTGGAACGTGACGCCGTCGTAGTTGCGAATCGGCAGCTGGAAGTTCTTCACGCCAGCGACCACCTTCGAGCGCGACTCGTTGAGCGCGCCGAGCTGCTGCACGGCCGGATCCGCCGACGCCATCTGCTGCATCGCGAGCTTGTGCAGCGCGGCGGCCTCGGCGTCGAAGTTCTGGCCCGGGTTCGTGATCAGGTAGTTGTTACCGCCGTCCGGCGACACGTCCTCGATGACCGAGGGCAGCGAGCGGTGGACGTAGTTGAGGCCGAGCTTGAGGTCGGGGATGATCTCGTACTCGGTGCCGAGGATGACTTCCTCGGTGTACTGACCGCGGAGACCCGGCGACACGTACTCGGCGGGACCGCCCGACTGCGTCACCTGACGGATGTCGGTGCACATGCCGAGCTGGTTGACGTCGATGTTCATGCCGGTGTGGTCGATGTTGCAGTTCGGGTCGTAGCCCTGGGTGCCCGGCTGGCGGCGAGCGTTGTTGAAGTTGGCGAAGTTGATGTACTCGCCACCGAACTCGCGGACCTGGAGGTCCATCGGAACGTTCTCGTAGAACCGGCCCCAGTGGCCGAAGATCTTCGCGCGACCTTCCTGCGTCGGGTCCCAGATGAAGCCGAGGCGCGGCGCCCACAGGTCGTTCAGGTTGAACACCTGGTTCGGCACCTTCTCACCGGCCGGCGTCTCCTGGCCCTGCAGCTGCTTCGCGGCGTAGCCGATCTGATCCTCGTACCGGAGGCCGAGGTTCAGCGTGAAGTTCGGCTTCACCTGCCAGCTGTCCTGGATGTACGCGCCGTAGTTGGCGTCGTTCGTGTTCGCCGTGACCGACGGGGCCACCGCGCAGATCGCGCGGTCACCGGCGCAGAGGATCTGACCCATATCGAGCGTGACGCTCGTCGGGTCGGCGATCTCCGCCGCGGTCAGGTTACGCACGACGCGGAGGAACTCGCGCTGTTGCCAGCGACCCGGGCCCGCGCCGACGTTCGCCGAGCGACGCCACACGACGCCACCGGTGTAGTTCTTGTTGATGTCGAACGTCGAGAACTCGGCGTCGACACCGGCCTTGAACACGTGGTAACCGGCGGCCTTCACGCGCTGCGTGATCGACGCGACGAGCGACGTACGATCCTTCGTATCGCGCTCGAGGTAGCCGAGGCCCGACTCGCGGTACGCGGTGACCGGACAGTTCCGGATCATCGGGTACGGGTCGTTCGGACCACCGTCCTGGCACTTCGCGATGTTGTTCGCGCCTTCGAGGTCGGCGAAGTCGTAGAGCGAACGCTCGTAGTTGTAATAGACCTCGGGGACGTTCTCGGTCGCCGAGTACGGGTTCTGGTTATCGATGCCGCGGTGGAAGCCAGCGACGGCGTCGAACTGCGTCTTGCCCGAGTTGAGCTTGCTCGTCCACTTCGCCGAGAGGTCGTACGCGCCGAAGTCCTCTTTGAACTCGAGGGCGTTCGGGTTCGCCGTCACGCCGATCGGGCCGTACGTGTTCTGCGGGCTGCCGAAGAAGCTGACCTGGAACTGGTTATTCTCGTTGATCGCGCCGTTCACCTTCGCGGTGAAGAAGTACGTCTTCGAGTCACTCGCGATCTTCGACGACGACACCAGCTCGTGCTTGGTGAAGCCGCTCGCATCGACGTCCGGGATGCCGTCCATGCCCGGCTGGCCCGTCGCGTTGATGACCTTGTCTTCCTGTGACTGGACGAGGCGGGTGGTCGTCGAGTGGCTCACCGACGGGTTGAACCCGACGTGGAACCACAGCTTGTCCTTGATGATCGGACCGCCGACTTCCGCACCGATGTCGTAGTTGTAGTTGAGGTCGGTCTTGCTATCGATCGAGCCACCCTCGCGCTGCACGACGTTCGCGCCCGCGATGAAGGCGTTCGGCCGGTAGTACGCGAACACGGATCCGTGGATCTGGTTCGAGCCCTGCTTCGTGACGACGTTGACGATACCGCCCGTCGCACGGCCGTACTCGGCGTTGTAACCGCCGGTGATGACCTCGGTCTCCTGGATGAACTCGTTCGGCAGGTTCGACGACAGACCGCCGTATCCGGTGTCCGTCGTGTTGATGCCTTCGACGATGTACGTGTTCTCGAGGTCGGTCGCGCCGGCGAACGAGATACCCGGGCCAGCCGCGCTCGCATCCGACTGCGCGCCTGCCGCGGCGCCAATCGTGGCGCCGAACGTGCGGCCGGTCGGGATGTTGTTCGTATAGTCGTCGTTGATCGTCATGCCGGTCTTGGTCGAGCCCTGATCGACGATCGGGGCGTGACCCTTGATCTCGATGACCTCGCCCTTCGGCTTGCCGACGGAGGCCTTCGAGTCGACCGTCACGTTGACGACGACTTCCTTACCGACCTGGATCAGCACGTTCGTACGCGAGAACGTCTGATCGTTGTAGTAGACGGTCAGGGTGTAGACACCCGGCGGCAGCGACGTGATGAAGTACTGACCCGTCTCGTCCGTGATCACGACCTGCTCGCCCTGGAGGGCGGGCGACGTCGCGACGACGGTCGCACCGACCGCCGGGCCGCTCTCGGCCTTGTCACGGATCTGTCCGCGGAGCTGACCGACCGTGGCACCCGCCTGCGCGTGCGCCTGGTTCGTGTGAATCAGCGAGCCCCCTCCGAACAGGAGGGCCGCCACCATGAAAGCTTTGATTCCCTTGTTCATGACTGGGTTCCTCCTAGAAGCACGCCGGAGCCGGCGGCGCCGGCGGCGTGACCGTGAAGTGGATGACGTTGTCGGCCGCCTGGGTGTAGATCGACGGCGTCGTCTCCTTGTCCTTGACCATGGCGCCCGCCTTCAGCGTGACGGTGTAGTCGCCCGGGGCGACCGGCGCCGTGCTCGTCAGGCGGATCGTGTTCGGCGTGGGGCCGGCACCGATCGTCCAGGTGATGTTCGGCGAGGTCACGATGTCGCTGGTCGAGAACCGACCGGTCGACAGCACGTCGAAGTTGAACGTGTACGTGATCTTCACCGTGCCGGCGGGCACGGTGCCGTTGTCGAGCGGCGACACGCCCGTGAGCGCGAGCGCCGTCGTCGTGAAGTGAACGGTCTGGTCCGCCGTGTTGGTGAACGTGCCCATCGGGGACTTCACACACGCGCCGATTTCTTCACCCGGACAGTCGTCGATCGTCGCGCCGTTCTTCAGCGTGAACGTGTACATCGTGCTCGGCTTGTAGGCGCCCTTGATGAGGATGCTGCCGCCGCTCTCGCCGATGGTCATGTTGTCGACCGCGGGGGTCAACGTGAACTCGGTCGGGTCCAGCGTCGCCGGGTCCATGTACTGGTTGAACTTGAGCGCGATGTAGCTCGACGGCTTCGCGTTCATCTGCGTATCGAACGGCGCGATGCCGTTGAACTTGAGCGGGTTCACCGTGAACGAGCCAGCATCGCCGGTGTCGACGGTGCCCATCGCGAGCGTCGTCTCCTTACCGCACTGGTCCTTGAGCTTGGCGCCCGCGATGAAGTTCCACATGTACATGGTGGCGACCTGGAAGTCCCCACCGAAGAAGTACTCGTTCGGCGCCTCGAGGAACGCGTAGTCGTTCCCCGGATCCGGCGTGAACTTGATCATGTTCGTCGGGTCGTAGAGCACGCCCGGGATCAGCTCGGCCGCGAACGACGTCGGATCGATCGGCGTGTTGAACGTGATGTCCACGCCGGCGGCGATGCCGTCGACCTTGTCCTTATCGGCCGGGGCCGTGTTCGCCGCGACGGCCGCAACCGGCGCGATCTTGAACTTGAACGGGCCGCGCTCATCGGTCGGGACGGGGTTGCCGTCCTTGTCCTTGATGTTGTCCTTGAGCGTGATCTGGCACTCGGACTGCGTCGCGACGCGCGAGGGCTCGTTGGGAACGATCACGAGCGACGGTCCAACCGGCCACGTGATCTTGTTGCCCGCGGGCGAGTAGTAGCCGTCGTACGGGATGTTGACGAGCGCGCCGCCGTTGACGGACTGGCACTGCAGGGTCACCGGCTGCGTGTTCGCGAGCGTACCCATCTGCGTACCGGACGGCATGCCGGTCGTCGGATCGGGGATGTCCACCAGATCCTCGACATTCGGATCTAGCAGCTCATCGAACATGACGCGGACGTACCAGTTCGTCGGGTTTGCGTCGGTCAGCTCGTCGACGCCCATCGAGAGGTCGTCGGGACACAGCTGGTGCCCGACACCGTCTGCTGGGGTCGTGATGAGGCCGGGACGGAACGAGTCCCCGGGCCTGCAGTACGTCGCGCCCTCGGCGATGTTTCCCGCAGCGTCATTCAGAATCAAAACAGAGAGCACATCCGGCGGACCGGCTGGACGAAGGTCGGTTTTCTGGGCCGGATCGGTGCATCCGACGAGAGCCAGAACGCCAGACGTCGCCCACACGACTCCGCGCGCTCGATTGACGAACATTAGGCAGCCTCCCAAATAGGTATTCTTTCGGCCCGGGAGTCATCGCCCAACCCTCTGACAAACGCAAGTCGCTCAAATGACAAAGGCCAGCTGATTCGCTGGCCCTGCTGAATGGATCACTCACTGAGGAACGCAGTGAGCGCGTGCGACAGTGTCCCTACGCGTGCGGTCGCTTCCCGTTCTGGGGCGGAACGGCCGGCGTGGGGCGTGCCTCTGACTTCGATTCGGTCTTGGTCTCGGCCTCCGGTGCCACGTCGATGCCGATGCGCCGAACATTGTGATGCGCCAGCACTTTGGCCTCGATCTGGTTGTACGTGTCGGGGTGATCGATCAGGAACTGCTTGGCGTTCTCGCGGCCCTGACCGATGCGCTCGCCGTTGAACGAGAACCACGCGCCGCTCTTGTCCACGATGTTCGCCTCGGACGCGAGGTCGACGAGATCTCCTTCGCGTGACACTCCCTGACCGTAGAGGATATCGAACTCGACCTCCTTGAACGGTGGGGCCATCTTGTTCTTCACGACCTTCACGCGGGTCCGGTTGCCGATCACGTCCTCTTCCTTCTTGAGGGCGCCGACGCGGCGAATGTCGAGGCGGACCGACGAGTAGAACTTGAGCGCATTGCCGCCGGTCGTCGTCTCCGGCGAACCGAACATCACGCCGATCTTCATGCGGATCTGGTTGATG
>JAFAOG010000449.1 GCA_019237945.1 Deltaproteobacteria bacterium | reverse complement strand
CGCCTCGGGGATCACGATCTCGTAGTCGTGCGCGCCGCCGTGGAGGCGGTCGAGGAGCGTGCCGATCACCGCGCCGGTCTCCGCCGCGGGTGCGTGCTCGTCGAGACGGACGACGATCTCGCCGAGCGGTGCCTTGAGCGGATCGTGGTCGAGCTTGCGCAGCGCGGTCGTGAACGGGAGGTAGATCTCGTGCTCGGTCGACGAGACGGAGACGCCCTGCACGGCCGTTGGCGGGGCGGGCTCCGGCGCGAGCACGCCGATCACCTCGAACCACACGTCGTTGATCTTGACGTCCTTGCCGAGCGCGGGGTCGGCGCCGAACAGATCGCGGCGAACGCCGGCGCCGATCACGGCGACCTGCGCGTGGTGCGTCTCGTCGGGCTCGTCGATGAAGCGCCCCTCGACGAGCGCGAACGGCGTGACCTCGCGGTGGCGATGACCGACGCCGTAGACCTGCGCCGTCGTCTTGCTGCCGGCCGCGATGACCTTGTACGGATCGATGTCGATCTTCGGCGCCGCGAACGACACGCCGGGCACCGCTTCCTGGATCGCCTCGACGTCGCGCTGCGACAGGCCGATCGACTTCTTGCGGATCTCCTCGAGCTCTTCCTGCTTGAACTGCTTGCCGCGGACGACGACGTTGCGCGTGCCGAGCCGATCGATCAGCGACAGCGCCTGCTTCTCGGCACCCGCGCCGATCGAGAGCATCGCGATCACCGCGCCGACGCCGAACATCATGCCGAGCATCGTCAGCGTCGTGCGCAGCTTGTGCTCGGCGAGCGAGCCAAGCGCGGTCGCGAACGCGTCGAGCAGTCGCCTCACGGGACCCCCGAACCAGCGCTGCCGCTGCCGGTCGCGCTCTGCGTCGGATCGCGCAGCGCGATCGTGTCACCGGGATTGAGGCCGGTCTTGATGACGACGCGACCGCTCGTCGCGGCCCCGAGCTCGACCGGCACCGGCTCGAAGCTGTCGGCCTTGCGCCGATAGACGACCGTCTTGCCGTCGCGATCGAAGACGGCCTGGCGCGGCACGACAACGGCGTCTTGCTGATCGAGCACGAGCGTCGCCTTGACGCGCTGGCCGGGCTTCATGACGTCGCGATCCGTCTTGTCGAGCTCGACGACCACCGCGAAGTACTGCACCGGCGAGCCCGGCTCGCGCGACTGGGCGAGCTTCTCGACGAGCCGGATCTTGCCCGTGTACGTGAGCTCCGGCCGCGCCTCGACGACGATCTCCGCCGCTTGCTTCTCGGCGAGCCCGGTGCCGTCGACCTCGAGCACGAACACCTCGGCCTCCATCGAGTCGAGCAGCGGGATCTCTCCAACCTCTTCGCCCGGCCACAGCGCCTGGCCGAGCTTCGGCAGCTCGCCGCGCCAGTTGCGGCGCAGCACGAAGATGCCGTCGTGGGGCGCGACGATCTGCATCGCCTCGAGCGCGCTCTTCGCGTGGGAGATCGCGAGCTCCGCCTTCTGGCGCTCGACCGAGATCACGGCCGCGTTCGAGTGCGACAGGTGCTTCTCGACTTGCTTCGCCTGCTCGGCATGCTGCTGCTTGGCCTGCGCGAGGCCCTCGTCGATCTGCGACTCGACGATCTGGTTCTTCGAGAAGATCTGCTCGTCCTTGCTCTGGAACTTCTTCTGCTGATCGAGCTCGTCGGCGGCGAGGTCGGCGTCGGTCTCGCGACCCTTGACGGCGGCCTTCGACTTGACGCCCTCCTCGGCGAGCTTCGCGTCGGCCGCCGCGAGATCGGCCTGGCCATCGCGCAGCTGCTTCTCGGGCTCGCTCGGATCGAACCTCACGACGACATCGCCCTTCTTGACGTACGTGCCGTCGGGCGCGAGCCAGGCGATCTTCAGCGCACCACCCATCTGGCTGTTCTGCGGCGCCGTCAGTCGCGTCGCCTTGACCGCGCGCAGGTTGCCCTCCGCCGTCACGCGCCGCACGAACTTCTGCTTCGCGACCTCGTACGTCGTGACGCTCGGGCCGTGCGACGGGTTCCCGCCGCGCAGCAAGCGCCCGGTCGCGAGCCCGAGGCCCGCGAGCACGACGACGATCACCGCCCACTTCTTCACGGCTCGCTCCTCGACACGCGATCGCCGGGCGCGAGCCCCTGCTTCACCTCGATCGCGCTCTGGTTGCGCTGGCCGAGCACGAGCTTGACCTTCTCGAGCTTGCCGCCGGTCTCGCGATACGCGACCGGGCCTTCCGGCGTCACGAACACCGCATCCGCCGGCACCTGCACGACGCCCGGCAGCTTCGCGGTCTCGATCTGGCCGCGGAACCGCATGCCGGGGCGCAGCGGCTCCTTCGTCGGATCGATCGCGATCTTCAGCTTGATCACCTTCGACGGATCCGCTTGCGACTTGCGATTGACGCTCTTCGCGATCGACTCGATGTGCCCCTTGAGCTGGACGTCGGGCAGCGCGTCGAGGCGCAGCGTCACCGCCTGGTTCGCGTCGATCTTCGCGATGTCGACCTCGTCGACCTGTCCCGCGCCGACCATCTTGCCGAGCCCGACGATCGACATCACGTCTTCCATCCGCCACACGCTGTCGCCGACCTTGTGCTTCTCGCCCTGCCAGTTCTGCGGCAACACGACCGTCCCCGCGCGCGGCGCCGTCACCTGCAGCTTCGCGATATTTCCCTGCAGCTCCTCGACGCGATGCTTCGCGTATGTCGCCTTCTCGGTCAACCGCTGGATCTCCTCGTCGTCGGAGCGCTTCGCCGCCTCGGCGTGCTGCTTCGCCGCGTCGAGCGCGAGCTTCGCGGATTGCTCGTCGAGCGCGGTCTCCTTCGCCTGGATCGACGCGACCAGATCGTCGGGCTGCCCGGTCTTGAGCGACGCCTTGCGCAGCGCCGCCTCGGCCTCGGCGATCTTCAGCTCGTCGTCGCGCCGCGCGAGCGCCGCATCGTCGCGCTTCTTGTCGAGCTTCTTCTGCGCCGCGTCGGCCTCGTTCATCATGTTCTCGAGCTCGCGCATCTGCTCGCTGCCGTCGAACCCGATCACCGGATCGCCCGGCTTGACCTCGTCGCCCTCGGCCGCCATCTGCGCGATCTTGAAGTCCCACATATCGGGGATCGGCGGCGGCTTGATATCCGTCGAGTCGACGGCCTCGAGCTCACCGATCACCTCGACGCCGATCACGAGGTCGTCCTTGCGCACCTCGACCGTCGAGACATCGCCCGGGTGCGCGCACCCAAAGAAAAGAAGCAGCAGCGCGAGCCTCTTCATAGCCGCACCACCTCGCCTTCGCTGATGCCCTTCTCGATCGCACACCCTTGCGCATCGCAGGGACCGACCGTGACGTCGCGCAGAGAGCCATCGCTGAGCCGCACCTGCGGCTGCTTGTTTACCCCGGGGCCGGGAGTAAATCCCGGCCCCTCCACCTTCGGCACGAGCGCGCCGCGCGGCACGACGAGCGCGGGCACTGCCGGCCGCGCCAGCTCGACCTTGACGCTCATCCCCGGCCGCATCTTCTCCTTCGTCGCCGCGAGCGACAGCGTCACCGCGAACGCGCGCCGCAACGACTTCGTGCCCTCGATGCGCGCGACCGGCGTCAGGTCCTTCACGGTGCACGCGATCGGCTCCGTCGGATATGCGTCGAGCGTGCACGTACCGGCCATCGCGACCGCGGCGCGGCCGTCGTCGACGTCGCTGAGATCCGCCTGCACCTGCATCGGCGCGTTCGTGTCGGGCAACGTCACGATCGTCATGCCCGGCTGCACGGTATCGCCGGTGTGGAACTTGCGGCCTTCCCAGGGGTGGTCGTCGATCACGGCAACGCCGTCGCGCGGCGCGGTCACTACGAGCTCCGCGATCGTCTTCTCCGCGGCCTCGATCCCCCGCTTCGCCTTGTCGAGCTCGATCTGCTTGACCTTGAGGTCGAGCGCCTGCTGCTGCTTCGCCGACGCGAGCGCATCCTCGGCCTTCTTCACCGCGATCTCCGAGCGCCGCTTCTCGAGCTGCCGTTCCTGCGAATCACGGCCCGCCAGCAGGTCCGCCGGCACGTCGGCCTTCAAGGTCGCCTTCGCGAGCGCGAGCTTTGCCTGATCGAGCTCGGTCTGCTTGCTCGCGATGTCGATCCGTCCGAGCGCCTCGGCGCCGTGCAGCGCGGTCTCGGCATCGCGCAGGTTGAGCTTCTTCTGATCGAGCTCCTTCGTGAACGCCGAGTTGTCGAACTCGACGAGCTTGTCGCCGGCCTTCACGGTCGTACCGTCCTCGACGAGCCAGCGGATCGACAGCTGCCACGAGTCGGTGCGCGGCACCGCCATGTCGAGCGCGCTCGCCGCCTTCAATTCGCCGGTGAGCAGCACGCGATCGCGGACGTCGCGCTTGCCGACCTTGACGAGCCGCACGGTCTCCGCGCCGCCGTGCGGTGACGACGACGGCCCCGAGCACGCGACGAGCAGCACGAGCAGCCACCGCTTCATGCGGCCGCCTTTCGCTCGTCGCTGACGATCTTCCCGTCGAAGATCCGGATCGAGCGCGGACAGCGCGCCGCGATCTCCGGCTCGTGCGTGACGATCAGGATCGTGTTGCCCTCCGCGTGCAGCGCGTGGAACAGCGCCATGATGTCCTCGGTCGTCGCCGAGTCGAGGTTGCCCGTCGGCTCGTCGCAGAGCAGCAGCGACGGCTCGCTGACGAGCGCGCGCGCGATCGCCGTGCGTTGCCGCTGGCCGCCCGACAGCTGGAACGGCTTGTGATGCATGCGATGGGCGAGCCCGACGCGATCGAGCGCCTTCTGCGCGCGCGCGGCCCGCTCCTTCGCCGGCACGCCGCGATACACGAGCGGCAGCGCGACGTTCTTGATGGCGGTCGCGCGCGTCAGCAGCTGGAAGCTCTGGAACACGAATCCGATCTGGCGATTGCGCACGTACGCGCGCTCGTCGTCGCTGAGGCCCTGGACGTCGCGGCCGGCGAGCCGGTACGAGCCGCGCGACGGCGTGTCGAGGCAGCCGAGGATGTTGAGCAGCGTCGACTTGCCCGAGCCGCTCGTGCCGATGATCGCGACCATCTCGCCCTTGTCGATCGCGAAGCTGACGCCATCGAGCGCGGCGATCCGCTCGTCGCCCATCTGGTAGTAGCGGGCGATGTCGACGAGCTCGATCAACGGCGACACGCCGGGCGAGCCTATCAAACCCCGCTGCGCCGGAGATCCAGGATATCGATCCGACGCTCCGCCAGCATCGTCTCGAAGCGAGAAGCTCCGAGACCCCGCCACGCCTGGTACTCCGTCTCGCTGATCGGGAACACCTGGGCGATCGTGATCGCCGGTGGGCCTTCGTCGAGCGGGAGATCGAGGTTCCATGCGCGCGGCGACTGCACGTAAACGTGCGGTAACCGCTGAGACAGATCACCGGCCCCCAAGGTTGCAACGACATCGCGCACCATCGTGCCGGGCTCGGGAAAGAACCGAGACTCGCTGAGATGGAATGCCAGATTGGCAAGGATCTGCGAGCACGCCTCCACATCGACCGTCGATCCGAGCAGCAGCTCGACGCGCGGGCGGCCGTCCTCGCTCCACGTTGTGTTCGATAGTCCGAGTGTCACGAACGTGAACTTGCCGAACTCCGGCAGGTTGACGAGGCGCCCGACCTCGATCGTCGAGTCATCCGCGCGATGCCGATACGTCTTCGTCGAGAACGGGCCGAATGCGGCTCGCATCACCTCGCCGGCGCGCGTCGACACGCTCAGAAACGGCGCGAGCGCCGCGACCCCCTGCGCCATCTGCAGCCACGTCGGCTGCAGCGCGAGCGTCCGCTTCAGGTAGTGCTGCGCGATCGCCTTGTTTCCGATCTCGGCGTGAGCGAGCGCACCACCCCACAGCGCGGTCGCCGAGTCGGGCCGCAGGCCGATCGCGCGATCGAATGCCGCTGCCGCCTCGCGCGTGCGTCCGATGCACAACAGCGCATGCCCGAGCCCCTTCCACGCCAGCGCGTGCTGCGGAAACACCTTGATCGCGCGCTCGAACCGCGTGATCGCGTCGCCGAACTGCTCCGCGCGGAACAGCTCGTTTCCTTCGGCGACCAGCTCGTCAGCCGCAGCCTGACTCACGAGTCCGGAGTACCACGACCTGCTATGCTCGCGGCGCAATGAGCGCTGCGGTCGGAGCTGACGTCGAAGCTTTGTGCTCGAAGTGTGGAGACGTGTGGCACGTCGTGGTCGCCAAGGTCGGCGCGCAGATCGTCAAGGTCCAGTGCAAGGAGTGCGGCGGCCAGCACCGCTACAAGTCGCCGCACAGCGTGCCGAAGGAGAAGCGTGCACCGCCGTCGATGCGCGAGCGCGCCGAGCGCGAGCTGGCGCCGAAGGCACCGGTCGAGCGGTTCGAGAAGCCGGCGGTCGCCGCCGATCTGACGAAGCCGAGTCGCACGTATCGCGCGAGCGAGAAGTTTGCGGTCGGCGAGCGCGTCGATCATCCGAATTTCGGGCAAGGCGTCGTCGAGGTTTCCGAGCCGGGCAAGGTCACCGTGTTCTTCGCGTCGGGCCGCCGCGTGCTCGTGCAATCGAAGGAAGGCGCGACCGGCGGCGGTGGCCTCCAGCGGCCCAAGCCGTTCGATCACTCGAACCCCGCCGGCGGCAAGCCGGTGGGCGAGTCGTGAAGAAGTACCTCGGCATCATCATCGTCGCGTCGGGCGCTGCGATCGCGGGCGCGATGATCTGGTTCATGATGCACGTGCGCCCCAGGCCGGGCGCCGTGATCGATCACTTCGTCGTCGCGCCGAACACCGAGATTGTCATTCGCGCCGAGCAAGGCAGCGATCGCAACTTCCTCGAGCTCCACGAGAGCGGCCAGCTCAAGTGGCAGGCGCTGATCCCGCACTACGCGGGGTCGCCGGGCCGGCCCGCCGTCGCGTACAGCCCGACCGCGATCACGGTGCGCGTGTCGCGCGACGGTCACGCCGAGGTGTTCGCGTTCGCGACGAACAGCGCCGAGAAGATCGGCGGCTACCGGATCGCGGCCGAGCACGAGCCGATCACGACGCACCCCGACGGCCCGATCACCCTGACCGATCACGTGCGCGCGTACGAGCTCGCCGCCGGCAGTGACTGGCACCAGATCGCGGCGGTTGATCTATCGACCGGCAAGGGCGTGTGGAAGCGCGAGCTCGGCCCGGCGAAGATCACCGACGGCGGCGTCGACGCGAGTGGCGTGTGGCTCGTCCAGGACGGCAAGCGCCGCCTGCTCGATCCCGCGACCGGCACGGATCGCTAACGATCGCTAGCGCTCTTCATCGTCGCCGGATCCGGTCTTCGGCGTCCCCGGCGTCGCCTTCGGCTCTCCGCCGAGCGGCTTGTCGCGGGCGCACTCCGCGAACGGGCCGCCCGATGCCTCCATCGCCTCGCGCGTCGGCCGCACGAAGCTGACCTGCACCGGCGCGGGCTGCACGCTGCGCATCACGACGTACAAGGGACAGCGCTCGCGCGGCGCGTGCAGCACCGCATGACCGGTGATCACCTCGGTCTTGATCGGCTGCGCCGCGCCGGGCTTCTCGTCGAGAAATGCCTGCGCGGTCTGCTCCGCCTCCGCCTGACATCCGAGGCTCACCTTCGCAGGGCCGCCCGTGACGTCGACGTCGATCGTCATCCCGACGTCGGCGCGATACGGCCCGTACATCACGACGCCGCCGTTCTGGACCTCGACCTCGACCTTGTGCGTCTCGCCGACGGTCGCTTTCGGCATCACGCCTTTCGGCAGGCGCTGCAACGACATGCGCACCGTGTGCGTGCACAGGTCGATGCCGACGGCGAAGCCGCGTGCGATCTGCTCCTGAAACGCCTGCTTGCCCTTCTTCTTCGCGGTGTCGTCGGCGTTGTCCTCCGGAGATTCGCCGACGAGCGAGCCGACGCCGCCGATGATCGAGGACCACGTGTCATCGCGATCGACCGCGATCTCGCCGACCGGCTTGACGTCGACATCCGCCGGGCCGCTCGGCGTGAACCACAGGCTCGCGACGTGGTTCTTCGGCGAGTACGCGAGGTCGACCGTGCCCGCGAGCTTCGCGGTCACCGCGAACTTGACGTACTGGTTGACCTCGAACGTGCCGCCGCCCTTCTTCTGGACGACGTGCTGCCACTGCCAGCCGTTGCCCGAGAGCTCGGCCGACAGCCGAGAGCCTTCATTCGTCACCTTGCAGCTGCGCACCCAGATCTGGCCGTTGACGATGCCCTCGCGCGTGCGGTCCTTGATGCCGCTCATCCGGTGGAGCGCCTGCTGGCAGGCCTGGGTCGAGAGGTAGTCGTAGACGAGCGCGCGCAGATCCGCGTCGCCGACCGCGTCGCGCAGCGGTCGCTCGGGCTTGGCCTCGATCGGCGGGTCCGGAGGCGTCTCCTTCTTCGACGAGCACCCTGCGATCAGGGCGAGGACCAGCAGGCGGCGCATTTCCCCTGAAACGTAGCGTCGGCGCACGCTGAACGGCATGCAACCAGCTGAAACCTCACGCACAATCACGCCACGCCGCTCTAACGGTGTCGTCACTTGGCGGCTATACTTTCGAGCGGATGTCCCCAGATCGTCCGGCGTTGAGCCCCGAGCACTCGGGGGCCCATCGGCTCGAGGTTGTTGCCGAGCCGGAGGCGCCGACGCGTCCATCACTTCGCCTGATCGAGCCGGCCGGCCGCACGCCCCCCGCGCCTGGTATCGGCGACTTCACGCCGACCGCCCTCGATGCGCCCGAGCTCTACCTCAACCGCGAGCTCACCTACCTCAACTTCTGCTGGCGCGTCCTCCACGAGTCGGAGGACGAGCGCGTCCCGCTGCTCGAGCGCGTGAAGTTCCTCGGGATCGTCAGCTCGAACCTCGACGAGTTCTTCCAGAAGCGCATCGGCGGCCTCAAGCAGCAGGTCGGTGCACAGCTGCACGCGATCACGCCCGACGGCCGCTCGCCCCAGAAGCAGATCGAGGACTGTCTCGAGCTGATCAACCGTCTCGAGGGCAAGAAGGCCGCGATCGCCGAGCGCGTGCTCGCCGAGCTCAAGGCGGTCGGCGTGTGGCTCGCTCCCTACAAGGAGCTCGATACGCAGCAGCAGGCGTGGGTGCGCGAGCACTACCTGCGCACGATCTTCCCGCTGGTCACGCCGCAGGCGATGGACCCGGCGCACCCGTTCCCGTTCGTCTCGAACCTGGCGCTGAACCTGCTCGTGTCGCTGCGCTACGAGAACGACGCCGAGTCGCTGCTCGCGCGCGTCAAGGTGCCGGTCGGCGGCGGCGTGTCGCGGTTCGTGCGGCTCGGAAGCTCGCGCACGTTCGTCGATCTCGCCGACGTGATGGCGAACAACCTCGACCTGCTGTTCCCCGGCATGGAGATCGAGGCGTGCTCGCAGTTCCGCGTCACGCGCAACGCGATCACCGAGCGCGACGAGGAAGAGGCCGACGACCTCCTCGAGATGATCGAGATCGAGCTGCGCAAGCGGCGCTTCGCATCGGTCGTGCGCCTGCAGGTCGACAAGTCGATGCAGCCGTACTTCCGCGGGCGGCTCGCCGCCGAGCTCGGCCTCGACGAGGCAAGTGATGTGTTCGAGGCCGACGGCATGCTGTCGATGCGCGACCTGATGGAGATCGCGACGCTCGACATCCCCGAGCTCCGCGACGCGACCCACGCGCCCGCGCAGCCGGTCGACTTCCTCTCCGAGGGCTCGATCTTCCACGCGATCCGCGATCAGCAATCGCTGCTCGTCCATCACCCGTACGAGTCGTTCCAGCAGAGCGTCGAGCGGTTCTTCCGCGAGGCGGCCGACGATCCGAAGGTCCGCGCGATCAAGACGACGCTCTATCGCACGTCGCGCGACTCGGCCGTGATCAAGCACCTCGTGCGCGCCGCGCAGGGCGGCAAGCAGGTCGCGGTGGTGCTCGAGCTCAAGGCGCGCTTCGACGAGGAAGCGAACATCAAGTGGGCATCGCGCATGGAGCGCGCGGGCATCCACGTCACGTATGGCGTCGTCGGGCTCAAGACGCACACCAAGGTCACACTCGTCGTGCGCCAGGACTACGACGGCCTGCGCCGCTACGCGCACATCGCGACCGGCAACTACCACGCCGGCACCGCGCGCCTGTACTGCGACCTCGGCCTGTTCACGTGTGACGAGCAGATCGGCCGCGACCTCACCGAGCTGTTCAACTACCTGACGACCGGTTACAAGCCGCGCCGCAAGTACGGCAAGCTGCTCGTCGCGCCCAAGCAGCTCAAGCAGGCGCTGCTCGACAAGATCGAGCGCGAGATCGCACTCGTCGGTCAGGGCGAGCGCGGCCACATCCAGTGGAAGCTCAACGCGCTGGAAGACATCGACATCGTCCGCGCGCTCTATCGCGCCGCGCAGCGCGGCGTGACGATCGATCTGATCGTGCGCGATACGTGCCGGCTGCGCCCGGGCGTCGACGGCGTGTCGAGCTCGATCAAGGTCGTCAGCGTGATCGGCCGCTTCCTCGAGCACGAGCGCATCTACTACTTCCACAACGGCGGGCGCGCCGAGTACTACATCGGCTCGGCGGACGCGATGCAGCGCAACCTCGAGAAGCGCGTCGAGGTGCTGTGCCCGATCGATGACCCGCGCTTGCAGGCCGAGCTGCGCTTCATCCTCGACACGCAGCTCTCGGATCAGCGCGGCGCGTGGGACATGCAGTCCGACGGCAGCTACATCCAGCGAACCGGCATGAACGCGAAGCACTGCCAGCAGCAGCTGATCGAGCGCACCGAGCGCCGGCTCAAGGAAGCGACGCGCCTGCGACGCCGCAAGGTCCAGAACCGCGCGACGAAGAAGCGTTAGTCCTGCTGTAGATATAAAGGATCGAGCCGAGCGCCGGAAAGTAGAGCCGCGCGCAGTCGGACGTCCTCGAGGCCGAATCGAGTCGCGGGCAGCAGCTGCGCCATGCCGAACCCAGTCAGCAGGAGCGCGACACGCCACACCCGATCCAGTCTACATGGCTAGGGCCGCGCGGCGGTCGCGTGCTCTACAATGGCGCCATGGCTGTCACGGCCGTCCCGAGCGCGCCCGCCTATGGAGGCGGCGGAGGCGGCGGAGGCGGCGGTGGTGGCGGCGGTGGTGGTGGTGGCGGCGGCGGCGGCGGCGGCAAGGCGCAGGCGCAGCCCGGCGGCCACAAGCAAGCGGTGACGCCTCCGCCCGAGAAGATCGAGTGGCGCAACTACCTCGGCGTGTTTCGCTACATCCGGCGCGCGGTCGCGCTGGTGTGGAACACGAATCGCGCGCTGACGCTCGGGCTCGCGCTCGGCTCGCTGATCGGCGGCGTGCTGCCGACCGGCATCGCGTACGTCGGCAAGCGGCTGATCAACTCGATCGACATCGCGCGGCGCGTGCCGTCGCACGATCATCACGACGCGATGGTGTGGGTCGGCGCGGAGCTCGCACTCGTCGTCGCGGCGGCTCTGATGCAGCGCACGCTCGGCATCTTTCGCTCGTTGCTGCGCCAGCAGCTCGGGCAGAAGATCAACGTCGAGATCCTCGACAAGGCGCTTTCGCTCGAGCTCACGCAGTTCGAGGACAGCGAGCTCTACGACAAGCTGACGCGCGCGCGGCGCGAGGCATCGTCGCGGCCGCTGTCGCTGGTCTCGCAGGCGTTCGAGCTCGGGCAGAGCCTCGTGACGCTGATCGGCCTCGGCGGTCTGCTCGCCGCGTTCTCGCCGATCGCGCTCGCGGTGCTCGTCGCGGCTGCGATCCCGCCGTTCATCAGCGAGCTCAAGTTCTCGCGCGATGCCTTCCGGCTGTCGCGGTGGCGCACGCCCGAAGCGCGCGAGCAGATGTACGTGGAGATGGTGATCGCGCAGGACGCATACGCGAAGGAAGTGAAGCTGTTCGGCCTCGGGCCGCGCTTCCTCGCCCGCTATCGCGCGATCTTCGACAAGCTCTACGCGGGCGACCGCAAGATCGCGATCAACCGCGGCCTGTGGGCGCTCGCGCTCGGCACGATCGGTCAAATGGCGTTCTACGGGATGTATCTGTGGATCGCGTTCGCGACGATCGACAACGACATCTCGTTCGGCGACATGACGATGTACGTGCTCGTGTTCAAGCAGGCCCAGTCGGCGCTGTCGAGCGCGCTCGGCGACATCGGCGGCATGTACGAGGACAACCTCTACATGTCGAACCTCTACGAGTTCCTCGACACGCCGACGATGACCGCGAGCGGCAACGCGACCACCGGCACGCAGCCCGGCGACGGCGTGCGCTTCGAGCACGTCACGTTCGAGTATCCCGGCTCGAACGAGCGCGCGGTCGACGACATCACGCTGCACATCGGTCCCGGCAGCAAGCTCGCGATCGTCGGCGAGAACGGTTCCGGCAAGACGACGCTGATCAAGCTGCTCACGCGCCTCTACGAGCCGACCGCGGGCAAGATCACGCTCGACGGCCGCGACCTCCGCGAATGGGATCGCGCGACGCTGCAGCGCCGCATCGGCGTCATCTTCCAGGATTTCGTCCGCTACCAGATGACGGTCGGCGAGAACATCGGCGCCGGCGACGACCGCGCGTACGATGATCGCGATCGCTGGCAGGACTCGGCCGACCGCGGCCTCGCCAAGCCGTTCATCGATACGTTCCCCGACACCTACGACACGCAGCTCGGCAAGTGGTTCCGCGCGGGCCGCGAGCTGTCTCTCGGCCAGTGGCAGAAGATCGCGCTGTCGCGCTCGTTCATGCGCAAGGAGGCCGACATCCTCGTGCTCGACGAACCGACCGCGTCGATGGACGCCGAGGCCGAGGTCAAGATCTTCGAGCGCTTCCGGGAGCTCACCGACGACAAGATCGCGATCGTGATCTCGCACCGGTTCTCGACGGTCCGCATGGCCGACCAGATCATCGTGCTCGACAAGGGCCGGATCATCGAGCGCGGCAGCCACGACGAGCTGGTCCAGCTCGGCGGCCGCTACGCGACGCTGTTCAACCTGCAGGCCGCCGGCTACCGCTGAGTGCCGTGAGCACGTATAGCGTCGCGCGCTACACCTCGCGCGGACCGCGACGCGATCTCCGCTAGTTACGGCGGGCATGTCGCTTGCGCTAGAGGGCGGCCATGAAGCCATTCCTTCGCACCGCGTGTCTGTTCCTGACGTGTCTCGCCGCCTGCACGGCGCAGGTCGATGGGTACTTCGACGACGTGCCGCAAGAGGCGCCGCTCTCCTCCGACGAGGTCGCCGCGCTACCCGATGGCAACGAGGTCGAGCACGCCGCCGATCTGCAAACGCTCGCGGCCGCATCGGTCGACGACCCCGCGACGTACGACGACGATGTGGTCGAGCCGATGATCGACGTCGGCGGCGTCGATGGCGACGAGCGCCTCGAGGCGGCGATTGCCGACAGCGATGTGACGAAGTCGACCATCGCGTACGCAGCGCTGCTCAAGTGGGGCCTGCACCCGCGGGCGTCGGATGCGCTGCGCGCGGCCGGCGTGTCGTCGAGCCGCATCATGCAGACGATCGGCAACGCCGCCGCCTCCGCGGGCACGCACGCGCGCGACGGCTACTTCAACGGCCACCCGTACAGCGCCGCGACCGACATCAGCGTCTACGGCCTGTCGCAGTCGCAGATCGCGAACCTGCTCGAGCGCCTCGGCAAGGTCGGCTTCGCCGCGTGGTACCGCCACAGCGGCTACGACGGCTGGTACGGCGTCAACCACATCCACGCGGTCTACGCGAACTGTCTGATGAAGACGTCGCTGCGCTCGCAGGTGCGGTCGTGGCTCGCCGGCCGCAACGGTCTCGTGAGCAACACGATCTATCGCTTCCACACGTTCAGCGCCGCCGCGCGCGCGACGGTCAAGGCGAAGTTCGCGATGAGCCACAGCGGCACGACGAACAGCGGCGGCGGCATCGCGGCGCGCGTCAACACGAGCGGCATCGCGCTGCGCGTGCGCTCGGGCGCGTCGCTGTCGTCGAGCATCGTCGGCAGCGTCTCCGACGGCTCGTACGTCGCGATCCACTGCCAGAAGCACGGCGGCGCGGTCTCCGGCACGTACGGCACGTCGACCCTCTGGGACAAGATCGACGGCGGCTACGTCAGCGACGCCTACATCTACACGGGCACGGACGGTCAGGTCGCGCCGACCTGTCCCTGAGGTACGATCGAGCCGATGAACCGGGGGGTCGCGCTGGCGTGCCTGCTCGCCGGATGCGGCAGCGACGATCCATGCGCGCGCAGCAAAGGCTCGTGCGTCACCGTGCAGGTGACATCGCCGACGATCGCGCGCATCGATCAGCTCCAGCTCGACGTGCTCTACGGCACGTATCACTCGACGGTCGCCGATCCGGCGACCAGGCCCGTCGCGCTGCCGGCGCAAGCGGCGGTCGAGCTCGCGCTGCCGGGCACGCTCGACGTCAGCATCGACGCGGCGGGTCTGCTCGGCGGCACGCTGCTCGGTGAGGGCACCGGCAAGCTGTCGCTCATGGAAGGCGAGCACGCGAGCCTCGACATCGTCCTCGTCGCGCAGCCACCGTGCGTCGCGGGGTCGCGTTACTGCGGCGGCGACAAGGTTGCCGGCGATCCGAGCACGGTCTACGAGTGCGTCGCGAATACGGTGCCCAAGGCGCACGGCGTGTGTCCCGGCGCGTGCGTCGTGCGCACCGCCACCGACGACGAATGCGCCGCGGTCGGAGGCCCGTGCACGAACGGCGGCGTCTACTGCGGTGGCGACAAGCTCGCCGGCGATCCCGCGTCGCTGTACACGTGCAACGCCGGCAGCGGTACGTTCCTGATGGCGTGCGCGAACGGCTGCGTCGTCAACCCGGCGCCGTCGAAAGACGCCTGTCGTTAGCGCAACCCGACGCGCGCCAGCAGCCGGTGCAGATGCACGCGATCGATGCCGGCCGCGCGGGCCGCGGCGCTGACGTTGTTGTCGTGGCGCGCGAGCAGCTGCTCGAGGTAGCGGCGCTCGACGTGACGCACCCATCGCTCGCGCACGACCGCCAGCGGCTGGCCGAGGTCGATCGACGGCTCGGTGCCCGTCGTCACCGGCAGCGACGCATCCTGCCGCACCAGACAGCCCTCGACGTAGTTTCGCAGCTCGCGCACGTTGCCCGGCCATCCGTGCCGCAGGAGCTCCGGCATCAGCTCGCCGCTGCGCAGCGCGGTCGCCATCGGGGACGGCTCGGCGCGCAGATCGTCGAGGATCGCATCGACGAGCAGCGGCAGATCGGCGGCCCGCTCGCGCAGCGGCGGCAGCGTGATCACGAGCACCGCCAGCCGGTAGTACAGGTCCGAGCGAAAGCGCCGCGCGTTGACCTCCTGCTTGAGGTCGCGATTCGTCGAGGCGATGATCCTCACATCGACCGCAATCCGCTGCGTCCCGCCGATCCGCTGGATCTCGCGCCGCTCGATCGCCCGCAGCAGCTTCGGCTGCAGGTCGAGTGCGAGCTCGCCGATCTCGTCGAGAACAAGCGTGCCACCCGACGCGGCCTCGAACGCGCCGATCCGCCGCTCGCTTGCCCCCGTGAACGCGCCCGCCTCGAAGCCGAACAGCTCTGCCTCGAGCAAGCTCGCCGGAATCGCGCCGCAGTCGAGCACGAACAGCCCCTTGTCGCGCCGCGCACCCGCCTGATGAATCGCCTCGGCCGCGAGCTCCTTGCCCGTCCCGCTCTCGCCCTGCAGCAGCACGGTGCTCTGACTCGCCGCCGCGACCTCGAGCTGCGCGAACACCGCCCGCATCGCGATCGAGCGCCCGCGCATCCGGCCGAACTGCTCGCGAGGCGACAGCGCGATCTCGACGTCGCGCGAGCCGATGTCGAACCGCAGCGTCGTGCGCCCCAGCCCGAGCACGCAGCCATCGCGCAGCGGCGCCTCGATCACCGGCACGCGGTCGACGGTCGTCCCGTTCTTGCTGCCGAGGTCGCGCACGACGGCCGCCCCGTTCGCGATCCGGATCTCGCAATGAAACTTCGACATCGCCGGATCCGCGATCACGACATCCGCCCGGTCGTCCGCGCCGATCACGAGCCGCTCCGCCGCAAACGGCACGACACGCCCCGTCCCCTCGCCCTCGACGATCGTCACCCGGCACTCGCGGACGACCGCGCGCGGCGGGTCGGTTCCCAGCGCCTCCGTCGTGCGCGGATCGGTCGTGCGCCGATCGGTCGTCAATCGAGCGTCTCCCCGGCGCGCTTCGTCGCGGGCGCGTGTGGTCGCGGAGCCGGATGCTTGGGCGCAGCCACGCGCTTCGTCGGCGGCGGCGTCGTCGTCGTCGTCGGCGGCGTCGTCGTCGTCGTCAGTTGCGGCTGCGGCTGCTGTTCCGGCTGCGGTTGCGGTTGCGGCTGCGGTTGCGGCTGCGGTTGCAGTTGCTGCTGCGGTTGCTGTTGCGGCTGCTGTTGCGGCTGCGGCTGGGTTCCTTGCGACTGCGCGAGCTGCCACACCATGAGCCCGGCACCGCCGAGCACGACGGGGATCACGAGCATCGCGACGTACGCGACAAGCGGCAGCCGCTTCCGCGATCGCGGCGCAGCAAGCGCAGCCGGCGACGCGGCCAGCGCAGCCGGTGCACCCGCGGCGGGCGCCGCATCCTCCGTGATGCGGTCGACGACCTCGCCGCGCAGCGCGCGCGCAACATCGGCCGCACTCGCGGGGCGACGGCCGGGCTCGCGTTCAAGGCACGCGGCGACGAGCGCCGAGTACGCCGATGACACGATGCCGCCGAGGCGGGGCGCGGGCTCGACGAGCTGCGGGCAGTGTCCCGCGGTCGCGGAGAATGCGGGGGTCGCGGTGACCAGCTCGTACAGCAGCGCGCCGAGCGCCCAGATGTCGACGCACGGCGCGATCACGCCGCCCGCGAGCTGCTCCGGAGCCATGTACGCGGGCGTGCCGATGCGCGAGGTGGTGTGCGCGGGGTCGTCGCCCGCGATCGTGCGTGCGATGCCGAAGTCGACGATGCGGGGGTCGTCGTCGACGAGCATCACGTTGCCCGGCTTGAGGTCGCGGTGCACGATCCCGCACGCGTGCGATGCAGCGAGCGCGTCCGCGATCGCGCCGCCGATGCGACGGGCGATGGCCTCGGGCAGCGGACCTCGTGCAAGGCGCGTGGCGAGCGTCTCGCCGGGGAGGCGCTCCATGACGAGGTAGAAGCCGTCGGCGTCGCTGCCGGCGTCGAGGACGCGAACGACGTTGGGATGATCGATCGCGCGCGTGCGTTCGGCCTCCGCGCGGAAGGCGGCGACCGCGGCCGGGTCACTCGTCAGGTGCGAGCGCAGCAGCTTGATCGCGACGGGCGCGCCGCCCCCGATCGGCTCCGCCGCGAACACCTCGCCCGATCCGCCGCGCCCGAGCAGCGGGCCGAGGACATAGGTGCCGAGCGTGCGGGGCGAGGACGACATCGTTGCGATCGACGGAGACGAGG
Source organism: Deltaproteobacteria bacterium (assembly GCA_019237945.1). Lineage (GTDB taxonomy): Bacteria > Myxococcota_A > Polyangia > Haliangiales > Haliangiaceae > JABFXX01. Next base: position 9,137 of record JAFAOG010000449.1, on the reverse strand, counting down.
CGCTATCGTCGCACGAGATGCGCGCGGTGATCCTCGCGATTGCAGGCCTCGCTGTCGCGGGTGCGACGGCGCTCGCGGATGCGCCTGGCGTCGAGACCGAGGCGCTCGGCCACCTCGATCGCGGGGTCGCCGCGTATCGCGCCGGCGACTACGCCCTCGCCGAACGCGAGCTGCACGCGGCGCAGACGCTTGTCCCCGATCGCGCGAACCCCTATCGCTGGCTCGCGCTGACCGAGTCCGCGCTCGGCGAGTGCCAGCCGGCCCTCGTCGACATCGAGAGCTTCCTGTCGCGCATCCCCGCCGATGATCCGCGCGTCGCCGAGATGGTCCAGCTGCGCGAGCATTGCATCGTCGAGCTGCACGCGCAGCACGCCCCGCCACCCGCCGCCGCCGCGCCAGCCACCGAGGCGACGCCGATCACGCATCGCTGGTGGCTGTGGACGGCGGTCGGTGTCGTCGCGGTCGCCGCCGGCGTCACGACGTACGCGCTCGTGCACGATCCGGGACCCGCGACGCTGCCCTCGGTCACCTGCGGAACGACCGGCTGCGCGCGCTGACGCTTACGAACGACGTCTGTCACCACGCTTACGCGAGCTGCGCTGGAGACGAACGCTCACATCGGGTCGACCACGCTCCCGTGCGACGATTCGCCCATGCACATCCACCTCGGCAATGCGCTGGTCGTCGTCGCGTTCATCTCGTCGATTGTCCTGCTCCTGCAGTCCGAGCGCACGATCGCGCTGATCGCGACCGTCGCCTCCGGCATCGAGACGCTGCTCGTGTTCGGCCTGATGTCGCTGTCGCTCGTGCGCTTCCGCATCGATGTCGTGCTCCCTGCCCTGCTCGCGATCGCCGGCGGCATCGCGTGGGCGCGCGCCTCCGGCAAGCATGTGATCACGGCCGCGACGCTCGTCACCTGCGTCGGCACGCTGCAGCTGCTCGAGGCGCTGCGGATCCTGGGCTAGCGCTAGGGCCTTCGAGATTTCGAAGTTATCTTCGATATTTCGAAGTCGGTAAATAAAGGCCTTTGATTAACAGCAACTGCAGTATAATATTCGATATCTCGAAGTTATCTTCGGAACTTCGAAGTATGGACCGTAAGCTATCAATATCGCAGGACACCGCGCGGGCCCGTATCGCGTCGGAAGTCCGCGCGCTCCGTCAGGCGCGGGGGTGGACTCTGACGCAGCTCGCCGAGAAGTTAGGGCGCTCGCCGAGTCGGCTGAGCGAGATCGAACGCGGCGGCGGATCCTTCACGGCCGAGCAATTCCTCGCGCTCCTCGCCATCTTCAACGTGCCCGCAACGCACTTCACGCCGCCGACGCGCGATGGCACCGAGCAATTGCAAAACGCACTCGCGCGTCTCGGCGCGACGAGCCTGTACGAGAACGACTCGCTCACGCCCAGCGAACAGCTACGAACCGCGCACCAAGCCATCCGCGAAGCTCTCCTCGAGGGCTCCCCGCGTCTTGTGACTGCGCTCGCGCCAGTGCTGGTTGCCAATATCGATCAGATCAATCCCGCAAAGCTCGTAGGAGAGCTCGTAGATGTCGGCTACGAACGACGGCTCGGGTGGGTCGTCGACAACACCATCGCCGCTATCAACACGCTTCCACGGTCAGAGCGAGAGCCCCGTCTGCAGCACGCCCGTGCGCGACTTCCGCAACTCGCAGATGTACTGCATAAGCTCCGAAGCACCAGCAACGCCGCCGAAGACGTGCTCGATCGCTCTATCAGGACACAGCGCACACTCGATCAAGTTCGACGTGAAGCTTCGCCCATCTCCCACGAGTGGAAGATCGTGACCGCGATCCAACCGGACGACTTCGCCTCGGCGCTGAGGGCCAGCCTTGAACGCGATTGAAGGCTTCCTACACGATCTCGACCGGGCGTGGGATCTAGAGAACTCGACGAAGATCCGACTTCCGATCTTCGGCAGCGCCGCTCTCCTGCTGCAGACGAGCTATCAGCGCATGACAAAGGACAGTGATGTCCTCGAGACGTCGCAGCACACTGACGCCGTCAAGAAGCGCCTCCACCGACTCGCCGGGCAGGGCTCCGACCTTCACCGGCAACACCGGCTCTACGTCGAGATTGTCCCGAACGGCATTCCGTTCTTGCCGCACGTCCCCGACTGGCGTCCGTTTGCTCTGGACCTGAAGTGGTTCGAGGTCGAGGTCCTCGGCATCGTTGATGTCGTCGTAAGCAAGCTTGCCCGGTTCAGCGCCAACGACCGCAGTGACATCGACGCGATGATCAGCGGCGGTCACGTCGCTCACGCGCGCTTCGTCGAACGCTTCCGCGCCGCAGTCGACGAACGCATCGGCGATGCGCGGGAAGATCAGCTGCCTTCGATCATCGACCGTTTCCATACCGTCGAACGCGACATGTTCGACGTCGCCGAGACCGAGATCGAGCTACCGTCCTGGATCTAGCCTCTCCGCCCCGCCCGCCCCCACTCGCCGCTAAACTACTTGCCGAGCCGGCGCTTCAGCTCGGCGAGCTCGTCCTCGATCTTGTTCGCGATCCGCTCGCGAGCCGCCGCCCGATCCCGCTCCGGCAGCGGCGCGGGCTTCGCCTTCGGTGGCGGCGGCGCGGCCGGCGCAGCGGCCTGATCGCGCAGGTCGAACACGTCCTCGCACTCATCGCAGCGGAACTTGCGCTCCTTGTCCTTCACGACATCGACGAAGAACAGCCCGAACCCCTCCGACACCTCGATCTCGCGAAACCGCGTGCGGCGCTCGCACGTCGGGCACTCCTCGACGAACGTCCGCCCGCCCGACACGACCTTGGTGCCGCCGCTGCGATGGAACAACAGCCACATGGCCCCATCGGTATCACCGAACAAGCCCGCCGCGAACCCTTTTCAGCCGCCTGCGGCAGCTTGCTGCATCGCCTCGACGAGCACGTCGACCGGCTGCGCTCCCGACACCGCGAGCCGCCGCTCGAACACGAAGAACGGCACGCCGCTGATCCCGTTCGCCTGCGCCATCGTCTCGTCGGCGCGGACCTCGCGAGTGTACTTCTCGGTCGCGAGCACGTCCGCCGCTTCGTTGCGATCGAGCCCCGCCTCCACCGCGAGCCGGATCAGCGTCTCTCGATCCCCGATCGACTCGCCGTCGGAGAAGTACGCCTTCATCATGCGTTCCTTGACGGCCGCCTGAACGCCGCGCTCGAGCCCGAGCTGAACGAGCCGGTGCGCGTCGAACGTGTTGCCGCCCTGCACGCGATCGAAGTGAAAGTCGATGCCGTCCTCGCGGCCCATGCCGACCATGCGCTCGTGCATCTGATCGATCTGCTCGGGCGCACGGCCAAACTTCTTCGCGAGGCGCTCGCGGTGCGTCAGGCCATCGTCGTTGCGGCGCGGCGCGCCCGGGTTGAGCTCGAACGCATGGAACACGAGCTGGTGCCGGCCAGCGAGCTTGGCGGCCGCGGCCTCGATGCGATGCTTGCCGAGGTAGCACCACGGGCACGCGATGTCGGACCACACGTCGATGCGCATGAGGCACCCTAGCGCGCCGCGCTAAGGATGCTACCTATTGGCGCCGGCCAGTGGGATGCGCACGTTGGGGGCCTTATGTCGGAGTACGAGCTTATCGAGACCGAGGGAGTGCCGATCAAGGCGTGGACGCGTGGCGTCGGCGTCGAGGATGCGGCGCGCAAGCAGCTCGAGAACGTCGCGCGGTTGCCGGTCGTGTTTCATCACGTCGCGGTGATGCCCGACGTGCACTACGGGATCGGGGCGACCGTCGGGAGCGTCGTGCCGACGAAGGGCGCGATCATTCCGGCGGCTGTGGGGGTGGACGTGGGTTGCGGGATGATCGCGGTCGAGACGAGCCTCGACGCGAAGCAGTTGCCGGATTCTCTGAAGCGGCTGCGCTCGGCGATCGAGAAGGCGGTGCCGCACGGGCGCTCGGGGAACGGCGGCAAGAACGATCGCGGCGCGTGGTCGAAGCTGCCGAAGCCGGCCGAGGAGGCGTGGAAGACGCTCGGGCCGCAGCTCAAGTCGATCACGGACAAGCACCCCGGCATTCGGGGCGCGAACGACGTCAACCATCTGGGGACGCTCGGCACGGGCAATCACTTCATCGAGGTGTGTCTCGACGAGCGCGATCGCGTGTGGTTCATGCTGCACTCGGGATCGCGCGGCATCGGGAACCGGATCGGCAGCTACTTCATCGAGCTCGCGAAGCACGACATGATGCGGCACGTGAAGAACCTGCCGGATCGCGACCTCGCGTATCTGCAGGAGGGCTCGCCGAAGTTCGCCGACTATGTCGAGGCGGTCGACTGGGCGCAGCGCTATGCGATGACGAACCGGCAGCTGATGATGGATGCGGTGATCGCGGCTGCGAAGAAGGAGCTGCCGCCGTTCACGCTGGGCGAGAGCGCGGTGAACTGTCACCACAACTACGTCGCGCGCGAGCACCACTTCGGCGAGGACATCTTTGTCACGCGCAAGGGCGCGGTGCGCGCGGGCGCGGGCGAGCTCGGCATCATCCCGGGATCGATGGGCGCGCGCAGCTACATCGTTCGCGGCAAGGGCAACCGCGATTCGTACTGCTCGTGCTCGCACGGCGCGGGGCGGACGATGTCGCGCGGCGAGGCGAAGCGCCGGTTCACCGTCGAGGATCATGCCAAGGCGACCGAGGGCATCGAGTGCCGCAAGGACAAGGACGTGATCGACGAGACGCCGATGGCGTACAAACCGATCGACAAGGTGATGGCGGCGCAGGCGGAGCTGGTCGAACCCGTGCACGAGCTGCGTCAGGTAGTCTGCGTCAAGGGATGAGACTACCGGTCGACATCGACGGCTCGCGCGGCGAAGGCGGCGGCCAGATCCTGCGCACGAGCCTCGCGCTCGCGATCCTCACCGGGCGCAAGCTGCGGATGAAGCGGATCCGCGCCGGGCGCAAGCGACCGGGGTTGCAGCGCCAGCATCTCGCGTGCGTCCGGGCGGCAGCGGAGCTGTGCGGCGCGACGGTCTCGGAGGTCGATGTCGGCTCGCAGGATCTCGTGTTCGCGCCGGGAACCGAGTGGCCACAGGAGCTGCGGATCGACATCGGGACCGCGGGCTCGACCACGCTCGTGATCCAGACGATCTTGCTGCCGGCGCTGCGGGCGCCGCATCCCGTCCGCGCGGTGATCACCGGCGGGACGCACAACCCGCTGTGCCCGCCGTTCGATTTTCTCGACCGCGTGTTCCTGCCGCACCTGCGCGCGATGGGCGCCGACGTGACGCTGACGCTCGAAAAGATCGGCGTGATGCCGGATGGCGGCGGGCGCGTCGTCATGGAGACGAAGCCGAGCACGCTGAAGCCGACCGCGATCGTCGAGGCGGGCCGCGTGATCGCGCGGAGGGCGACGGCGATCGTCGCGAGCCTGCCGCGTCACATCGCCGAGCGCGAGCTCGCGTGCGCGCAGGAGCGACTCGACCAGCCGCGGTGCGAGGTGATCGAGCTGCCGGAGGCGGGGCCGCACAACTTGTTCATGTGCGAGGTCGAGCTCGAGAGCGGTGCGCGCGAGCTGTGCACGTCGCACGGGCGCAAGGGCTATCCGGCGGAGGACGTCGCAGATGATGCGCTCGACGAGCTCGAGGACTACCTCGAGGCGGGCGTGCCGGTCGGCGAGTACCTCGCGGACCAGCTGCTGCTGCCGATGGCGGTCGCCGGCGGTGGTCGGTTCCGCACGCTGCCCGGGCTGTCGCTGCACGCGACGACGAACATCGAGACGATCCAGGCGTTCTTGGATCTTCCCATCCGGTTTGATGGAGACACGGTCGTGATAAACGACTGGGCATGAAGCTCGCCGCGCTCGCCCTGCTTGCCGCCTGCTCGTCGTCGTCTGCGCCCGCGCCGAAGTCGCCGGAGGCTCCGCCGCGTCCCGCGTTCAAGCCGACTGCGTTCACCGTGCAGGTCAGCGGCGCGGGCCGGCCCGTGATCTTCATCCCTGGGCTCGCGTCGCCGGGGGCGGTCTGGGACGGCGCCGTCGCGCACCTCGGCGGCCGCGTGCAGGCGCACGTGCTGACGCTCGCGGGATTCGCGGGCGTCGCGCCGGTGAAAGGGCCGTTCCTGCAGCAGGTGCACGATCAGATCGTGCAGTACATCGAGGCGAACCATCTCGAGCATCCGGTCGTCGTCGGGCACAGCCTCGGCGGCGTGATGTCGTTGTGGCTCGCCGAGACCGATCCGGCGGTCGGCGCGATCGTCGATGTCGATGGATTGCCGTTCCTCGCGGCCGCGATGGATCCGACGGCGACGGCGGACAAGGCGAAGCAGATGGGCGCGGGCATGCAGCAGCAGCTGCTCGCGGCGCCGCACGACCAGTTCGTCGGCTTCATGCACCAGTTCATCGGCGCGATGGTCGTCAATGCCGACGCGCTCAAGATGCTCGACGACGCCGCCGACAAGAGCGACCAGGAGACCGTCGCGAACGCGTTCGCGGAGCTGCTCGGCATGGACCTGCGTCCGGACCTGCCGAAGATCACGGCATCGGTGACGATCGTCGCCGCCGGCGAGGGACGCGACTCGCGCGACAAGCTCGAGGCGGCGTGGCACGCCCAGGTCGATCCGATCCCGCATCACGAGCTCGCGATCGTCGACGGCGCGAAGCACTTCGTCATGCTCGACAAGCCCGACGCGTTCTACGCGCTGCTCGACAAGGCCGTCAGCGCGAAGTGAGCGCGGTGTAGGCCATCCAGCCCCAGCCGACGAGGAACGCGACGCCGCCGAAGGGCGTGATCGCACCCAGGCCCTTCACGCCGCTGCCCGCGAGCGCGTAGAGCGAGCCGGAGAACAGCACGATGCCGACCTGGAAGATCCAGCCGGGCCGCGTCATCGCGAGCAGGCCGCACAGGACCATCGCGAGGGCGTGATACATCTGGTAGCGAGCGCCGGTCTCGAACACTTCGAGCGCGCGGGGCTCGAGGCGGGCGCGCAGCGCGTGGGCGGCGAATGCGCCGGCGGCGACCGCGATCGCGCCGTTGATCGCGCCGGCCGCGACGAGCGCGCGGTTCACGACGGCACCTGCAGCGCGACGGAGTACTTGACGCTTGCCGCTTCCATCGCGTTCTTGATCTTCTCCATCGCCGTCGTCGCGACGCCGGCGTAGTCGTCGCACTTCGTCCAGGTGCGGAGGTAGAGCTTGGTGCCGGTGTCGGTGATCTCGGCGACCTCGACGGTCGGGGTCGGCGTCGCTTCGATGCGGTCGTCGGAGGTGACTGCCTTGGCGAGCAGCGTGCGGACCTGCGGTAGATCCGTCGGATGGCCGACCGTCACGACGAGGTCGACGCGACGGCGCCCGAGCACGGTCATGTTCTCGATCGGCGCGGCGATGATCTGGCCGTTCGGGATCGTGATCTCGCGGTTGTCGGCGGTGATCAGGATCGTCTGGAACACGCGGATCGCGTCGACGCGGCCGAGGTACTTGCCGATCGTCACCTGGTCGCCGACCTTGTACGGGCGCAGCACGATCAGCATCACGCCCGCCGCGAAGTTCGACAGCGAGCCCTGCAGCGCGAGACCGATCGCGAGGCCGGCGGCGCCGAGGACCGCGACGACCGCCGTCGTCTTGACACCCGCCGTATCGAGCGCGGCGACGATCGTGACGACGAGCAGCGCGGCGTACGCGACATCGGTCAGGAACTTGCGCAGCGACACGTCGACATCACTGCGCTGCATCAACCGATCGAACAGGCGCAGGATCGCGCGCGCGACGGTGCGACCGACGACGAAGATCGCCAGCGCGAGCAGGATGCGCATTCCGAACGGGATCAGGTAGACGTGTGCGAACGTCTCGACGTCCTGCCACGTGATCGTCATCGCGAAACCCACGGCGGCGGATTGAGCGCATGCGCGAGGTGATCGATGAACAGCGACAATCGCGGCGGCAGCTTCTCGCGCGCCGGGTAGACCGCATGGACATCGCTCGGGCGCGTCGCCCACTCCGGCAGCACGCGGACGAGCCGGCCCTTCGCGAGCTCCTCGCCGATCATGAAGTCGCTGACCAGCGCGATGCCGGCGCCGGAGAGCGTCGCGCACATGACGGCGCCGAAGTTGTTGCTCGCGAACCGCGCCGGGCGCCCGAACTCGTAGGTCGCGTCGCCGTTGACGAGCGTCCACGTCTGGTTGCGCGACGCCGGCGTGAACAGCACGTGGTCGTGCTCGTCGAGCTCCTCGATGTGCTGGGGCGTGCCCCGCTTCGCGAGGTACTCGGGCGTCGCGCAGGCGATCAGATGGACCGCGCACAGCCGGCGCGCGATCAGCGTCGACTCCGGCATCTGGCCGAAGCGCACCGCGAGGTCGAAGCCGTCCTCGATCATGTCGACGAGGCGGTCGGTCGCCTCGAGCTCGACGTTGATCTCGGGATGCTGCTCGAGGAAGTTCGAGATGATCGAGCCGAACCAGCGCGTCGCGAAGTCGACCGAGCTCGTGACGCGGAGGCGGCCGCGGGGCGTCGCCTGCATGTCGGTGACGAGCTGCTCGGCGCTCACCACGTCGGAGACGATCCGCGCGCAGCGTTCGTAGTACGCCTCGCCGATCTCCGTCAGCGCGAGCTTGCGGGTCGTGCGCTGCACCAGCCGCACGCCGAGGCGCTCCTCGAGCTGCGCGAGCTTGCGGCTGACAGTCGATTTCGGAAGGCCGAGCGCGTCGGCCGCGCCGGTGAAGCTCTTGGTCTCGACGACCTTGGTGAATACGACGATGTCGTTGAGGTCCATGGCCGGGCTCGCCGTTCGTTCTACACTCGGTTCCAGATGTCCCGCTACCCGGAGCTGGCCGCGAAGGTGGATGCGTTCTTCGAGCGCGTCGAACAGCGCCACGGGAGTGACCTGCAATGCCACACGGGATGCTCCGATTGCTGCCACACGCGGCTGACCGTGACGAGCGTCGAGGCGGCGGCGATCGAGCAGGAGATCTCGACCTGGCCCGCCGAGCGCCGCGCCGCGCTCGCCGCGAATGCGGCCGCATCCTTGGATGCTCGATGCGCCGCGCTGGATACAAACGGACGCTGCCTCATCTACCGCGTGCGCCCGTTCGTGTGTCGGTCCCACGGCGCGCCGATCCGCCTCCGCGAAGGCTCGCTGCCCGTCGTCCGCGCCTGCTTCCGCAACTTCCCCGCCGGCCCCGACAAGGCCGATC
>JAFAOG010000054.1 GCA_019237945.1 Deltaproteobacteria bacterium | reverse complement strand
CGACGTGCTGTGGGCGCCCGACGGCAAGAGCGTCGTCGTCTACGGCAAGATCCCCGACATCTACTGGGTCGATCTCGCGACGCGCACGTCGAAGGAGCTGCGCGGCCACACCGACTCGATCTACATGGCGCAGTTCACGTCCGATGGCCGCGGGCTGTTGACCGCCGGCGACGATCAGACGGCGCGCCTGTGGAACCTCGCCGACGGCTCGAGCACGGCGCTGCTCGGCCACGAAGACGACGTCTATCGCGCACGGTTCTCGCCGAGCGAAGAGCTCGCCGCGACGTCGTCGCTCGACGGCTCGATCCGGATCTGGCCGGTGCCGCGCAAGCAGCCCGGCGTGCTGATGGAAGGCCAGCCGATCCAGGAGATGTCGTTCACCGGCGATACCGCGCTCGTGCGCACCGAGGTGGCGGTCGCCCGCTGGCAACTCGATCGCGGGACGCGCGATCAGCTGTTCGCGACGGGGCCGCACGACGGCTTCGGCATCGGTCAGCCGTCGCCCGACGGCACGCGCCTCGTCGTGCACAAGCCGGGCTGGGTGCTCGAGCTCCGCAGCAAGGATCATCCGCCGATCGAGCTGCGCGGCCACAAGGCGCTGATCTCGCACGTCGAGTGGTCGCGCGACGGGCGCTACGTCTACTCGGCGTCGTTCGACGGCACGCTGCGCCGCTGGGATGCAGAGACGGGCGCGCCGACGATCCTCGTGCAGAGCGAGGCGCCGGTGCGCGGCTTCGCGGTCGCCGCCGACGGTCGCGTCGCCGTGCAGGTCGGCAGCGATGCGCTGATGCTCCATCCCGACGGCACGCAGGAGACGCTTGGCACCGGCGCCGCCTGGTGCGGCACGAAGGCCGAGTTCGAGCGCGTGCGCGATCGCCTGCTGATCCATCGCTGCGACAACGGCCTCGTCCTCGTCGACGGCAAGCGCGTCGTCGAGCTGCCGACCGAGGGCTACGCGGTCTCGCGCATCGCGGTGTCGCCGGATGGCCATCTGTTCGCGGGCGCGACCGCCGATCGCACGGTGCGCGTGTGGGACGACACCGGCCGCCAGCTCTCGAAGCTGTGGGGGCACAAGGACCTCGTGATGGACGTCGCATTCTCGCCCGACGGCAAGGAAGTCGCGTCGGCATCGTACGACCGCACGATCCGGATCTGGCAGCTCGGCACGCAGCGCCATCGCGTGCTGCGCGGCCACGCCGGCGCGGTCAGCCACGTTGCGTGGCGCTCGCAGAACGAGCTCGTCTCGGGCTCGCAGGACGGCACGCTGCGGCTGTGGCAGGTCCCGTCGCTCGATCTGCCGACGGAGATACAAGTGACCGCGCGCCTCAAGGCCGCGACGACCGCGATGATCGACGTCGACAAGCCGACGACACTCTAGAACACGACGAGCGAGTTGCCGACCGGCACGAGCAGGTGACCCTCGGCGACGGTCATGCCATCGGTCTCCGAGTAACACGTGATCGGTGAGCCGACATTGCGCATGGATTTCTGCGCGCCGGTCGTCGCGTCGAGCTCGTAGACGCGCCCGAGCTGAGACGCGACGAACACCTGACCGCCCGCACCGGCGACCACCGGCGCCGTACAGATCGCGCCGTCGCCCGTGAACGACCACTTGACGGCACTGGTCGTGAGATCGACAGCGGTGACGGTTCCGTTGGACTGATAGAACGCGAGATTGCCGTCGAACGCGGGAGGCGCGGACGCGGCGAACGCCCCGACGGGGTTGCCGCTCGAGTCGTAGATCGTGTGTGTCATGTAGTCGCGTTGCCAGATCTTCCCGCCGTGGACAGCGGGCGCCGCACTGCCGGCGCTGTTGCACATCCCGGCGTACGACCACTGCTGCGCGCCCGTCAGCGCGTTCCATGCGACGAGGTGGCAGCCTTCGCCTTCGTAGACGACGCCGCTGCTGACGGCGACGCAGCCCCAGGTCCCGCTGAACGTCGAGTGCGACCAGATCGTCGATCCGTCCGTCTCGTCGAACGCGTACGTCTCGCCGCCGGAGCCGCGCGCGTTGATGTAGACGATGCCGCCGATCGCGACCGGCGGCGAATCGAACAGGTTCTCGCCGAAGATCTGGATCGTCCACAGGTGGAGGCCCGTGACGAGGCTCAGCGCCGTCAGGTGGCCCGACATGTCGAGCGCGAACACGCGATCGTGATCGACGCTGAGCTGCACGGGATTGCCGACGACCACGGGGCCCCAGACGATCGCGCCGGTCGTGATGTCGAGCGCGCGCACGGTCGCGGGCGTATCGCCGCTCGAGATGATCGCCATCTTGCCGACGACGAGCGGATACCAGACGTGGCCACCGAACGTCGCGGTCCAGGCCGGCGTCAGTGGCGATGCGATCGTGTCGGTCGGCTGCAGGTTGTCGTGCGCCGGATCGATCGCGAACGACGTGGCCTCGTCGGGCTGGATCGCGGCATCGGGTGCCGCATCGGGCGGTGCATCCGGTGGCGCGTCGGGCGGCGCATCGGGTCTCCCGTCAACGGGGGCGTCGGGGGTCGGGCCATCGTGGCCGGCGTCTGGCGCGATCGGCACGCACTCGTCGTTGATCGGTTGGGTGCCGGGCCCGCACGACAGATCATCGTGCATCGCGGGGCTCGACGAGCACGCGCACAGCAGCGCCGTGGCGACGACGAGCCTAGAAGACGACAAGCTGGCTCCCGAGTGGCAGCAGCAGGTGGTCATCGGCGAGCGACCACGACATGTTTTCCATGAAGTATGGGATCTGCGTGCCGACGTCGTAGGTCGATCGCTGCGCGCCGGTCGCCGCATCGAGCTCGTAGACCGTGCCCATCCGCGACGCGACGAAGATCTGGCCACCGGCGCCGGCGACGAGCGGGGCCGTCGTCAGGAAGCCGTCGCCCGTGAAGGACCAGCGACGCGTTGCGCTCGCGATGTCGACGGCCGTCACCGTGCTGCCGTTGCGGTAGAACACCGTCCCACCGAGGAAGGCCGGCAGCGCATCGGCGGTGAAGGTGCCCAGCGCCGTCCCGCCGTGATCGACGATCACGCCGCCCTCGGTCGGATCGCGCGCCCAGATCCGCGCACCGTGCACCGATGCGGTCGCGCCGCCACCACCGGTACAGTTGCCGCCGCGATCCCACAGCCGCGTGCCGGTCGTCGCATTCAGAGCGAGGAAGCGGCTGCACGGCTCGCCGACGTACACGACGCCGCCCGCGACCGCGACCGTGCCGTCGCTGCCCTCGTCGGGATACGTCCACAGGAGGTTCCCGTTCGAGCCATCGAGCGCGTACACCGTGCCGCCGCTACCTTGCGCGGCGACGTATACCCTTCCGGCGACCGCGACCGGGGGCGCGTTGAAGAACGTCTGGTCCTGCAGCTGCACGCTCCACACGAGGAGGCCGGTCGCCGCGTCGTACGCGCTCAACCTACCGTCGTTCGTCAGCGTGAACAGGCGCCCGTCGTCATACGTGAGCAGTGCGCGCGGGCCGACGCTGATCGGTCCCCACCGCGTTGTCCCGTTGTGGATGTCGAGCGCCGAGACCGACGACGCGCCCGGCATCGCTACCGAGACGTAAACGACCTCGTTCGCGACGACGGGATACGTGACGTTGCCGCCGAACGATTGCGTCCACACGGGCGCGAGCGGTGACCGCACCGTATCGAGCGGCTGCAGGCCATCTTGCAGCGGGCCAAGGCCGATCGTCGTCGACGAGCTCCCGATCGGCGCGGCATCCGGCGGCGCATCCGCGCGGGCATCGACGTGTGCATCGGCCGGTCCCGCGTCGAGCGGCAAGCACTCGTTGCCGACGCGCCGGGTGCCGGCACCGCACGTCAGCGGGTTCGCGGTCTTGCTCGAGCAGCCAAGTGATGCAACCAGGCCAACGCCGACGAGCCACCACGACTGCACGAGCCGATTGTAGAACAACCGCCGCTCAGTGGGGCATCTCGATCCGGCGGTCGGCGCACGCGGCGGCATCGGGCCAGTCGGCGAATGCGATCGGCAGCGTCGGATACGTCGGGCTCGGCCAGAAGTGCGACCACGGCACCGTGTCAGCGCGGCAGGCGAGGCCACCGGCGCCGCACTCGCACGTCGCGGCATTCGCGTGCGTCGCGCTGACCTGGAAGTGCAGGTGGACGCCCGACGACCAGCCCGTCGAGCCGGCCTGCGCGAGCGGCTGGCCTCGCGTCACGTGCGCGCCGCACGCGATGCCCGGTGCGAGCGACCCGCCGGCGAGGTGGAGATACGTCGCCTGCGTGCCGTCGCCGTGATCGATCACGATGACGTTCGCGTCGTCGATGCACGCGGCGTCGTCGCAGCCGTCGGTCGAGCTGATCTTGAGGTGCGTGATCGTGCCGGCGCGCGCCGCGAGCACCGTGAACGCACCCGCGTTCGTCGCCCAGTCGTATGCGAACGCGCGCGCCTCGACATGGTCGTCGCAGCACGTGTCGCTGCAGTCCTGCGTCAGGTACATCCCGGCGCCGGGCGGCCACGGCAGCCGGTAGGGCGGGGCCGCCGCGAGCCAGAGTGCGAGCACCCACACCCGCTCAGGGTACTAGAACAGCCACATCACGATCGTGCGAACGCCGAGCGCGATCAGCACGAGGAAGATCAGGCCGCGCAGCGCCGACGGCTCGCGAACCGTCTGCAAGTGGCGGCGCGCCTGCGCACGCGGGATGACGCGCGCATGAGGACGCGATTCGCGCGTCGCCGCGACGAGAGGGGCCAGCGAGTCACGGGCGATGGTCTTCGTCGGCTCCATGGAGACACCGTAGCGGTGCACGTTGCGTGCGCTACTCGCGTGAGCCGCGCATCGCCGTCGGGCCGTATCGCACCGTGCGCGGCCGCCCCGACGCTCACTTTGTGTGCGACCGCGCGCGGAATGAAGGCTCGCTACAGCGTGAAACGACTGCTGCTCGCCGTGTTGATCGCCGCGTGCTCCGACTCACATGGGACGGCAGGCGAGCAAGGTCCGCCGGGCGAGCAAGGCCCACCAGGTCCCGCAGGCCCCGCCGGACCTCAAGGCCCCGCCGGTCCCGCCGGCTGGGGAGCCGGTTCGCAAGGTCCGCCCGGCCCACAGGGTCCCCAAGGGGATCCGGGTGCACAAGGCCCCGCGGGTCCGATGGGACCGATGGGTCCGATGGGACCGATGGGCCCGCAAGGTCCGTCGGGACCCAAGGGCGATCCGGGCGCGCAAGGTCCCGCGGGCTCGCCCGGTGCGCAAGGTCCCGCCGGCCCGCCAGGCAATCCAGGTCCCACGGGTCCCGCGGGTCCGGCCGGCACCGTGTTCGGCGAGCAGGCGTCCGCGTTCGCCGGCTTCTCGACGACGACGACGACCGGCAACGCGGGCGGCCGCGAGGCGATGAACGCGCTGTGCGTCGCCGACTTCGGCGCGACCGCGCACCTGTGTCACTACGCCGAGTATCAGCTCGCGGCGAGCGGCGCCGCACCGCCCGCCTCGGGCGCGTGGATCGACTACTCGTGCATCGAGCAGGATGCCGGCGGCACGGTCGAGTCGGGCCGGCTCGGCTGCGCGGATCCGGTCGCATCGAGTGACTCGGGGCGCGACGTGATGGCGAGCGCGTCGTCGAACTGCATGAGCTGGACGACGACGGCGAATTTCTCGAACGGCCCCGTGATCATCGAGCCCGCATCGACGACGTATGCGGCGTGCAACGTCGCGCGCGCGGTCGCGTGCTGCAACACGCCGTTCCGCGAGCGGTTCCGCGGCTTCACGACCGCGACGAAGACAGGCGCCGCGGGCGGACGCGCCGCGATGCACCGCACGTGCGCGCAGGAATTCGCGGGCAGCCACCTCTGCCACCTCGCCGAGTACTGGCGCGCGAACCCGACGACGACACCACCCGCAGGCGGCGCGTGGATCGACTACTCGACGTTCAACGACATCGTCGAGGACATGGGCGCGATGCCGCGCAGCGGCCGTGGCACCGGCCCCACGTGGGCGTGCACGTCGTGGTCGAACGGATCGGCCGTCGACAACGCGCTCACGATCACGCCGACCGGCGATCAGAGCCAGGCGTGCTCGGTCGCGCGGCCGCTCGCGTGCTGCGGCGGCTAGAAGTCCATGCCGATCGCGCCCGAAAGCACGAGCGGATTGACCCACACGCTCATCTTCGCGGTGCCGACCTCGACCGTATCGAACAGCGGGATGTCGGGCGTGCGCACCTGGATGTGATGGACGGTCGCGTTCGCTTCCATCAGCGCGATGAACTTCGCGTCGAGACGCGCGTAGATCTTCTGCGTGATGCGGCCCTCGAGGCCGGCCTGCAGCACGAGGCCGGGCGCCGGCGCGATCGTCATCTCGGGCTGGCTGACCTCGGTGAGGATCGGATTCGTGGTCTTCGCGCCGTACGTCAGCATCACCGCGACGCCGGCGCCGACGAACGGACGCACCGGCCCGGTCGGGATCAGCGAGTACACGGCGGTCACCATCGGCGGCGCCGCCTTCGCCTCCCCGAGCTCGGGGCCGAGCGCCATCACGCCGGTCGGGATGCCGAGCGCGGTCGGCGCGATCGACTTGTCGCGCAGCGTGCCGGTCGCCTGGAACTTCACGTCGAGCGGCGGGCCGAGGACGGTCTCGAGCGAGAGCCGGTTGTGCCACACGGGCAGCACGTAGCCGATGATCGCCGACGGGATCGTCGCCGACGAGATGCTCGTACCGGAGCCGGCGATCGGACCGTTCTGCAGCGACAGCGAGGCGGGGCCGTCGATGTCGGCGAGCTCGACCGGGTTGCTCTGCGCGAGCGGATGCACGTACGTGACACCGAGCCGGACGTAGAAGCGGTTGACCTTCGGCGGCTCGGCCGTCTTCTTGACGTCGACGACCGGGGCGTCGCTCGCGTCGGGCGGCGTCGTCGTGTCCGGATCGTCGGCGTACGCGAGCGCGGGGGCGAGCAGCAGCGCGGCAGCAATGAGGCGGTTCACAGCAGCGCTCCTCTCACCGGCGGCGAGATCAGTTGCAGCGTCATCAGTCCCTTCGGGACGAGCAGGTCCACCGCGCCGCTGCCGAGCAGCGAGTTCGAGATGTTGATCGTCACCGGCATGTCGGCCGTGTTCGAGAGATCGATCGCGATGCGGCCGTCCTCGAGGAACTTCACGGGGCCGTCGAGGATCAGCTGCAACGGCTTGCTGTGCAGATCGTGCGTCGACAGCGTGATGCTCATGTCGGGCGCATCCATGTAGAGCGCGAGCGCGACCTGCAGCGTCGGCGTGCCGCCCTTGTCATAGATGTAGCCGGTGATCGGACCGCTCGCGGGCTCGCGCAGGCGCATCACGACGGTGCCCGTGTCGGTGTCGAGGGAGAGCAGGCTGGTGACCGCGTGCATCTGCGTGCTCGTGCCGAACATCGCCTGCGGCGACATGTCGACGGGGATGCACGAAGGAACACTCGAGCCGTCGGGCAGCATGCAGCCCATCTGCGCGTCCTGCATCGTCGTCGGCATCGCACCCTGGAGGAACTGGCAGTTCTCGACCTCGGCGGTCGACGCGACACAGTCCGCGCCGTTGAACTTCGCGCTGTTGATGAAGCCGTGCGTGCCCGTGATCCGCAGCGCGGCGGCGTTCTCGTTGCGCGCGACCTCGGGGCCGTCGACGAAACCCGAGCCGTTGATGTCGGTGAACGGCGCGGTCTCGGTGAACACGAACGTGCCGGTCGAGGCCGGCGCGCCCGCGAAGTTGATGACGAAGTTCGGACCGCCCGCGGCGCCGCTCGTCGTGCCGCCGAGCGGATCGAAGCTGGCCGCGCTCTGCAGGCCGCAGACCTCGCCGGCGTCGCACGACGAGTTGTTGCCGGAGATCAGCGTCAGCCGATAATTCGTGCCCGCGACCCACGGCGTGTCGGGGATGAATTCGACCGAGCGCTCGTGGACGATCAGCGTCCCGGGGACCGCGCTCATGCAGGCGCCGTTGCTGTCGGTGGTCTCGACGCGGACATCGCCGGCGTTGCACATCGTCGAGTGCGTGATCGAGCTGCCGCGGAGCGGCTGGCTGAACGCGACGCGCAGCGTGTCGTTCGCGGCGAGCGTGAACGGCTTGTAGGTGTCGTCGTTGTTGTTGCCGCCGGCACAGCGGCCGTTGTTGAGCGCGCACGGCGCGCCGGGGTTCGAGGCGACGATCGCCAGCGGCACGGCGGAGCTCGCCATCGCGGGCGTCGAGAACATCAACGGGCCGGTCGCGGGCAGCGCGTTCCCCGCGACGTCGGCGACGTTCGCGAGCGTCAGCTTGTATTGCGACGAGTACGCGAGCTTCGAGACCGGCCGCACGACGATCGCGGCGCCGTTCGACTCGACGACGAACGGCACGGCCTGACCGCCCGCGGTCTCGAGCTTGAGACCGCCGTTGCGAAGCTTGTCGAGGTCGACGGGCTCGCTGAAGATCAGCTCGATGCCGTCATCGACCGGCAGCTCCGACGTCGCGGTGCCGGGAAAGGTCGCGACGAGCGACGGCGCGGTCGTGTCGGCCGTCGCCTGCGCGCTCAGGTCGGTGATCAGCTCGAGGATCAGGTTCGACGGCGCGCTCGTGACGCCGAGCAACCCGAGGTCCATCGCCGATGCGGTCTCGATGTCGAGCACGCCGTCGGTCGCGGTGGCGATGCCGCTCGCCTGCAGCCCGAGCACGGTCTGCGTCAACGTCGCGTTGCCCTTCGCGTCGACCGAGTACACGCCGACGTCGAGCGAGAAGTCGACGTAGAGCGGCGCGCGATCGTTCTCGGGGCGCTGCATCGGATCCTGGTGCGGGTTGCGATACATGCGGCCGCCGCCGTCGGTCAGCAGCTCGATGTAGATATCGCCCGTCGAGAGGCCGCTCGGGATCGAGCCGCCGAGCTTGACGTCGAAGCCGGTCGTCTTGAGGCGCTGGCCGCGGCGCATCGTGAACGCGATCGGGCCGCCGAGCGCCTTGGGGTCGCCGAGCTCGGTCGCGAGGTTGAACGGCTGCAGCGTCGTCGTCTCGTTGCCGATGATCGGCTTGTCGATGACGATCGTGTTCGTGGCGCCGCCGGTGCGCGGAGACTTCGTGCCCGGGTCGCCGGCCTGGCGCGAGCGCAGCACCTGCTTGACGGTGCCGCTCTTGGTGTCCTTCGGCGTCAGCGTGATCGTCTGCGGCGCGAACGCCTGACCGCCGAGGTCGAGGATCGAGCTGCCGAGCCGAAGCTTGTACGCGGCGCCCGGCGTCAGATCGGCGACCGGATCGATGCTGACCGCGATGCCCTTGTGCACGACGGTCGCCGCGACCTCGCTGCCGTTCGGATCGAGCAGCTCGATCGAGCCCGGCGCGAGCGTTACCGTGCGCGGATCGAGCGGCTCCGAGAACACGAGGCGGATCGTCGACGTCTCGAACATCGGGCGGAACGACTCCGGGTTCGCCGGATCGCCGCCGTTGACGGCGACGAGCGTCGGCACCGCGGCGCGCGGACGATCGCTGCGCGTCGTGAACGTGACGAGCGCACCGGTCGGCAAGTTCGTCGCGAACGGCGCGAGCGTGCTCGTGACGCTGATCGAGTACTGCGCGCCCGGATCCCAACCCGGCGAGTCGACGGAGACCGCGAGACCATCGGCCGACACGGTCGGTGTGACGTTGGCGGGACCGTTGGGTCCCATGATGCAGAACGAAGGACACGTCAGCGCGGTCGCGACCACGGGATCGCTGAACGTGACGATGAGCTTCGTGCCGAGCGGAACGTCGACTTGTTTGTCGACGGGGTACGTGAAAACCACGCCCGGTTCCGCGGTCTGCAAAGGCGCTGTCGTGTCGCCGCACGCGACGAGGACGAGCGAGATCAATACGGAGAGCCGTGCCACCGTCGACCACCCTACATGGATGTCCAGGTAATCGCGGTGCGTTACCCCACAAATGCCTGCGGTAACGCGCCTCACATGCACAAACAACGAAAACGATTCTCGTTCGTACGCAGTGAGAAGATCCGTAGGCTGTAGTCGATGCCACCGCGCCACAGCAGCGAGGTGATCACGGTCGTCGAGCCGCTGCCTCCACCGACGAAGGCCACGCAGCCACCGATGCGGCGCTTCGTCATCGGCGCTGCGATCGCGTGTCTGGCGACGCTGTGGCTCGCCGCGACGGGCTGGCTCCTCGCGACCTGGTAAGTTTCGCGGCGATGCGGTTTGTCTTCGCCGTCGCCACGTTCGCGCTGCTCCGTTCCGCCGCCGCCAATCCGACGCCTCCGAATACGCCCGATATCCCGGCGACGTTCGTCCCGCCGGCGCAGCAGGCCGACTTCGACACGCGCGACGTCATGATCCCGATGCGCGACGGCGTGAAGCTGCACGCCGTGATCGTGGTGCCCAAAGGTGCGACCCGCGCGCCGATCCTGCTGACGCGCACGCCGTACAACGCGGGCAAGAAGCTCGGGCGCACGAGCTCGACGAGCATGGCCGCGTCGCTGCCGGTCGATGACGACGTGTTCGCCGCCGACGGCAACTACATCCGCGTGTACGAGGACGTCCGCGGCAAGTACGGCAGCGAAGGCGACTACGTGATGACGCGCCCGCTGAAGGGCCCGCTCAATCCAACGCCGGTCGATCACTCGACCGACACCTACGACACGATCGACTGGCTCGTGAAGAACGTGAAGGAGACGAACGGCCGCGTCGGCATGATCGGCTCGTCGTACGACGGCTTCACCGTGCTGATGGCGCTCGTGCATCCGCACCCGGCGCTCAAGGCCGCCGTGCCGGAGTGCCCGATGGTCGACGGCTGGATGGGCGACGACTGGATGCACTACGGCGCGTTCCGCAACATCAACCTCGACTACTTCGCAGGGCAGACCGAGCAGCGCGGCGAGGGCAAGGGCGTGCCGCGCCCCGGCCTCGACGACTACGAGACGTTTCTGCGCGCCGGCTCGACGGGCGATTACGCGAAGGCGGCGGGCTTCGAGCAGCTGCCGTTCTGGAAGAAGATCGCGGAGCATCCCGCGTACGACGCGTTCTGGCAGGAGCAGGCGCTCGACACGCTGCTCGCGAAAGAGCCGCTCACGGTGCCGACGTTGATCGTCGCGTCGGAGTGGGATCAGGAAGACAAGTACGGCTGGAGCGCCGTGTACAAGGCCTTCAAGGGGCGCGCGTTGCTGCTGCTCGGTCCGTGGCCGCACTCGGGCGCGAAGGGAAACTTCGCGTCGTTCGGTCCGCTGCAGTTCGACGGCGACACCGCGGTCCAGGCGCGCCGGGATGTGATCAAGCCGTTCCTCGACGAGCAGCTCAAGGACAAGGCGCCGAAGTCGGGCATCGCGCCGGTCACCGTGTTCGAGACGGGCACGATGACGTGGCGCAAGCAGGCGACGTGGCCCGCGCACAACGCGCCGCGCGCGCTGTACTTCGGCGGCGATGGTCACGCGAGCTTCGACGCGCCGAAGGGCGAAGGCTTCGACGAGTACGTCTCCGATCCGCAGAAGCCGGTGCCGTACGTGCCGCGCCCGGTGAAGAACGACCACGATCAGTGGCGCAAGTGGCTCGTCGTCGATCAGCGGTTCGTCGTCGATCGTCCCGACGTGCTGAGCTTCGTCACCGAGCCGCTCAAGGAACCGCTGCACATCAGCGGGCAGGCGCAAGTGGATCTCTTCGCGTCGACGACCGGCACCGACAGTGACTGGGTCGTCAAGCTGATCGACGTCTACCCCGAGGAGTACGCACCGCAGCCAGAGCTCGGCGGCTACGAGCTCGGCATCGCGATGGACATCTTCCGCGGCCGCTATCGCGACAGCTTCGAGCACCCGACCGCGATCCCCGCCGGCCAGGTGCAACGCTATCGCTTCGCGCTGCCCGATGCGAACCACGTGTTCGGCAAGGGCCACCGCATCATGGTGCAGGTGCAGTCGAGCTGGTTCCCGCTCTACGACCGCAACCCGCAGACGTTCGTCGAGAACATGTTCTTCGCGAAGCCCGGCGACTACAAGAAGGCGACGCAGCGCGTGTATCACCAGCCCGGCGCCGCGAGCGCGGTCGTGCTGCCGGTCGCGCGCTAGAACGCGCTAGAACATGAACGGGTAGGTGAAGACGGCGCCGTTCTTCGTCTTCGCGAACGACGCGCGCTTGAGCGCCGATGCGACGCAGCTGCCGAGCTCGGGCAGCGGCGATTCGGAGACCGTCGCGTCGGTGACGGCGCCGTCTGCGCTGACCGTCAGCGTGATCTTGACCGTGCCCTTCGCGTAGTGCTCCTCGCCGCACTGCTGGACCGCCGGCTTGACGTCGGCGATGCCGGCCTTGACGGCGGCCTTGTCGAGCGTCTCGGGCGGGCCGGCTGGATCGATCTTCTCGGCGGGCATCTCGGCGGGCTTGTAGCGCGCGCAGCACTCGCGCTGATAGTGCTCGAGGATGCACGCCGCCTCGTCGCAGTCGGCCGACGCCGGCGCGATGTTCGGATGCGTGCGCGGATCGGGCGCATCGTCGGCGCTGCCGGCGGCCGAGCCCTTCGCGGCGGAACCGGCGGCAGGCGCGATCGCGGGGCCGGTCGCAGCGCCCGTCGCGGGAACCGCCGGCACATGCGCGGCGTGGTGATCGTTGTGCGCCTGCGCGAGCGCAGTCAGGTTCGCGGCGCCACCCGGCTCCATCTCGATCTCGTTGACCTCGGGGACCGCCGGCGGCAGTGGCTTCGGCTGGTCTTCGACCGGCGGCGGCGCCGGCGCGGGCTCGATCGCCTCGACCTTCACGGTCTGCTCGACGTGCTCGGGCTGCGGCTCGGCGGCGGCCGTCCGGTTTCCAGACAGAAACTGCGTCTTGATCACGAACGCGCCGCCGGCCCCGACGACGAGCGCGATCGGCAGGAACAGCCACGCGCGGCGCTTCTTGTGCTGCGGGATCACGATCACGCGATCGCCCTGGCCGAGCACGGTGCTCGCCGTGCTGACGTTGCTCTCGTCACCGCGAGTCGCGCGCGGCGAGATCTTCTCCATGTCGTTCGCGGCGCGCGCCCACTGCTGGGGCGTCGTCTCGTTCTTCTTGCGCGGTTTCGCCTCGTCGGCCGGCGCCTCGGGCAGCTTCTCGACCTTCGAGATCGCGTCGGCGACCTGCGCGTCGCGCAGCGCCTTCATCTCGGCATCGGTGCGCTTGACCGGCGGCGGCATCGTCTTGCCGCGCGGTGGCGTGGTCGGGACGGGTGGCGGGGGCGTCGTCGACCGGGCGCGCACGGCCGGCGGCTCGGCGTTCGCCGGCTCGGGCTTCGCAGCCTCGGCGGGCGCGGTCGGCAGCGGACCGACCTGGCTCTTCTCGCGGCGAATCTGCGCGGCGTGCTTCTCGAGCGACATCACGAACGCGCCGAGCTGCTCGGCGGCGACGGTGTCGGACGGCGCCTCGGCCGCCGGCGGCTTGTCGACGATCTCGGCGGGCGGCTCGACGATCTCGGCCGGCGGGATCAGGATCGCGGCGTCACTCGTGATCAGCTCGGCGTCCTTCGCGGCGTCGGCGTCGACCGGCGTCGCCCGCAGCACCACGCCCATCGGCGGCGTCTTCGTCACCGGCTTCTCGGCGGGCGCCGGCGGGTTCGTCTTCATCTTCGGCGCGGGCGTCGGGTTGCGCGGCGGCGGCGGCGTCCCCGGATCGGTGTCCTCGCGCTTCGCGAACGACTCGGCGGCCGGCGCGCGACCGCGCAGGCGGGGCAGGCGGCTCGCGAGGTTCGCAGGACGCGTGCGCAGATCGAGCTGCGGGAGCAGCAGGTGATCCATCGCGACCTTGACCGCGCCGACCGTGCCCGGGACGACGAACACGTAGGTGGCGCCGCAGCGCGCGGCCTCGCCGTCGAGCAGCATCGCGGCGCTGCCGATCTCAGAAAAAGCCGCAGCCCGCAGCAGCTCGCCGAAGCCCGGGATCGATTTCGTGATCATCGGCGCCAGCGCGGCGCGCACCGGGTCGGTGTCGTTCGCGATCGCGATCACGACGTCGATCCGCTCGTCCTCGATCCAGTCGGTCAGGACCTCGAGCAGCGGCGCTCCCGCGGCGAGCTGCTTGGAGTCGATCACCTCGTGCCCGGCGGTGGCGAGGCGTTCGGCAGCGGTGCGTGTCGCGGCGTCGTCTGCACCCACGCCAACCACCGCCACGTTCACCGGCACCGAGTTTCCGTCCATGTCGGCCAGGGTAAACCCGATCTGTGCGCTCTTCGAGAGCTGTGAGAGCATCGCTACCCGGCCTGTAACCCTGGGGGCACGGCCGCGTAGGGGAGGAGCATGTCCGAGAAGAACCTAGCCAGCGAGATCACGCCTCGCGAGGCGTACTTCGACCGTCGCACGGTCATTCGCGGGGGCATCCTGGCCGCAAGTGCTGCGGCCACCGCCGTCGCCTACCGCAAGTTCAACGGCGTCGACCTGGTCGACACGAACGGCAAGGCCCTGAAGGGCCTCGTGAAGGGCGTCGTCAAGGCCGACGAGATGACGACGCCGAAGCGTTCGATCACGAACTACAACAACTTCTACGAGTTCACGACGAACAAGGACGGGGTCGCCGCGGCGTCGAAGGGCTTCAAGACCGACGGCTGGAAGATCGAGGTCGGCGGGCTCGTCAACAAGCCGAAGACATTCGACCTCGACGACTTCCGCGCGATCGCACCTCCCGAGGAGCGCGTCTATCGCCACCGCTGCGTCGAGGCGTGGTCGATGGTCGTGCCGTGGGCCGGCTTCTCGGTGAAGAAGCTGCTCGATCGCGTCGATCCGCAGGGCAGCGCGAAGTACGTCGCGTTCGAGACGCTGATGGATCCGAAGCGGTTCCCGAACCAGAGCAACAGCGCGGTGCTCGACTGGCCGTATGTCGAGGGCCTGCGCATCGACGAGGCGATGCATCCGCTCGCGATCTTCGCGACGGGCCTGTACGGCGAGGAGCTGCCGCCGCAGGACGGCGCCCCGGTGAAGCTCGTCGTGCCGTGGAAGTACGGTTTCAAGGGCATCAAGTCGATCGTCAAGATCACGCTCGTCGACAAGCAGCCGCCGACGACGTGGAACAAGCGCGCGCCGCGCGAGTACGGGTTCTACGGGAACGTCAACACGCGCCACGATCACCCGCGGTGGTCGCAGGCGACCGAGCAGCGCATCGGCGAGCACGGCCGTCGCGCGACGCTGATGTTCAACGGCTACGCCGATCAGGTCGCGAGCCTGTACACGGGGATGAATCTCGATGAGTACTTCTAAGAAGCTCATCGACAACCAGTTCGCGAAGACGCTGATCCTCGTCAACGGGTTGGTCCCGGCCGCGCTGCTGCTGTGGGACGCGTTTCACGGCGGCCTCGGCGTCAACGAGGTCAACTTCGCGATCCGCACGACGGGCCTGATCGGCCTCGTGTTGATCACGCTGTCGCTGTTGATCACGCCGCTGCGCCACATCACCGGATGGAACCAGCTGATCGCGATCCGTCGCCGGCTCGGCGTGCTCGGGTTCTCGTACATCCTGGCGCACTTCATCATCTTCGTTGTGTGGGACCGCGATGGGTCGATCCGATCGACGATCGAGGAGATCATCGAGCGCGAGTACCTGTGGTTCGGGTTCGGCGCGCTGCTGCTGATGACGCCGCTCGCGATCACGTCGACCGACGGCATGGTCAGCCGGCTCGGCGCGAAGAAGTGGAAGTTGCTGCACCGGCTCGCGTACCTCGTCGGGAGCGGCGGCGTCGTCCATTACTACCTGCTCGTCAAGAGCGACACGCGGCCGCCGCTGGTGTTTGCGGCCGTCGTCGGCGCGTCGTACCTGTGGCGCGTCGGCGCGCACTACGTCGATCTGCGCAAGGAGCTCGCGGGTACGCACCAGAAGCTGCTCGCCGCGAAGAGCGCGGCGCCGAAGCAGAAGCCGTTCTGGTCGGGCGAGCTCGTGCTGGCGCGGATCTTCGACGAGACGCACGACGTCAAGACGTTCCGCTTCGTCAACCCCGACGGCGGCAAGCTGCCGTTCGAGCACATCTCCGGTCAGTACCTGAACCTCAAGCTCAACATCGACGGCAAGCGCGTCAACCGCAGCTACACGATCGCCTCGTCGCCGACGCGGCAGCACTACTGCGAGATCAGCGTCAAGCGCGCGCAGCTCGCCTCGAAGTGGATCCACGAGAACTGGCGCGAGGGCATGCGCATCCAGATCGGCGCGCCGTCGGGCAAGTTCTTCTTTGCGGGCCACGAGTCGGAGCGCGTCGTGCTGATCGCAGGCGGTGTCGGCATCACGCCGATGATGTCGATCACGCGCAGCCTGACCGACCGCGGCTGGAAGGGCGACATCTACCTCGTCTTCAGCGTGCGCAAGAAGCAGGACGTGATCTTCGCCGAGGAGCTGCGCTACCTGAAGGCGCGCTATCCGAACCTCCACGTCGTGCTCACGCTGTCGAACGATCCCGACGTCGAGTGGGACGGCGAACGCGGTCAGATCACGCGCGAGCTGCTCGAGAAGCACATCCCGAACTTCAAGCGAGGGCCGGTGCTGCTGTGCGGGCCCGATCCGATGATGACGGCGATGCGCAAGCTGCTCGTCGGCATGGGCATCCCCGACGCCGAGATCCATCAGGAGGCGTTCCTCGCGCCGCCGCCGATGTCGCTCGAGGAGGCGGCCGCGGCCGAGGCCGTCGAGGTCGCCGACACGGCAACGATCAACTTCGCGAAGTCCGGCAAGACCGCGGAGGCGACGCGCGACCAGACGGTGCTCGAGATCGCCGAGGAGAACGGCATCGCGATCCCGTTCGAGTGTCGCTCGGGCATCTGCGGCCAGTGCAAGACGAAGCTCGTCTCCGGCAAGGTCGCGATGGACACCCAGGATGCGCTCAGCCCGAACGACCGTGCGAAGGGCCTGATCCTCGCGTGTCAGGCGCGCTGCGCGAAGGACATCGTCCTCGACGCGTAGTGGCTAGCGCTCAGCGCAGCTGCGACCAGCTCGCCTTCGCCTTGAGGTACGCGCCGCCGAATGGCGGCTGGCCCGTGGCAGGACCGATCACGTAGTCGGCGCGGCGGTTCGCGCGCTCGTCGGTGTTGTCGGGCGTCTTGACCTTGAGCACGTCCTCGCCGAAGCCGGCGACCACGATCGGCACCGCGATGCCGTGCTGCTTGAAGTACTTGCCGATCGCGGCCGCGCGCGCGAGCGAGAGCTTCTTGTTCTTCGCGGACGGGCCGACGGTGTCGGTGTGGCCCGCGACGTAGAGGCGCACCTTCATGAACTTGGAGGCCTTCGCGACGACGTCCTTGATCTTGTCGAGCGCGGCGTCGAGCTTGGCCTGCTCGCCGGCTTCGATCGTCGCCGAGTCGGTCGCGAAGTTGACGTCCTCGTGCGCGACCTCGACCGACCACGGCACGAGCTCGACGTTCGTCGCGGCCCCGTCGGTCGCAGCGACGCGCAGCTTGAGCATCATCACGCGGGTCGAGGCGGGCTGCGTCCACGTGATCGCGAGCCAGCCGGTCTCGTCCTTGTAGCTCGCGCTGCCGGTGCCGAGCTCGTTGCCGTCCTCGCCGATCGCGGTGATCGTTGCCTCGCTGATCGCACGCGACGGCTTGAACTGCAGCGTGTGGGCGTCGAGATCGAGATGCGCGCTGTCGTAGGTGACGTGGATCGGAGCGGGCGCTGCGGCCACGGACGAAACGAGCGCGAGGACGACGAA
>JAFAOG010000547.1 GCA_019237945.1 Deltaproteobacteria bacterium | reverse complement strand
ATCCTCAAGGCGTTCTGGAACCCCGCGCCGCTCGAGGAGCGACAGGCCGTATACGGCCGCCGGCTCGCACAGTTCGAGCTCGTCGACTCGCCCGACGCGGCCGACATCCACCTGTTGCCGATGAAGTGGCAGTTCTACGTCGAGCACGATCGCGTCGACGAGGCGCTGCGCGCGGTCGATGTCGCGACGAAGGCGAAGAAGCCGATTGCCGTGTTCAGCCTCAGCGACTACGTCGCGAACTTCCCGAGCCACGCGCCCGGCGTGCACATGTTCCAGCTCTCCGGGTATCGCTCGCGCCAGCGGACCGGCAACCACGCGCTGCCGGCGTTCATCGACGATCCGCTCGCCGGAGGCGAGGTCGACGTCCGCGCGAAGAGCGGCAGGCCGGTGCTCGGCTTCTGCGGCCAGGCCGGCTCGTCACTGCCGCGCCACGCCGCTCGCTACATCCGCACGCGCATGCGTCAGCTCAACTGGCGCCTCGGCCGCGAGCGCTGGGAACCGGCGCCGCTCGAGCACACGTGGTTCCGTCGCAAGGTGCTCGAGACGTTCGCGAAGAGCACGGCCGTCGAGACGCGCTATGTGCTGCGCACGAAGTACCGCGCCGGCGTGCGCACCGACGATCGCAACGATCCCGCGCAGGCCGCGCGTCGCGAGTTTCTCGAGAACGTGCGCGACACCGACTACACGGTGTGCATGCGCGGCGGCGGCAACTTCTCGGTGCGCTTCTACGAGGCGCTCGCGATGGGGCGTCCACCGGTTTTCATCGATACCGACTGCGTGTTGCCGTTTCACGACGAGATCGACTGGCGCCGCTACGTGATCTGGATCGATCACAAGGATCTCGCGCGCGGCCCATCCCTCGTCGCGGAGGCGCATGCGTCGATGAGCGAGCGCGAGCTGCAGGAGCGCCAGCGCGAGTGCCGCCGGCTGTGGGAAGATCGGCTAACGCCCGATGGCTTCTACGGCCACTTCCGCGAGCTCTTCCCGGAGCTGCGATGACGAAGTCGCATGAGCTGGAGCGATCGGACTTTCGGCAGGCAGCTCAACCAGCTCGACGGCGCGTGCTACCACGGGAAGACTACATCGTGCGCGCGATCAACCGGCCCGGCCGTGACGGCGACCGGCGTTGATCTGCCTCGGAATGTGGGGTATCCCGGCGCCCTGTTGCCGCGCGTCCTCGTGCTCTCGTCGGAGTTTCCGCCTGGTCCGGGCGGCATCGGGACGCACGCGTATCACCTCGCGCGCGAGCTGCACCGGCATGGGTGGGATGTCACGGTCGCATCCCCGCAGGAGATGGCCGAGCAGGCCGCGATCTCGGCATTCGATCGCCAGCAACCGTTCGCCGTCCATCAGCTCAAGCAGTTCGGTCCGTCGGCGGTGCGGCTCGCGTATCGCATGGCGACCGTTTCGACGTTGATCCGCCGCTCGCCGCCCGATGTGATCGTCGCGTCGGGCGAGCGCATGGTGTGGCTCGCCGCGCTGCTCGAGCGCCTGCACCACATTCCGTACCTCGCCGTCGGACACGCGATGGAGTTCAACGTGCCGGCGCGCTGGCGGCGCGCGGTGACGCGGCGAAGCTTCGGGCGCGCAGCGGCCGTCGTGTGCGTCAGCGAGTACACGCGATCGCACATGGTTCGCGCGGGCATCAGCGCGCGCGCGAGCGCCGTGATTCCCAACGGCGCCGACGACGAGCGCTTCGGGCTGGTCGAGGCGGAGGCGACCGCGAGGTTCCGGGACAAGTATCGCCTCGGCACGGGCCCGCTGCTGATCACCGTGGGCAGTGTCCACGAGCGCAAGGGTCAGGACGTCGCGATCCGCGCGCTGCCGCGCGTGCTCGACCGATTTGGCGATGTTCACTACGCGATGGTCGGCGTGCCGTATCGCCGCGAGCAATTCATGACGCTCGCGCGCGAGCTCGGCGTCGAGGATCACGTGCACATCCTCGGCGTACTCCCCGCGGACGAGGTCGTGTGCGCGCTCAACGCCGCCGACCTGTTCGTCATGACGAGCCAGCACACGCCGAACGGCGACTTCGAGGGCTTCGGGATCGCGGTCGTCGAGGCGGCGCTATGCGGCCGCGCGGCGGTCGTATCCGACAACTCCGGCGTCGTCGAGGCGATCGAGCCGGGCGAGACGGGGCTCGTCGCAAAGATCTCCGACCCGGTCTCGACCGCCGACCGCCTGATCGAGCTGCTCGCGGACCGGCCGCGGCTGGCCGCGATGGGGCAGCTCGCCCGCAAGCGTGCCGTCGAAACGAAGACCTGGCAGCGGCGCGGCGTCGAGTATCATCAGCTCCTCCAACGGCTCGTCGGGACATCGGATCCTGCGAGAACGTCCTACTCGTGAACGCCCTCGGGCGGCGCACGCACTAACGACCTGGCATGGCCACGACCTCCGTCACCAGCGCAGCGCCCCCCGCGGCGCCGAAGTCGGTCCCGGCGCGTCCGCCGGCCAAGGTCGACCGCTCGCGTCGCGCCCAGCTCGGGACGATCGCCGCGCTCGCGGTGGCGCACGTGCTGCTCGCGCTCGTCATGCGCGCGACGCCCGCAATCGCGACCGCGCACGCCCTGCTCGCCGTCGGCGTCTGCGCGATCATCGCGGCGACGACGCGCCGCCTCGCGAACATCCCGCTGCTCGTCGCGTACCTCGCCGGCTGCGAGGTGCTGTGGCGCATGTGTTACGCGAACATCTTCTGGGAGTTCGGCAAGTACGCCGTCGCGTTGATCCTCGTGATCGGCATCTTGCGCGTGAAGGTCCGGCGCAATCGACTGCTGCCGGTTCTCTACTTCGCGCTGCTCCTGCCTTCCGCCCTGCTGACGTTCATGGCGCTCGACCTCGAGACCGCGCGTCAGGAAGTGAGCTTCACGCTCTCGGGTCCGCTCGCGTTCGGGCTCGCGGTCTTGTTCTTCTCGAACGTCCGCATGGACGCGCAGCAGGTCATGACGACGTTCTTCGCGTTCATCGTGCCCGTGCTCGGCATCTCGACGCTCGTGGTGCGCTCGACAAACGTTAGCGACCACCTCGAGTTCGTCAATGCGGCGAACACGGTGACGAGCGGTGGCTACGGGCCCAATCAGGTATCGGCGGTGCTCGGCCTCGCGCTGATGTTCGTGCTGCTGTTCATCATCGTACGCCGGTTATCGTGGCGCACGCGAGTGCCGCTGTTCCTGCTCGCGGCGGCGCTCGCCGCGCAATCGGCGTTGACGTTCGCGCGCGGCGGACTCGCGGCGGCACTCGCGGGCGTTGCGGCGGCGATGTTCGTGATCATGCGCGGCAATCGCCGAGCGCGTGTGACGGTCCTCGTGATCGCGACGCTCGGGCTCGGCATCACGAAGCTCGTGATCGAGCCGAAGCTCGAAGAGGTGACGAACGGCGAGATCGACAACCGGTACACGAGCACAAAGTCGTCGGGTCGCGACATCTTCATCAAGGGCGAGCTAGACCTGTTCCTCGAGAGCCCAATCATGGGCGTCGGCCCCGGCATAGGGACGACGATACGACGCGAGCGCGGAATGTTCTTCGGTGCATCGCACACCGAGTACTCGCGTATGCTCGCCGAGCACGGAATGCTCGGGCTCCTGTCGCTCGGCTGCCTGATCGCGCTGTGCGTGCGCGCTGTCAGACGGACGCGCGACGTCACTGCGCGCGCCTTATCGCTCGCGATGGTCGTGTGGTTCGCGCTGTTCCTGCTCGTCTACAGTACGCGCCTCGCTACGCCCGCGTTCGTGCTCGGGATGGCGTTCGCGACGTCTGTGCCCGCACGTGCACCGCCGAAGAAAAAGGCAATCGCGTGAGCCACCCGGCTGTGCTTTTCGTCGGCAGCTTCTTGTCGGCTGCGGGCACGCACCGCTCCTACTGCGAGGACCTGACCGATCGGCTTGAGGCGCGTGAGTGGCGCGTGATCCGTACGTCGACGCGTCGCGGCCGCATCTCCCGGCTCTCCGACATTTTGCGCACGGCGTGGACGCGGCGGCGGGACTACGCGCTCGCGCACGTCGATCTGTTCTCGGGCCCGGCGTTTGTGTGGGGCGAGGCGGTATGCTTCGAGCTCGCGCGGCTCGGGAAGCCGTTCGTGCTGACGCTGCACGGCGGCAACCTGCCGACGTTCTCTCGTCGATGGCCGCGCCGCACACGGCGACTCCTGCGCTCGGCGGCGCGCGTCACCGCGCCGTCGGACTACTTGCGCGCGGCCCTCGCGCCGCTGGCGCGGGAGGTCGTCGTGATCCCGAACGCCGTCGACGTCGCGGAGTTTGCGCACGTCCCGCGTTCGCGCCTGCAGCCGCGGCTCGTCTGGCTGCGCGCCTTTCACGATGTCTACAACCCTGTGATGGCCGTCGACGTGCTAGCGAAGATCGCCGCACGCCATCCAGGCGCGACGCTCACCATGGTCGGCGGCGACAAGGGCGATGGCTCGCTCGAGCGGGTTCGGCAACGCGCAGCCGAGCTCGGCGTCACCGAACGGCTGACGATCGTGCCCGGCGTGCCGAAACGCGACGTGCCGCGTTACCTCGCCGCCGGCGACATCTTCCTCAACACCACGAACGCGGACAACTCGCCGGTCTCCGTGCTCGAGGCGCTCGCGTGCGGGCTGTGCGTCGTCACCACGTCGGTCGGCGGGATCCCGCACATGCTCCACCATGAACGCGACGCGATGCTCGTTCCGGCGAACGATGCGTCGGCGATGGCGGCGGCGGTCGAACGGCTTCTTGCCCAGCCGGCGCTCGCCCAGCAGCTGTCGACGAGCGGGCGAAATCTCGCCGTCTCGGCGGACTGGTCGGCCGTGCTCGCGCGCTGGGAAGGCCTGTTCGAGACGATCGCGAGGGCCGCGTGAAGCGTCTGCTCGACGTCGCGCTCGCCGGAGTCGGCCTCGTGGTCGCGGCGCCCGTGATCGCGGCGTGCGCGGTCGCGATCAAGCTCGACTCGCCGGGCCCGGTGATGTTCCGCCACGAGCGCGTCGGCCGCGGCAAGAAGCGGATCGAGACCTTGAAGCTGCGCACGATGACGACCGATGCGTCGCGCACCGGCTCGCCGATCACCGCCGGGCAGGATCCGCGGATCACGCGCGTCGGTCGCTGGCTGCGCAAGACGAAGCTCGATGAGCTGCCGCAGCTGTGGAACGTCGTGCGCGGCGACATGAGCATCGTCGGCCCCCGTCCCGAGGTCCCGCGGTTCGTCGAGCAGTACGACGCGCGCTGGCAGCCGGTGTTCGACGTCCGTCCCGGCCTGACGGACCTCGCGTCGATCACGTTCCGCGACGAGGAAGGCGTGCTGGCGCTCGCCCGCGACCACGAGCGCGCGTACCGGCAGGTGATCATGCCGCTCAAGCTCGAGCTCGCCGTCGAGGGCGTGCAACGGATGTCGGTCGTCAACGATCTGCTGATCATCGCGCGCACGCTCGGCGCGCTGTTCGGTCTACAGTCGCCTCGCCAGGCCGCCGTGCTCGCCGAGGCACGCCGCCGGATCCACGAGCTGGAGGCTCACGACGTTCGATGAAAGTCCCGTTCTACCGCCCAAGCATCACCGAGCGCGAGATCGAACAGGTCGTCGCCTGTCTGCGGTCGGGCTGGCTGACGACCGGTCCCGTCACCCGCGAGTTCGAGGCGGAGCTCGCGCGCTACGTCGGGGCGAAGCATGCGGTCGCGCTCAACTCGTGTACGGCCGCGCTCCACCTCGCGCTCGACGCGATCGGCCTGCAACGCGGCGACCTCGTGCTCGTCCCGACGATGACGTTTGCCGCGACCGCCGAGGTCGTTCGCTACTTCGATGCGACACCGGTGTTCGTCGACTGCGATCCGGTAACCCAGTGCATCGACGTCTCGGCCGCGCGCACCGTGCTCGAGCGGATCCGCGCCGGAGACCGCGTTGCCGGCGTCACGCAGCCGCATGGCCGGGTTCGCGCGATCATCCCGATGCACTACGCCGGGCAGATGGTCGATGTCGATGCGGTCAGCGCGCTCGCCGCCGAGTACGACCTCGTCGTGATCGAGGATGCCGCGCACACGCTGCCCGCGTTCACCCGCTCGAACACCTCTGCGCCGTGGCGCGCGGTCGGTACGACGGCCGCGATCACCTGCTTCTCGTTCTACGCGAACAAGTGCATCACGACGGGCGAAGGCGGGATGGCCGTCACCGACGACGACGCGCTCGCCGATCGCATGCGGCTGATGTCGCTGCATGGCATGTCGAAGGACGCGTGGAAGCGCTACACCTCCGCGGGCTCCTGGTACTACGAGGTCGTCGCGCCGGGATTCAAGTACAACCTGACGGACGTCGCGTCGGCGATCGGGCGCGTGCAGCTCGAGCGCGCGAACGAGCTGTGGGAGGCGCGGCGTGCGACCGTCGCGCGCTATCACGAGCTCCTCGAGGGTGTGCCGGGCCTCGAGCTGCCGCGCGAGCATGCGGATCGCCGCCACTCGTGGCACCTGTTCTCGATCCGCCTCGACCTCGGCGTGTGGCACGCCGGCCGCGATGCGTTCATCGCCGGGCTCAAGGAGCGCGGGATCGGCGCATCCGTGCACTGGATGCCGCTGCACATGCAGCCGTACTACCGCGAGACGTACGGGTTCGCCGCGGAAGACTTCCCCGTCGCGGCATCGCTGTGGCCGCGCCTCGTCACGCTGCCGCTGTTCCCCGGGATGACCCCCGAGGACGTGCGCACCGTGGCCGACGCGATCCGCGAGATGGCTCGCGACTGAGGTTCACGCGCGCGGGCGCCGGGCGATCGCGAACAGATGCGCGGTGCCGGCCTTGTCCTCGGCGACGTCGCGCGACTCGCGATGGTTACGCAGGTTGCCGACGATCGCGCGCGCGAGGGTGATCGGATGCCGCAGATCGAAGCTGCGCAGCCCGCGCTGCCAGTTGTCCGTCGTCGCGACGCCGTAGACCACGGTGACGTCGTCGAAGTGCCTGCGGAGGACTGCGGCGAGCTGCTCGCGCCGGTAGTGCCGCACGTGGTCGGGATTCGTGTTCTCGATCGCGTCGCCGTTCGGGGTCGTGAAGTACGCCCAGCCATCCG